>NZ_JAOYTM010000016.1:0-215744 GCF_025847435.2 Pseudomonas sp. BT-42-2
GGCAAGCCCGCTCCCACAGGTACCGCGCCGTTCTTCCGGCTGGCGGTGAACCTGTGGGAGCGGGCTTGCCCGCGAAGGCTGCGCAGCAGCCCCAATACCTCCGCCTCATGAATGAATCTCGTGATCATCTCAAATTATATGAGTTTGTCTCACGATGCTCGTGCCGCCAAACTTCCCTCATTGAATTTCCACTCTAAGGGACAAGGCACATGGCACTGGCACACAACCTGGGTTTTCCACGCATCGGCCGCGATCGTGAGCTGAAAAAAGCCCAGGAAGCTTTCTGGAAAGGCGAACTCGACGAAGCCGGCCTGCGCGCCGTAGGCCGCGCGCTGCGTGCCGCCCACTGGCAGGCGCAAAAAGACGCTGGCATCGAGCTGCTGCCGGTCGGCGACTTCGCCTGGTACGACCAGGTACTGACCCACTCGCTGACCTTCGGCGTAATCCCGGAGCGCTTTCGTGGCCAAAACGGCGCCAAGCCGACCCTGCACACCCTGTTCAGCATGGCCCGTGGCGCCGTGGCGACAGACCGCAGCGACAACTGCTGCGGCGGCGCCCACGCCCAGGAGATGACCAAGTGGTTCGACACCAACTACCACTACCTGGTCCCGGAATTCACCGCCGAGCAACAGTTCACCCTGAGCTGGGAGCAGTTGTTCGAGGAAGTCGCCGAAGCCAAGGCGCTGGGCCATGCGGTCAAGCCGGTGGTGCTCGGTCCGCTGACTTACCTGTGGCTGGGCAAGACCAAGGGCACTGAGTTCGACAAGCTGGAACTGGTCGACCGCCTGCTGCCGCTGTACGACGAGATCTTCAACCGCCTGGCCGCGCAGGGCGTGGAGTGGGTGCAGATCGATGAGCCGATCCTGGTGCTGGATCTGCCACAGAACTGGAAAAACGCCTACGAGCGGGTCTACAACATCCTTCAGCGTGCGCCGCTGAAAAAGCTGGTCGCGACTTACTTCGGTGGCCTGGAAGACAACCTCGGCCTGGCGGCCAATCTGCCGGTCGATGGCCTGCACATCGACCTGGTGCGCGCCCCCGAGCAGTACCCGACCATCCTCGACCGCCTGCCGGCCTACAAGGTGCTGTCGTTGGGCGTGGTCAATGGCCGCAACGTCTGGCGCTGCGATCTGGAAAAAGCCCTCGACGTGCTGCGTCATGCTGCCGAGCGTTTGGGTGATCGGCTATGGGTCGCGCCGTCGTGCTCGCTGCTGCACAGCCCGGTAGACCTGGCCAGGGAAGACCAGCTCGATGCCGAGCTGAGAAGCTGGTTGGCCTTTGCCGTGCAGAAGTGCCAGGAAGTCGCTGTGCTGACCAAGGCCATCAACCAGCCAGGCGCCGCCGACGTGCACGCCGCACTGGAAGACAGCCGCGCCGTACAGGCCAGCCGCGCTGCCTCGCCGCGCATTCACAAACCGGCTGTGCAGGCCCGTCTGGCGGCGATCAAGCCGGCTGACAGCCAGCGTCTGTCGGCCTTTGAGCAGCGCATCGTCAAGCAGCGGGCGGGGCTGGACCTGCCGGCGTATCCGACCACTACCATTGGCTCGTTCCCACAGACTTCGGCGATCCGTCTGGCGCGTCAGTCGTTCAAGCAGGGCAAGTTGACCGAGGCTGAGTATGTCGAGGCCATGCACAGCGAAATCCGCCACGCGGTGCAAATCCAGGAGCAACTGGGGCTGGACGTGCTGGTACACGGCGAGGCCGAGCGCAACGACATGGTCGAGTACTTCGCCGAGCAGCTCGACGGCTATGTGTTCACCCGCTTCGGCTGGGTGCAGAGCTACGGCTCGCGCTGCGTCAAGCCGGCGGTGATCTTCGGTGACCTGAGCCGCCCCAAAGCCATGACCGTAGAGTGGATCAAGTACGCCCAGGGCCTGACCCGCAAGGTCATGAAGGGCATGCTGACTGGCCCGGTCACCATGCTGATGTGGTCGTTCCCGCGTGAAGACGTCAGCCGCGAAGTGCAGGCCCGGCAGCTGGCGCTGGCGATTCGTGACGAGGTGGTGGACCTGGAAGCGGCGGGCATCAAGATCGTGCAGATCGACGAAGCAGCCTTCCGCGAAGGCCTGCCGCTGCGCAAGAGCGCCTGGGCCAATTACCTGGAGTGGGCCACCGAAGCCTTCCGCCTGTGCGCCTCGGGGGTGCGTGATGAAACCCAGATCCACACCCACATGTGCTACAGCGAGTTCAACGATGTGATCGAGTCGATCGCGGCGATGGACGCTGACGTAATCACCATCGAAACCTCGCGCTCGGACATGGAGCTGCTGGAGGCGTTCGAGAAGTTCGACTACCCGAACGAGATCGGCCCTGGCGTGTACGACATTCACTCGCCGCGGGTGCCGAGCCGTGAGGAGATGGTCAAGCTGCTGCGCAAGGCTGCGCAGCGCATTCCCGCTGAGCGTCTGTGGGTCAACCCCGACTGCGGCCTGAAGACCCGTGGCTGGCCTGAGACTGAGGCGGCGTTGGTGAACATGGTCGCCGCTGCGCGCGAGCTGCGTGGTGCGGCGGTGGCTTGAACAGGTAGTTGAGCAAAACAACGGGACGCGCTGCGTCCCGTTTTGCGTTGTGCGGGCTTAGATCGATTCTGAACTGGGGGTTGTTGGGGCCGCAACGCAGCCCCAAAAATCACTCGCGCTCGATCGCCAACGCCACGCCTTGCCCGCCGCCAATGCACAAGGTCGCCAGCCCCTTCTTGGCATCGCGCTTGATCATCTCGTGCAACAGCGTCACCAGCACCCGGCACCCCGAAGCCCCAATCGGATGCCCCAGGGCAATCGCGCCGCCGTTGACGTTGACCCGCGCAGCATCCCACTCCAGCGATTTACCCACCGCCAGCGCCTGAGCGGCAAACGCCTCGTTGGCTTCGATCAAGTCCAGATCGCCCAGCGTCCAACCGGCCTTGGCCAGGCAACGCTGGGTCGCCGATACCGGCCCGATGCCCATGATCGCCGGATCGACCCCGGCACTGGCATAACCGGCAATTTTCGCCAGCACCGGCAGGCCCAGCGCCTTGGCTTTGTCCGCACTCATCAGCAGCACCGCCGCAGCGCCATCGTTGAGACTGGAGGCATTGCCCGCCGTCACGCTGCCATCCTTCTTGAATGCCGGGCGCAGTTTGGCCAGCGACTCGGCCGTGGTGTCAGCGCGCGGTTGTTCGTCACGGTCGACCACTTTCGGTTCGCCTTTTTTCTGCGCCAGCACGATCGGGGTAATTTCATCTTTGAAGCGCCCAGCCTCGATGGCGGCAATCGCCTTGCGCTGGGATTCAGCGGCAAAGGCGTCCTGCTGCTCGCGGCTGATGTCGAACTTGTCCACCAGGTTCTCGGCCGTGATGCCCATGTGGTAATCGTTGAACGCATCCCACAGGCCATCGCTGATCATGCTGTCGATCAACTGCCCATGGCCCATGCGCTGGCCGCTACGCGCCGATGGCATGACGTAGGGCGACAGGCTCATGTTCTCCTGGCCGCCCGCAATCACCACCTCGGCATCGCCACAGCGAATCGCCTGGGTGGCCAGGTGCAGTGCTTTGAGGCCCGAGCCGCAGACCTTGTTCAGGGTCAGCGCCGGTACTGCGAACGGCAGGCCGGCCTTGACCGCCGCCTGGCGTGCGGGGTTCTGCCCGGCGCCTGCGGTCAGCACTTGGCCGAGGATCACTTCATCGACCTGGGCCGGGTCCAGCCCGGTTTGCTCCAGCAGGCGCTTGATCACCGCAGCGCCCAGCTCGACCGCTGGCACGCTGGCCAGCGCCCCCTGGAAACTGCCAATGGCCGTGCGGGTGGCGGCGACGATGACGACTTCATTCATTTTGTTGTTCTCCATGAAGGGTGGGGCGCCTGGACAGCGGCGCATTCCCACCAGCATCGGCGGGATTGGTTGATTTGTTAAGTTTGTTTTTCTTTGTGATTGATCTGAAATGCAAATGAATGGTCCCCGGGGGCAGCAGCAGTGGCAGCCAGCATCGCCAGGCATTCGCAGCTACGCTAGATGAGCTTGGCCGCGCCGCGTGCTGTTTCACTCTCACTGGAGCTTATCGTCATGCGTACCCTGATCCTGCTCACGTTGCTGCTTGTCAGTGGCCTTTCCCTCGCCTCGCCGCAATGCACCACCGCCGAGAAAAGTACCTGGCAAGACCCAGAGAAATTCCAGACCCAGCTCAAGGAGCAGGGCTACAAGATCAACAAGTTCAAGGTCACCAAAGGCAACTGCTACGAGATCTATGGCTTCGACAAGGATGGCCGCAAGGTCGAGATCTATCATGACCCGGTCACTGGCAAGGCGGTGAAAACCGAGATCGAAGACTGATGCCAGCCGCCAGGGTGCGGCTGTGGGATCCGCTGTTGCGCGCCTGTCACCTGTCGTTTGCCGCGGTGTTCTTCGCCAATTATTTCTTCAATGAAGAAGGCGACGATTGGCATCAGTGGCTGGGTTATTACGCGCTTGGCTGCCTGCTGCTGCGGCTGCTATGGGGTTTCGTTGGCCCGCGCAGTGCCCGTTGGGTGGACTTTTGGCCGACCCGTGCGCGCTTGGCGGCGCACGCTCGGGCGCTGCTGCGGGGCGAGCCGTATCACCGGTTGGGGCATTCGCCGATTGGCGCGTTGGTGATGCTGGCGATGCTTGGCTGTATCGCCGGGCTTGGGCTGACTGGGTGGTTGTCGCAGGAAGTCGACGCGCTATGGGGCGCGGATTGGCCGGTGGATGTGCACAGTGTGCTGGCTAATGCCTTGTTGGCGCTGGTGTGTGTGCATGTGCTGGCGGCACTGGTCGAGAGTGTGCGGCTGGGTGAGAACTTGCCCTGGTCGATGATTACCGGGTGGCGACGGGGGCCTGGGGATCGGTGAATGGGGCTGCTCTGCAGCCCTTCGCGGGCAAGCCCGCTCCCACAGGGATAGCGCAGACCTTGAGGGTAGCGCAGTACCTGTGGGAGCGGGCTTGTCGGGACGCCGAACCGCCGCGAAGGGCCGCAAAGCGGCCCCATTCACCGCTCCCACAGGGATAGCGCAGACCTTGAGGGTAGCGCAGTACCTGTGGGAGCGGGCTTGCCCGCGAAGGGCCGCAAAGCGGCCCCATTCACCAATCCCACAGGGATAGCGCAGATCTTGAGGGCAGCGCTATACCTGTGGGAGCGGGCTTGTCGGGACGCCGAACCGCCGCGAAGGGCTGCAAAGCAGCCCCATTGACCATCAGTCACACAGCGGGACACTGATGGGTAACGCAGTGAATCCCGCCACCCCCAGCCGCAATCGCCTCGATATCCAGCTGCACCACTTCGCGCCCTGGATACAGCTTCACCAGCAAGTCACGCGCCTTGCCGTCCGCACGCTTGTCGCCAAACTGCGGCGCGATCACCGCTCCGTTGATCACGAAGTAGTTGATATACCCCGCCGCAAAATCCGGATTGCCGCAGCTGTACTTGCTGCGCCTGGGCGCCAGCGGCGGCGATACGGTGTGAATTTCAAGCGGGCGGCCGTCGGCATCGGTCGCGCCCTTGCGCCTGCCTGGGCCTGCCTGGTGCATCGCGATAGCCAGGATGATCCGCTGGCGCGGCAGTTTCTGGCGTGGTTGCGGGTGGGCTGGCGGGCTGAGGGTGTCTGGGCTGGCCTCATCGCGGGGCAAGCCCGCTCCCACAGTTGCTGCGCCGCTGCGACATGTCCCGCGATGTGGCCGGCAGCCTTTTGCATCACTCAATCACCCCGTAATATGTGTCGGATAACCTGCGGGGGTAGTCTCACCCTCTGATCAACGGATCCGGCCCATGCGGCGCGGCTCCTCAGCATAAACCTGACGAGGTACAGACATTGGCCATCATTCATCCCAAGGTTCGCGGTTTCATCTGCACCACGACTCACCCCAAGGGCTGCGAGCTCAACGTCCGTGACCAGATCGAAGCCACCCGCAAGCTGGGCGTGCGCGAGGATGGTCCGAAGAAGGTCTTGGTGATCGGTGCTTCCAGCGGCTACGGCCTGGCAGCGCGCATCACCGCCGCATTCGGCTTCAAGGCCGACACCCTGGGCGTGTTCTTCGAAAAGCCGGGCACCGAAACCAAGCCAGGCACCGCCGGCTGGTACAACGCCGCCGCGTTCGACAAGTTCGCCAAGGCCGAAGGCCTGTACAGCAAGTCGATCAATGGTGATGCCTTCTCCGACGAAGCCCGCGCCAAGGTCATCGAGCTGATCAAGAACGAAATGGGCGGCAAGGTCGACCTGGTCATCTACTCGCTGGCCTCGCCTGTGCGCAAGCTGCCACAGACCGGTGAGCTGGTGCGCTCGGCGCTCAAGCCAATCGGTGAGCCGTACAAGTCGACCGCGATCGACACCAACAAAGACACCATCATCGAAGCCAGCATCGAGCCTGCCACCGAGCAGGAAATCGCCGACACCGTGACCGTCATGGGTGGCCAGGACTGGCAGCTGTGGATCGACGCTCTGTCGCAGGCCGACGTGCTGACCGACGATGCGCGCACTGTCGCCTTCAGCTACATCGGCACTGAAATCACCTGGCCGATCTACTGGCACGGTGCGCTGGGCAAGGCCAAGCAAGACCTGGACGAAACCGCCAAGCGCCTGAACAAGCAGGTCGGTGGCGGCGCCAACGTGGCCGTGCTCAAGTCGGTAGTGACCCAGGCCAGCTCGGCCATCCCGGTGATGCCGCTGTACCTGTCGATGGTCTTCAAGATCATGAAAGAGAAAAACGTCCACGAAGGCACTCAGGATCAGCTCGATCGCATGTTCCGTGATCGCATGTACCGCGCCGATGGCCAGCCGGCCGAGCTGGACAGCGAAGGCCGCCTGCGCCTGGACGACTGGGAGCTGCGCGACGACGTTCAGGACGCCTGCAAGGCCCTGTGGCCGCAAGTGAGCACCGAGAATCTGTTCGAGCTGACCGACTATGCCGGTTACAAGAAGCAGTTCCTCAACCTGTTCGGTTTCGAGCGTCAGGATGTTGACTATGATCAAGACGTAGCCACCGACGTACGGTTCGACTGCGTCGAGCTGTAAGCAAGCCATTGACCGTGCACCTGTTTTCCACAGGTGTACGGTTCCCGCCTGGGCTTGTTAACATCTTGCAACACATTATCTGCTGGCCATTTGATATGGCCGCCATCTATACCGCAGTTATTGGCCGGGCAATTTCGCCGTGGCCTGGGAGGCGGTATGAGTGCACTGCAAAAACTACAAGAACGCATAAGGCGAAAAGGTCTCAAGCGCACCTTCAAGACGCTGTTCGAACGTTACGTGTTTTTCCACTGGGAACTGCTGTGGATGGAACGCGATTTGATCAGCCCCGTCCCCCCTTGCAAGCTTAAAGAGCACCCGCCGGTCACCTTGGTGGAAATCACCACCGACAATGCCGATGCCTTCGCTCGCCACTTTGGCGACCGCGTCGAAACCATGCGCGAACTGGCCGCTGCCGGGCATACCGGGCACATGTACCTGGACGAGCAGGGCGATGCGATCGCCTTCATCTGGGCCAGCGTGGTCGACTATCACGACAAGCACTATTACGGCTGCACCTTCCCGGTCAAACCGGGGGAATTCTTCGAGTTCGGCGGTGAAATGATCCGCCGCTACTTTGGCAGTGAGCTATCGGTGACCGCCCAGGTCGCACTGTGGAACATCATGCGCGAGAAGGGCTGCCACAAGGTGGTGGATGTGGTCGAGACGCACAACGTGCCGGCGATGAAACTGCACCTGCGCATGGGCTACCACGAGCAGGGCCGGGTGATGCATGTGTACGGCCTGTTCGGCCGCTTCAAACTGTTTCGTGAGAGCCGCTATCACGGTTCGCGCCTGGAAGTGCTGCGCAAGCCAGGCGTGGCTCGCGCCCTGTCGACGACCTGAGGGGATGGCTTGGTGCTGATTTTTTGCTAGCGTTGGCGGACAACAATTCGTGTGTCCGCCTTTTCCTGTAGGCGCGACGCCGCAGGGAGCGCGCCATGAGCAGCCTCACTCAACCCGCCAGTGCCTTTCGCCAGCCAGCCGCCGATGGTTACAGCCTCGGCGGTTTCCAGTGGCGTCATGCCCAACCCGATCCCCAACGTCCGCTGGTGATCATCAATGCCGCGACCTCGGTGCGCTGTCGTTACTACTCGCGTTTTGCCGACTACCTGTTTGCCCAGGGCTTCGATGTGCTGACCTACGATTACCGTGGTATCGGCGAGTCACGGCCGGCGTCGTTGCGCGGGTTCAGTGCTTCGTGGAGCGACTGGGGGCGGTTGGATTTCGAAGCCATGTTGCAGCGCGCATCCGAGCAGTTCGCAGGGCAGCCCGTGGATGTGGTGGGGCATAGCTTTGGCGGCTGGGCGGTGGGCCTGGCGCCGTCTGCCGAGCGGGTGCGGCGGGTGGTGATGGTCGGCGCGCAGTTTGCCTACTGGCGCGACTATGCGGCGCAGCAGCGCTGGCAGTTGTTTGGCAAGTGGCATGTGCTGATGCCGTTGTTGACGCGGGTCTATGGCTATTTCCCGGGCAAGCGCCTGGGCTGGCTGGAGGATACCCCGGCAGGGGTGGTGGAGGACTGGAGCACGCGCACGCCGCGCTTTGAGCACAGGCCCAGTGGACGCTCGCTGGACAGCTTGCCGTTTGCCCAAGTGCGGGCAGCGACATTGGCAATCAGCCTGACCGATGATCCGTTTGGCACGGTGGCGGCGACTGAGCGTCTGCTGGGGTATCTGACCCACGCCGAGCGGCTGCATCTGCGGGTGGCGCCTGGGGATATCTCAGTGGATGAGATCGGCCATTTTGCGTTTTTTCACGATCGTTTTCGCGAGGCGCTGTGGCCGATTGCCCTGAGGTGGTTAGGGCAGGGGGAGCTGGGGGCTGAGGTGCCGGGGCAGATCATCAGCTGATGGAGGCAGCTCTGGCCTCTTCGCGGGCAAGTCGCAGCGGCGCACCGCCGCTCCTACAGAGCACTGTTGGAGCGGGATTTACCGCGAAGCGAATCAGGCCAGACGCTTGAGCGGCTGCTCAGCGAACTTGACCCCGGCCAGACCATGGGCGATCAGCGCGCGGATATTGCCGTGGTCGCTGCCATCAGGCGTGGCCACTACGCTGCGGTAGTGCTCACCAAACGCCAGCAGCGCCTCTTGGTCGCTCAGGCCTTCGAGCAATGCCAGGCCCAGGGTCTTGCAGGAGCCTTCGTTTTGCCCGGCAGCGTTCTCCACGCCGCCATTGCTGAACGCTTGAGGCTGGTAGCTGTAGTGCTCGGCAATGAACGCCAGGGTATCGGCAAAAACGTGTTCGCCGCTGGCAAGGCTGGCGCGCAGGGTGTTCAGATCAGTCACGAGGTTTTCCTTGTTCGAACGCCGCTTGCTGCTCGGCGCTGGCTTCTTTCTGGTATTGGGCTTTCCACTGGGCATAGGGCATGCCGTACACCGCTTCGCGGGCGTCATCCATGCTCAGCTCGATCTGCTGCTCGTCGGCTGCGGCCTTGTACCACTTGGACAGGCAGTTACGGCAGAAACCGGAGAGGTTCATCAGGTCGATGTTCTGCACGTCGGTACGTTTTCGCAGGTGTTCGACCAGGCGCCGGAACGCGGCGGCTTCGAGTTCGAGTTGTTGTTGCGCGGTCATGGGAGCTTCCCTCAGGTCATGCGGTTCTTCAGATGGCGGCCACCATTGATGACCACCTGGCTGCCAGTGCTGTACTGGCTGTCGAGCAGGTATTTGACCGCCTCGATCAGCGGCCCGGCGCCGGGTTCGAACTCCAGCAGGGCTTTTTTCAAGGTTTGCTGGCGGTAGGCTTCGTCGCCACCTTCCTTGAGGATCAGCAAGCCCGGCAGGATACCGTTGACGCGCACCTTGGGCGCGTATTTCTCGGCAAACGACAGCACCATGTTCTGCAGCGCAGCCTTGGTCGCGGCGTAGCCGATGTGGCTCTTGCTGCCGCGTGAGGAGGTTTCGTCGCAGATGTGAATGATATCGGCCTTGTCGACCTTGGCCAGCAGTTCACCCAGGGCCAGGTTGAGGTGGTAGGGCGCCTCGACATGCAGGCGGAACATCATGTCGAGGTTATCCAGGCCGTCATCGAGCCACACCGAGGCGTTGTGGATGATCGCCCGCAGCCCGTCGTAGTGGGTGTGCAGGTGCTCGATCAGCGCCTGGCGGTCGGCCTGCTGGCAGAGGTCGGCGCGGAACTGGACGATGTTCGGGTGCGCCGACTGCGCAAGAATGCTGCGACTGGCACTGACCACCGTATGGCCGGCCTGTGCCAGTTCAAGCGCCAGGGCCAGCCCTACGCGTTGGCTGGCTCCGGTTACGAGGATAGGGCTATTCATGTTCGGGGCAGTCTACTTGTCTGTGCGTGCAGTGATGCACCAGCATACCCGAACTGTCTGCCTCTTGCGTGGCGTGCCTCAGCGGCTGCGCAGCCCTCGTGCCGGTTGGCTGGCGTTGGCCGGCGTCGGGTGCAGCCAGGGGGCCAGCAGACGGGTCGACAACGGGATGAACAGGTAGACCATCACCGGCGTCAGGGCCAGGGTGCTGAGCAGCACTCTGGGCACCAGGTCGAGTGGCGCCAGCCAGTGGCCGAAGACCACGTTGAACAGCAGCGAGACCGGAAAGAACGCCAGCCAGATGGCGACCGCTTGCTTCCAGCGCGGCGGTTTTTGCACCATATTAGTGCCAAACCAGTCATCAATGCCGCTGACGCGCGTCTCTTTGGGGCGTTCGAACAAGCCATCACCGCGTTGCAGCCAGGCGCGCCGCGACGCGGAATGCTCCCAGCTGTGCAGGGTCTGCTCGTTGGTGAAACGGAAGATAATCTGGAATTCATCGCCCTCGGCGGGCGGTGCGAGAATGCCCGAGCCCAGGTAGCCGGGGAAGTCGGTGGCCAGCTGCTCGCCTTCATGCAGCCAGGTCAGTAGGTCCTGGTAGCGGCCATGGGCGGCGCGGCGCGACACCATCAAGGTGACGGGTGGGGTAGACATCGTGTATCTCCTGGCGACGGGGCTGGCGGGTAGCTGGCCCCTTGGCTTCGTCGCCCGGGGTGGTGGGCGACGCAAGCAGGCTTGCAAGAATCGGGCGCGATTATCGCGGATATTTCATGACCCGTCAGTTTCAGGCGGCGAACGGGATACACTGAACACTGTGTGCAAGCGGGCGTAAAATGCCTTTCAATTACCTGAGACAGGGCATCTGGGCGCATGAACAAGCAGCTATCGACCTCAACCAGCGCAGCTGATCTGGACTACCAGCAGCTGTATCCGATCCGCGAGGTGGCGAAGTTGACTGGCGTTAACCCTGTGACCCTGCGCGCGTGGGAGCGCCGTTACGGATTGATCCAGCCGACTCGCACCGACAGCGGCCATCGCCTGTATTCCCAAGCGGACATCGACGATATCCGCAGCATCCTAGGTTGGCTGGAACGCGGTGTGGCAGTGAGCAAGGTCGGCAGCATCCTGGCCCGCGGTCAGGCGTTGGCGCAGGACGGCTGGGCTGCTAGCAACGCCGATGAACGCGTGCGCTGGCGTACCGAAGTGCGTGAAGCTGTGCAGCGCTTTGACGGCGCCAGCCTCGATCGGCTGTTTGACCAGGTGTTTGCCAGCAATGCCCTGGATCCGGTGTTCGATGAGGTGTTCATGCCGGTCTGGCACAGCCTGCGTGCAGGTCACGCAAGTTTTGGACAAATGAGCGAGTGGGCGTTTCTCGACCAGTTTCTGCGGGGGCGGGTGCTGATGCGCCTGCAACTGTCACGTGGCCCGCGTAATCGGCGCATAGTGCTGGCGCCGCTGAGCAGCGGAGCGCTGGAGCTTGAGCTGCTGGTCGCAGGCTTGCTGCTGAGCAGTGATGAAGTGAGCGTGGTGGTGCTGGCGCCAGGGCAACCCCTGGATGAGCTGACGCTGGTTTGCGAGCGCTTGAGCCCGGATGCCTTGGTGCTGTTTTCCAACCAACGGCCTACCGCTGAGTTGGGCAAGCGACTGGCGCGATTGGTGTTGGGCCTTAGCTGTCCGCTATTGCTGGCTGGAGAAGTAGCAGAAATGGCCCAGGATCATCTGGCCGGCAGTCCAGTGGCTTGCCTGGGCGCCAACGGCAGCCTGATGCGCAAGCGCCTACGCCAGTACCTGGCGGGTCAGCTCGATACCTGAGTATGCAGCTCGGGGTGGGCCAGGCGATGGGCCTGGAGGATGTACTCACGCAGGCGCTCGATCTCGTGCGCTGGGCTGCGGCTGAGGTCGTAGGCGGCCAGGTCACGGCCAATGCGTCGGCGCAGCACGCCATGCAGGCCGATCGCCGGGATGCCTTCGGGGGCGAAACGCAGGTCGAAGCGTGATGGCGCTTGGGCCAGACCACGGATTTCCACCAGTGCGCCCTTGAACGAGATGTCCCTGACCCACAAGCCGCTGGGTTCGCCATGCTCGCCCAGCAGCGCCGAAGGCTGTTCCATCGACAGCCGCCAAGGGCGCAGCATCGGGCCATCTTCGTAGATTTCCGGAGAACCTACCTGCAAGTGCAGGGCGTGGAATTCGTCCTCGACCAATTGCAGCGGGAAGCTGATCTGCTGGTTGTTGAACTGCGCCTGCAGGGTGACCTGTTCATTGGCCACCAGGCGGGTCAGCAACTGCTGGATCTGCGGGTCGCCATTGACCAGCAGGCTCGACATGGAGTCGGCCAGGTTCAACTGCGGCGAATGCTGCATATCCTGGATGAAATCCATTTCGTCCTGGGTCAGGAGGGCGTTTGCGTGCATGATCGAGCTCGAGAGTGGCGATTTCTTCAACGTGATTGACCGCGTCCGAGGCGCTTGGTTCAAGTGTGCAGTTGAGATTCCAGTTCAGCCAGGCGAGCGCGCACGCTATCCAGCTCACGTTGCAGCTCGACCTGACGGCTGACGTCCTTCTGGATACCGATGAAATAGGTACGTTTTTCAGCGGCGTTGTGCACCGGGGTGATCGACAGTTCGTTCCAGAACGCGCTGCCATCCTTGCGGTAGTTGCGCAGCACTTCACGGCACGGCTGGCCTTCTTTCAAGGCTTTGCGAATGCGCGAGCGGGCAATCTGGTCGCGATCGTCACCCTGCAAGAAGCGGCAGTCCTGATAGAGAATCTCATCGCGCGCAAAGCCTGTGAGGCGCTCGAATGCCGGGTTCACGTAGATCAGGATGGTGTCTTCATCGCCTTCTTGTTCAGCGATGACGATCCCGTCGTTGGAGGCATCGATCATGGATTGCAGCAGGTGCGCGTTGATCATCTTTGGACCATTGGCAGAGGAGGGGACTTTTGGCTTAGGCGGCCTTTTGCTATCGCCGGATGCTAGTATCCTACGTTTTCACTCAGTTTCGGAATCCTCTTTCAGATGAAAGTCGCCATTATTTCCGGGTCGGTGTATGGCACCGCCGAAGAAGTTGCTCGTCATGCCCAAGCGTTGCTCAAGGCGGCAGGCCATGAAGCCTGGCACGCCGCGCGGGCTACCTTGCAGGATATTCAAGGGTTTGCCCCGGAGGCATTTTTGGCCGTCACCTCGACCACCGGCATGGGCGAGCTGCCGGATAACCTGATGCCGCTGTACAGCACCCTCCGCGACACCTTGCCGGCAGCCTGGCGTGGCTTGCCAGGTGCGGTGATCGGCCTGGGTGATTCGAGCTATGGCGACACCTATTGCGGCGGTGGCGAGCAGATGCGCGAGCTGTTTGCTGAATTGGGCGTGCGTGAGGTACTGCCGATGTTGCGCTTGGATGCCAGCGAAACCGTGACGCCGGAAACCGATGCCGAGCCGTGGTTGGCGGAGTTTGCCGCTGCCCTCAAGGGCTGAGTCTGGTGCTGGCCTCAAGCCTGCTCGCGCAATAGGTTCAACCAGGCCTGCGCCGCCCGTGACAGGTATGCCCCGCGGCGCCAGATAAAAGCGATATCCCAACGCAAATAGTCCGGCGCCAACAGCGGCAAACGCACCACCCCAGGGCGTTCCAGCGCCCGTGCCACCACCCGGGGCAGCAACACCACCCCCTGGCCAGCGGCAACCAGCGCGGCAAGAAAGTCCGCCTGGCCGCTGCGCCCGCCTTCTTTAGGGGTGAACCCCACCTGCTGGCAGGCGCTAAGCAAGCGGTCATTGAGCACGAAACTGCGCTGATACAGCAAAAACGGCGTATCGGCCAGTTGGCGCAACTCGACCTGAGCCAGCCCGGCAAGCGGATGATCCGCCGGCAGCAGGGCATCCAGCGGTTCATTGCAGAATGGCTGATACTCAAAGTCGCCATCGCTCGGCGTCAGGCTACCGCCCAGCTCCAGCTCGCCGCTTTTGACCGCCTGCTCCACCGTGCGGCTGCCGCCTTCCAGCAATTGGATGGCGATGTTCGGATGCCGGCGCCGGTATTCGGCGAACAATCCGGCGAACAGCGCATCGCTACCCAGCAGTGGCAAGCCCAGGCGCAGTTCGCCACGGGCCATCTGGCTCAGGTCATCCAACTCGCTTTGCAGTTCCTGACGCTGGCGCAGCAGCGCCTCGCCGCGCTCCAGGACAATTCGCCCAGCCGCTGTCAGGTGCAATTGCGAGCCCTGCCGCTCAAGCAGCGGCTGGCCCACATCTTGCTCCAGCTGGGCGACCTGCTTGCTCACGGCTGACTGGCTGATATGCAGGGTCAGCGCGGCCTGGGTGAAGCCACCGCGGTGCACCACCTCGATGAAGCTGCGCAGTTGTTTGAATTCCATGTGCTGAATTCCATTTTGGAATGGGCTTAAGTCTAACAATTCGCTTCTGGCCTAGGCAGGCAAATTTTACAATGGGCACCTGCTCGAGGAACCCCGCCCCATGAACGCCCTGTTGTTGAAGAAATTCGCCCGCCTGCTGATTGAACTGGCGGTGCTGCTCGTTTTGTTTCTGCTCGGCGGCCAGCTCGCCGTGTGGTTCGGCTGGCCCATCCCCGGAGGGGTGATGGGGCTGGCGCTGCTGCTGGTGTTGTTTGCCAGCGGCATTCTCAAGCCGGCTATGCTGCAACTGGGCGCCGGCTGGCTGATGGCCGAGATGCTGCTGTTCTTCATCCCTGCGCTGATGAGCCTGCTCGACTACGGAAGCCTGCTGCGCGACGAGGGTTGGCGCATTCTGCTGGTGATCGCCGTGAGTACCCTGCTGGTGATGGTGGTCACGGCGGTGACGGTCGAGCTGGTGTGCCGCTGGAGCCTGCGCCATGAGTCTTGAGCCCATGCCGCTGTTCTGGCTCGCGCTGACCTTGCTGGCCTATCTGGGCAGCCGCTGGCTGTACCGGCGCAGCGGGCGCTATCTGCTGTCGCCGTTGATCCTGGTACCGGCTTTGCTGTTGGCGGTGGCGCTGCCGTTGCATACCGCCTATGCCGAATATGCCCGCAATACCCACTGGCTGATGGGCGTGCTAGGCCCGGTGACGGTGGCCTTCGCCGTCCCCATCTGGCAGCAGAAGGCTTTGCTGGCGCGGCACTGGCCGGCGTTGTTGGTGGGTATGTTGGCCGGTAGCGCCGCATCGATCGCCAGCTCCTGGGGCCTGGCCCATTGGCTGGCGCTGGATGATGCGGTCAGCCTATCGTTGCTGCCGCGCTCGATTACCACGCCTTTTGCCATGCCCCTGGCGCGTGACTTGGGTGGAGTACCGGAACTGACTGCGGTGTTCGTGATGTTCACCGGCGTGCTCGGCGCCATGTTCGGCGGCATCCTGTTGCGCTACCTGCCGCTGCGTACGCCCCTGGCGCGTGGTGCGTTGTTCGGGGTCGGTGCGCACGGCGCCGGGGTCAGTCGGGCACAGGAAGTGGGCCGCGAAGAAGGTTCTGTGGCCGGCTTGGTCATGGTCTTGACCGGGCTGCTCAACCTGTTTGCCGCGCCCTTGCTGGCGATGCTGCTCTGACCGTTCATACACCTGACCTGTTAGGTCATCAAGCTGGCTGCCAAGGTAAGTTCCGCCACTGCTCGCGCTGACTAGACTGTGCCTCGACGCGACATAGAGAGCACATGTAAGTGCCGAGGTGACATGCAATGACCGCAGCCTTGCCGTATTCCTTCACCCCCTACCTCCCGGGACCACTGTGATGCCTTTGGCCGAAATTCCATTGTGCGTCTGGCGAACCCGGGGTCAGAGTTTCTCATTCCGGGGCCAGAGCATCCGCTACTGGACAGCAGGGCAAGGAGAGCCACTGCTACTACTCCACGGTTTTCCTACCGCCAGTTGGGACTGGCACTACTTGTGGGCGCCCCTTGCGCAGCGTTTTCGCGTTATCGCCTGCGACATGATCGGCTTCGGCGATTCCGCCAAGCCCCTGGGGCACAGCTACAGCCTGATGGAGCAGGCTGATCTGCAATTGGCGTTGCTGGCTCATTTGAAGATCGATCAGCCTGTGCATCTGCTGGCCCACGACTACGGTGGCAGCGTGGCCCAGGAGCTGCTCGCGCGCCATCATGAAGGGCGTGCCGAGATCGCCAGCTGTGTGTTCCTCAACAGCGCCTTGTTCCCCGAGCGCTGCCCGTTGCTGCTGGTGCAGAAGCTGCTGCTCAGCCCCCTGGGGTGGCTGGTGGGGCGCTCGTTTGGCCGCGACGATCTGGTGCGCAATGTCACCCAGGTGTATGGCCCTTGCACCCACCCTAGCGAGAGCGCACTGGATGACAGTTGGAGCCTGATCGTTTCCAACCGAGGCACGCGGATCCTGCACAAGTTGATGAGCTTCGTCCCGGAACGGCGCTTTTACCGCGAGCGCTGGGTGGGGGCGCTGCAACATGACGGGGTGCCGCTGCGCTTTATCAACGGTGCCGTCGATCCGTTGTCCGGCGCGCACATGGTCGAGGCTTACCGCCAGCAGGTCCCCGATCCGGACACCGTGCTGCTGCAGGGCATAGGCCACTATCCGCATATCGAAGCACCGGTACAGGTGCTGCGCCACTACCTGGCCTTTCGTGAGCAGCCGATGAGCTATCTGCCGCAGAAGGTCGCCTGGTCGTAGCGCCAGCGTGCAGGCCGGTGGCAACCATCGGCCTGTCTTATCGCTCATCATTCAGCCCCAGTGCGCTTGATTGTTCCGGGCACTTGGCTGGCCGACACTGCCTTAAATCCAATCACCCTGTGGAGCCATGAGCATGAGCGAGCCCGTACGTCTGCAAGATCGAGTGGTGATCGTCACAGGGGCCGGTGGCGGTCTGGGCCGGGCCCATGCCCTGTTGTTCGCCGCGCACGGCGCCAAGGTGGTGGTCAATGACCTGGGCGGCAGCACCCATGGCGAAGGCGCCAGTGCCTCGGCGGCTGATCGGGTGGTCGAGGAGATTCGCGCCGCCGGTGGCACTGCGGTGGCCAACCACGATTCGGTCACCGATGGCGGGCGCATCGTCGAGCAGGCCCTGGACAGCTTTGGCCGGATCGATGTGCTGGTGAACAACGCCGGCATCTTGCGCGACAAGACCTTCCACAAAATGGACGACGCCGACTGGGACCAGGTCTATCGGATTCATGTCGAAGGCGCCTACAAGGTCACTCACGCCGCCTGGCCGCATATGCGCGAGCAAAACTGGGGGCGAGTGATATTTACAGCTTCGACCTCGGGCATCTATGGCAATTTTGGCCAAGCTAACTACGGCATGGCCAAGCTCGGTCTGTATGGCCTGACCCGAACGTTGGCCATCGAAGGGCGCAAGCACGGCATCCTGGTCAATGCCATCGCCCCTACCGGTGGTACCCGGATGACCGAAGGGCTGATTCCCCAGCAGGTGTTCGAGCGCTTGAAGCCCGAACTGATCAGCCCGCTGGTGGTGTACCTGGGCAGCGAGCACTGCCAGGACAGTGGCCAACTGTACGAAGTAGGTGGTGGCTGGATAGGCAAGCTGCGTTGGGAGCGCAGTGTGGGCGTAGGGTTCGATCCGCGTGAAGGCTTCACTCCCGAACAGGTCGCCGATCACTGGGCGCAGATTGGTGATTTCGAAGGCGCGCTGCATCCCGAAGACAGCTTGCAGGCGTTGCAGCAAATGATGGCCAATCTGCAAAAATATCCGCTGAGTTGAACAGCAGATTCTTGCAGGCATAAAAAAGGCCGCTGCAAGCGCAGCGGCCAATCGAGACGTTAGATCAAGGAGCTTCAAAATCAACGTCGGTGAACCTGGGGTGGCGCGAAAGGCGGGGGGGAGGGCCCTTCGCGCTAACCAGTGAGATAAGAATAAGCGCTTGATCCTGTGGGAAAAATAGTCGCTTCTGACATTCTCTATTACATCATGGGTGATAATCGCGCGGCTCTGGGTCGCGATTATCCAACAGTGCTTCAACCGCAGGCGCGTATCGCGCAGACGCCTATTCCTGGATCCAGGAAGGGTTTCCCCTTTCTGTGTCGTACAGCTCGAAAAGCAGACTGCAACTCCACACAACCTTCGGAGTTCGCCATGCTTTCCGATACTTTGTTTCCAGACCTGTCGTTCCTGAAAACAGCTACTTCTCCTACCTCATACGAAGAAATGTTGGCGCAGGTGTCGTTGCTTGCTGTCGCCATTCAGGGGCAGCTTGCAGATGCACCGCGTTTTGCCGCAGAGCCGCAGGCTGAATCTACGGAGCCCGCGCTGCTTACGGTTGAGCAATTCGACGAGCGTTGGGGGGAGTGGCGAGACGCCAATGACCAGTGGTGGCAGGAGCAAGCGCATTTTTCCTCAGGCCGTCTGCGTAACCAGTTGAGGGACTTGTTCGAACTGGAAGTGGCCATACTGGCAATAACTGAGCCGTCGATCCGGGAGCGGATGGAAGCGCTGTGGAGTGTGCAGGCGGATATCGACCTTGGTCAGGTCATTGCCGAGGCGGGCGAGATCAAGGTGCGTTTGCCGGGTTGCTTCGTTTATACCGCTGATTTCGACGTTGCCAGTCACGGTGGTGAAGATTTCCTCGTGTATGGCCTGGGTTGGGGGGCCTGGTTCAGTGCTGAGCCGGTAACGCTCGCGGCTCGGGTGCAGCAAGCCCTGCTGGCGGGCGAGCCATGGACGCTGACGATCCCGGCTGCGCTACGCACTGCTGTACGGGAGGGCGCCGCGCTGGAGTTGAGCTTCGAGGAGGTTGATTACTCGGTATCGCGCAGAATGCTCGAAGACCTGCAGGACTTGCAGATTCAGCTACTGGGCGAGGTATCCCGGCACCCCTCCAACGATCAGCTGTCGCTCAGCAGGCTAAACGCCGCTATTCGTCTGGATAGCTGGGTTAGCCAGGTACAGGACCGCGTGGCCAGCTATCTCAAAGCCTACCGACTCAGCACCCAGGTGCAGTGGGTGACTGAGCTTGAAGGTGACGAGCTGGCTCACTATGCGGCGCTGGAGCAAGCCAAAATCGATGCACAGACAACGTTCGACGACCATTTGGGCAGTCTTGCGGACTATCGGACGTTTGCCGCAGCGCGGATCAGGGCATGGCTGGAGGCAAATGCCGACGGCCTGCGGATCGCCCCGGAAAAAACCCAACTGACAATTCATCGACTCTTCAGCAACGCCCGAGGACAGCGTAAATCCACGGTGCTGGACTGGGTTATCAGTGGCGGCTATGAAGGCTATGACCTGTTCGTCGAGCCTTCGGCCCCGGATCTGGAAGAGGTTTTAACCCATGCTGTGCTGCAGAGAATGATCAATCAACTCAATCTGCGCGAGAGCTACTACCGCGAAGTCAGCGCGGCTTATCAGGATGCACAAACCCAGGCGCTGCTAGGTGAGCTTATCCGCGCCGAGATGCTGTTTGCGGCATTGGCTGCGTTGCACGCTGAGGTGTTGCCTGCGCCGACCCACGCCAACCTCATCGCCCTGCTCGAGGATGATCAGCCCACGGCTGAGCTGCAGGTGCACCGGCTGCAACTGCGCGAGCACTATTTAGATGGCGTAGTTGCCTTTGCCACTGACGAGTCCTTCATTCTTTATGCCCCAGGCTCGCCAGGCGGTCACTTCCAGCGCTTCGCCAATGAGCGGGAGCTGGTCGAGGCGGTCTTCGAGATGCTCAATAACCCTGTTGGCATTGCCTACCTGCTGGAGCGTATACCTGTGCAGCACCGGCAACCGGTGCAAGAATTTGTCCATCGGGTAGAACCCATCACCTGGCGTCCGACTATCATCGGCCTGCAGCCACACGACGGTGGTTTGCGCCAGGTGCTGCTTGAGGGGCGGCTCTCGGTCCATCGCAGCAATCGGCTTCAGGCAACACCTCAATGGTATCTCAAGGCGAGCCAGGAAGACCGACAGCACTTGGACTTCCTGGACAATCAACTGGCTGCCCTGGAGGCGGATTACATCGCCAGTAATGGCATGCAGACGCTGTTGGATTTTGCCCATGATCAAGCCTCTGACCGGATCAATGGGTATCCCGGCAACAGCGGGTTCTGGATTGATCCCGACACGGTCAGGGTCGAGTCATCCGAGGGCGCGCTGAGCTTCACCCAATGGATGGCGTGGGGGTATCCGACAGGCTTCAATTTCGCAGGGTTTTCCACCCTCAGCTCGACCCGCGGACAAGACCTCTCGCACCTGAACCTGTCCTTGTTGGCCAGTGCCATCCGTGGCTTCAGCAGCCAGGTACGGGAGCAATACAGCACACGTCTGGAAAACCGCTACCTGGCCGATGACCGCCCCCAACGCGAGCGTCAGCACAGGTTGCATGGGTTGGTGATGAACGTGAAGCTGCGCCGCGATTTCTTGGCGGCAAGTCTACAGGGCTACCTTAATGACACCGACGCAAGCTGGTTGAAAGAACTCGCTCAGACGCCGGTTGAGATAGACATTCTGGATAACGTCCGGCTAGGCAGGTTGGCCTTCCACCGTGGTGAATACCGATTGGTCGACGGCTGCTATCTGTTAGAAAAAACGGCAGGTGAGCGATTCGTTTACCTCAGTGACCCGGCCAATGGTCAAACTGTACGCACGTTCATGGACATTGCCTCAAGCTGGTACAGGGAAAATCTCGGCCCATACTTTACCAGCCGGGTTATTCACTCCGATAAAGCTGCCATGAGGGCGCTGGATAGCGATCGCTGGGAAAACGGTGAACAAGTGGTGCTCGATACGCTACCCCAGCTGGTCGACTGGATCGATAGCTGGGAAAAGGATCACCAAAGGCGTGTCGAGCATCTGCTTGCCGATGCGCGGTCGCAGACCACCAGCGTGGGTGACCGTGTTTTTGAAACGCTCGACCTGATCGGCAGCAAAGTGGCGAGTGCCTTGACCCTCGGTTTTCCGCCAATCGCTGCTGTTATCAACCTGATTCAGGCAGTCAGGGACTTCTCCAAGAGTTACACCAGTTGGTGGGATGGGGAAAAGCTGACCAGTGCGTTTTACTTCATCCTAGGGATTACTGGCGTCGCGTCGGCGACGGGCGTCACGAGCCTAGTTAGCGCTGGCCTTGCCGCCGCTTGGAGCAAGTTGCGCCCGGGTCCATCGGGACCTGCAGCCGAGTTGCTGAAGGCGTGGTTCAAAGAGCTCGCGTCTCCATACGGTCTCAAGACTGCGAGTGCCGCTAGCAGCCTCTTCACTGATGAGTTTATCGACTTTATCAAGCCGATATTCGCTGAAAATGAACCACCGTCGGTGTTGTCGTCCAAGTAAATCCGCCTAGCGCTGATAACCCATCCGCCTGCTGACTGCCTCCACGGCAGCCAGCAGGCGCTGTGCCGCAGGGCCCTGCTCATCGGCGTGGAAGATCGAAGTCGGGCCGACCACAGTCATCACCGCAGCGATCTGGCCCATGGCGTTGAACACCGGCGCTGACAGGGCATCCACCCCCGGCATCAGCAAGCCGTGCACATGGTGCAGGCCACGCTCGCGTATCCCCTCCAGCAGGGGGGCATAATCACTGGCGCTCTGCTTGAGCATCGCCAGTTCCCGCTCCAGCAAATCCTGCGTCTCGCGCGCCGGCAGATGAGCGGCGAATACCAGCCCGGTCGATGAACTGAGCAGCGGCAGCACCGAGCCGATCTGGGTCACCACGGTTACCGCGCGCACCGCCGGCTCGATACTGACCACCGTTGCCCCCTGATTACCCCACACCGCGATGAAGCAGCTCTCATTGAGCTCGTCGCGCAATTGCGACAGCGGCAGTGCGGCCACCTTGAGCACATCGATGCTGCCCAGCGCCGCCATCCCCACGCGTAGTGCTTCACGTCCCAGCCCATAGTGGTTGGTGCTTGGGTCCTGCTCGGCAAAGCCGCTGGAGATCAGCGCCTGCAAGTAGCGATGGACCTTGCTGGCAGGCATCTGCACGTGTTCGGCCAGGCGCGACAGCGAGGTCGAGGGCGACAGTTCGGCGAGCGCCTTGAGAATGTCGGTACCGACTTCCGCCGAGCGGACCTTCTGCTTGCCGGTGTCGGCAGGGTTGCGGGCGGTGGTCATGGGGCTGGGCATCCGGGGAAGACTGAGGGCGTCTTTATAGCTTGACGCCTTGATCCAATCAAATTACGTTATTCGTAATCTGATTACGATAAAAACAATGCAGACGCGCTACCGGTGCTTGCCGCATGGGCAATTGAGCTGGCAGCAGCTGCCAGCATGGCTCGCTTCGAGCCCGGAGGCATCGATGACTCGCGACACGTCCCCCGCAATCGACTACCTGAGCGGCTTCGGCAACGAATTCGCCAGCGAGGCGCTGCCTGGCGCTTTGCCGGTCGGGCAGAACTCGCCGCAAAAAGCGCCCTATGGCCTGTACGCCGAGCTGTTGTCGGGCACCGCGTTCACCATGACCCGCAGCGAGCTGCGCCGCACCTGGCTGTACCGCATTCGTCCATCGGCGCTGCACCCGCGCTTCGAGCGCCTGGAACGCCAGCCGCTGGCAGGCTCACTTGGCGCGATCACGCCTAACCGCCTGCGCTGGAGCCCGCAGCCGATTCCCGGCGAGCCGACCGATTTCATCGAGGGCTGGCTGCCGATGGTGGCTAACTCGGCGACCGATAAACCTGCGGGCGTGAGCATCTACATCTACCGCGCCAATCGTTCGATGGAGCGGGTGTTCTTCAACGCCGATGGCGAGCTGCTGCTGGTGCCCGAGCAGGGCCGCCTGCGTATCGCCACTGAATTGGGCGTGATGGAAATCGAACCGCTGGAAATCGCGGTAATCCCGCGGGGCATGAAGTTTCGCGTCGAACTGCTCGATGGCCAAGCGCGTGGCTACATCGCCGAGAACCACGGCGCACCGCTACGCCTGCCCGACCTCGGCCCGATTGGCAGCAACGGCCTGGCCAACCCGCGTGACTTCCTCAGCCCGGTGGCACACTACGAAGAGACCAGCGGCCCGGTGCAGCTGGTACAGAAGTTCCTCGGCGAACACTGGGCCTGCGAGCTGCAGCACTCGCCGCTGGACGTGGTCGCCTGGCATGGCAGCAACGTGCCGTACAAGTACGACCTGCGCCGTTTCAACACCATCGGCACGGTCAGCTTCGATCATCCAGACCCTTCGATCTTCACGGTATTGACCTCGCCGACCAGCGTTCACGGTCTAGCCAACATGGACTTCGTGATTTTCCCACCGCGCTGGATGGTGGCCGAGAACACCTTCCGTCCACCTTGGTTCCACCGCAACCTGATGAACGAGTTCATGGGCCTGATCCAGGGTGCCTACGATGCCAAGGCCGAAGGCTTCCTGCCCGGCGGCGCCTCGCTGCATGGGGTGATGAGCGCCCACGGCCCGGACGCCGAGACCTGCAGCAAAGCCATCAGCGCCGAGTTTGCGCCGCAGAAAATCGACAACACCATGGCCTTCATGTTCGAGACCAGCCAAGTGCTGCGCCCGAGCCAGCAAGCCCTTGAATGCCCGCAATTGCAGGCCGACTACGATAGTTGCTGGGCCACCTTGCCGAGCACCTTCAACCCGAACCGGAGATAACCCATGAACCAGACCGCCATCGCCCGTAGCTGGGTCGAGCACGCCAACGGCCATCGCGATTTCCCTCTGCAAAACCTGCCGCTGGGCATCTTCAGCCGCCCGGGTGAAGCCTTGCGCTGCGGCGTGGCCATTGGTGAGGCGATTCTCGACCTGGACGCGGTGCTCGCTGCCGGACTGTTCGAGGGTCCGGCCAAGCAAGCGGCACAGGCGACCCAGGGGGGGGCGCTGAATGCCTACTTCGCCCTCGGCCGTAGCGCCCGGGTAGCCTTGCGTGAGCGTCTGCTGGCGCTGCTCGGCGAGCACAGCGAACACCAGGCTGCGCTCACGTCGGCGCTGTATCCAGCTAGCGAGTGCCAGCTGCACCTGCCGGCCAAGGTCGGCGACTACACCGATTTCTACGTCGGCATCGAGCACGCCAAGAACGTCGGCAAGCTGTTCCGCCCCGACAACCCACTGTTGCCTAACTACAAGTACGTCCCCATCGGTTATCACGGCCGCGCATCGACCCTGCGCCCCTCGGGTACCGAGGTGCGCCGGCCCAAGGGCCAGACCCTGCCAGCCGGCCAGACTGAGCCAGTGTTCGGTCCTTGTGCACGCCTGGACTACGAGCTGGAACTGGGCATCTGGATCGGCCAGGGCAACCCGATGGGCGAGGCGATCGCCATCGGCGATGCCGCCGAGCACGTGGCGGGCTACTGCCTGCTCAACGACTGGTCGGCGCGCGATATCCAGGCCTGGGAATACCAGCCGCTGGGACCATTCCTGTCCAAGAGCTTCATCACCAGCCTGTCGCCTTGGGTGGTTACTGCCGAAGCCTTGGAGCCGTTCCGCTGCGCCCAGCCGGCACGCCCTGAAGGCGATCCGCAGCCGCTGTCGTACCTGCTGGATAAACGCGACCAGGCCAATGGCGCCTTCGACATCGAACTGGAAGTGCTGCTGATCACCGAACGCATGCGCGAGCAAGGCTTGCCGGCGCATCGCCTGACCCTGAGCAACACCCGCAGCATGTACTGGACCGTGGCGCAGATGGTCGCGCACCACAGCGTCAACGGCTGCCAGTTGCAGCCGGGTGACCTGTTCGGCTCGGGCACCCTGTCCGGTGCCCAGCCAGGCTCGTTCGGCAGCCTGCTGGAGATCACCGAAGGCGGCAAGCAGCCAATCGAATTGGCCAGCGGCGAGGTGCGCAAGTTCCTCGAAGATGGTGACGAGATCATCCTGCGTGCGCGCTGCAGCAAGGATGGCGTGGCCAGCATCGGCTTCGGCGAATGCCGCGGCAAGGTCGTCGCGGCCAACTAAGAGGGTAGGGTGATGGAGCTGTTCACTTACTTCCGTTCCACCTCTTCCTACCGGGTGCGCATCGCCCTGGCACTCAAGGGTCTGGATTACCAGGCCCTGCCGGTCAACCTGCTCAAGGGCGAGCACCGCGCGGATGATTATCTGGCGGTGAATCCTCAAGGGCGAGTGCCGGCGCTACGTACTGACAGTGGTGAGGTGCTGGTCCAGTCACCAGCGATCATCGAGTACCTGGAAGAGGTCTATCCGCAGCCGGCGCTGTTGCCCGCCGCGCCTGAAGCGCGGGCCAAGGTGCGCGGGGTGGCGGCGTTGATTGGCTGCGATATTCACCCGCTGCACAACGTCAGTGTGCTCAACCAGCTGCGTCAGTTGGGCCATGACGAAGGGCAGGTCAATCAGTGGATTGGCCACTGGATTGGCCAGGGTTTGGCGGCTGTGGAACAGTTGATCGGAGATAACGGCTTCTGCTTCGGCCAGACGCCGGGGTTGGCCGATCTCTACCTGATACCGCAGCTGTACGCGGCCGAGCGGTTCAATGTCGAGCTCACTGGATACCCGCGAATTCGCCGGGTAGCGGCGCTGGCCCAGCAGCATCCGGCCTTCGTCCAGGCGCATCCCGCCCAGCAGCCAGACACCCCGGCTCAGTGAATCGACGGGTTGCTGGCGGGTAGATGGCCCAGCCGCTCGCTCAGTTTTACCCGCTGCACGGGGTCGTCGGTCAGCAGCAGGGCATGCTCCAGGTCGAAGCGTTCGGCCTGCGGGCAATCCAGGCGCTGATACAGCGTTGCCCGCGCCAGGTAGTCGCTGACTAGCACCGGCCCCAACTGCATCACCCGCTCGGCATCGATCAGTGCCGCCAGGTCGTTGTCGTTGCTGATGTGCAACTGGCGCAGGTTACGCGACAGCCGTTGCAGCATCTGCCTGGGGCTGGCCACTTGCATGTGGTCGGCGCTCAGCGCGACTTGCGGGCCGAACTGACGGGCCAGCAGCTGGCGGCATTCAGCCGGATACAGACGCCTTCCGCCACACGGGTCGAGCAAGTGGTCGGCGCCGGGTACTCGCAGCAGGAAATGACCGGGGAAGTTCACCCCCTCCAGTGGGATCGACAAACGCCTGGCCAGCTCCAGGGCCAGGATCGCCAGCACCAGCGGTTGGCCACGGCGGCGCAGCAAGACCTTGTCCATTAATGCCGCATGCGGTCGCAGCGGGTGGTATTCGTCCTGGGCAAAGCCCAAGGCAGTGAGCTGGCGCAGCAGCGGTTGCGCCAGTTCGCTGACTGGCAGCATCGGCAGACTGGCATTGATCTCCCGTTGCAGGTCATTGAGCCGGGCAAGGCTGTCCGCGGGCTCGACGCTGCGGTCGTGCTCGGCGGCAATCCATAACGAGGCTTCCAGCAGGGCGACCGGCTCGCGTTCCAGGCAGGCCAGGCAGGCTTGGCGTGGCTTCATGAAAATCTCCCAACACGCTTAACTATTAGCTCTGGCGCGCGGTTTCGTCCAGTGGTCCGGCTGCGATACATGGGCTTGCGGGCTGCCTATACTGTGTGGAGCACCTCTTCGGGGAGCCCGTTGATGTTCGCGCTCATGCAAAGCACCCGCACTCAGTCTCTGCACCTGTTCATTGACCCACCTACCGGCCTCAAGGCGGTGGTGGTCATCCACAGCGAGCAGCTGGGCCCGGCTTTGGGCGGCTGCCGCTACTTGCCCTACGCCGATGACGAAAGCGCCATGACCGACGCTATTCGCCTGGCCCAAGGCATGAGCTACAAAGCGGCGTTGGCGGGGCTACCGGTGGGGGGCGGTAAAGCAGTCATCGTGCGTAATCCGCATGTGGAAAACCGCGCGGCGCTGTTTGAGGCATTCGGGCGATTTGTCGACAGCTTGCAAGGGCGTTTCATTACCGCCGTCGACAGTGGTACCTCGACCCTGGACATGGACTGCATTGCCCAAACCACCCCGCATGTCACCAGCACCACTGCCTCCGGCGATCCCTCACCGCATGCCGCCATGGGCGTATTTGCCGGGATTCGCGCGACGTCGATGGCGCGTCTGGGCAGCGACAATCTCGAAGGTTTGCGGGTTGCGGTACAAGGGTTGGGCAATGTCGGTTATGCACTGGCCGAGCAGTTGCATGCGGCGGGTGCGGAATTACTGGTCAGTGATTTGGACCCTGGCAAAGTGCGCCTGGCGGTGGAGCAATTCAATGCCCATCCGGTGATCAATGACGCCTTGATCAGCACGCCCTGCGATATTTTCGCCCCTTGTGGTGTTGGCCCGGTGCTCAATGGCCAAAGCGTGATGCAGCTGCGTTGCGCAGCGGTGGCGGGGGCGGCGAACAACCAGTTGACCACCTTGCAAGTGGCCGATCAGTTGGAAAAACGCGGAATTCTGTATGCGCCTGATTATGTGATCAATGCCGGTGGCTTGATCTATGTGGCGCTGACCCATCGAGGAGTAGACCTGGGCACTATCACTGCACATCTGGCGCGCATTCCTACGCGGCTGACGGAAGTGTTTGCGCATGCCCAGGCGGAAAAGCGCTCGCCGGCGCGGGTGGCGCAGATGTTGGCGGAGCGGTTGCTTTACGGATGATCCGGGTTTGATGTGGTCCGGGCCTCTTCGCGGGCAAGCCCGCTCCCACAGGGATTGCGCTGTTCTCAGGTTAAGCGCTGTACCTGTGGGAGCGGGCTTGCCCGCGAAGAGGCCAGAACAGGCCCCCAAAACTTATTCCTCGCCACCACCCTCAAGCAACTCAGCCAACGCATCCGGCTGGCTCTTGAACGCCCGGGCAAACACATCGCGGTTCTTGGCCATGTAGATACCGGCTTCCTCGACCTGCTGTTCAGTCAACGAAGGCACCGCCTTTTGCAGCACCTCAGCCAGGCGCTCGGCGAGTTCGAGCATCTTGTCGTGACGATCGGCTTCGGCTTTATCCATGAACAAACGCTCCGGGTCGCGGCTGCTGCGGTACACCACTTCGACGGCCATTCATCACCTCTGTGCCTTTTAGCTGGTTGGATTGATCAATTACTGTATCTATATACAGTAATCGCTCTGGCCACCCCAATGCAAGCCAATAGTGGCCATTTATATCCGGGAAAAGCGTAGCCCATAGGTGCCTTGCGGCAATCGGTCGCCTTCCAAGCCAAGGGCCTGGCCCTTTAACTGCATGGCACAAGCGTCACAGGCGTGGCGCATCATCCTTCAGCTCGTATCGGGGAATCGAACATCGTGAACATCAAATGGGCAGAAAAACTGCGCAAGGGCTTGCATGGCTCGGCCGACTCGCTGGGCAACCTGTGCGTCGAGTCGTTCCACTACCTGGCGTTGTTCGGTATCGGCGGGATCACGGCCTGGGCCGCTGTGATGACCTTCCTGGACATGCTCAGCAAAGGTGGGGTCAGCGTCGATGACATCCTGCTGCTGTTCATCTACCTGGAGCTGGGGGCGATGGTAGGGATCTACTTCAAGACCAACCACATGCCCATTCGCTTTTTGCTGTACGTGGCGATTACGGCATTGACCCGCTTGCTGATCGGCGATGTGTCGCACCACAAGGCGCCGGATGTTGGCCTGTTGTACCTGTGCGGCGGCATCCTGCTGCTGGCCTTCGCGATCCTGGTGGTGCGCTATGCCTCCTACCGCTACCCGTCGAGCCGGGTGCTGGACGCCAGCGGCAAGGAAGTCGACGAGGGTCGCTAATGCTCAGTTGGCGATGTGGCTGGTGCTGAAATGCTGCTGGCCTGGGTCGCGGGTGAGGGCCGCGAGCACCTCAAGCGGGTTCTCGCCCTGTTCGATGGCAAGGCCCAGGCGGATGCTGTCGATCACCCGCTGCAAGCGCACGGGGTCGTTGCGCTGGGCTTGGCTGATCAGGCGCTTGGCGACGATGCCGCTGTCATCGGACAAGGTCAGCATGATGCTGCCATCCAGGCGTTCGATGCTCAGGTTGACCCGATAGCGTGGGGCGAAGGCGTCGCTGATTTGATCGAATGGATTGTTCATGGTCGCGCATCTGTAAGTGGCAATGCAGGGGTTGACCGACGGGCAGGCCGGATGGTTCAGGGCCGCTGATCGGGTCAAGGCAGAAAGCAAAACGCCCGGTGCAGTGCACCGGGCGTTTGTGTTCAAGCAACCTCGATCATTCCTCGGGATCATTCACTTCAAGGATCACGCGTTTGCTACGCAGTTTGCCGTAGAAGTGTTCCAGGGCGTTGTTCAGCTTGCTGGCGGCGCCATCGACTGCCTGGTCCAGCGAGGTGGCGGTATGGGTCACGGAAATCGGTTGGTGGCCTTTGGGGCGAGCCTCCATCTGGCAGCGTTTGTCATGCGGTCCGGGCTTGGCGCCGTTTTCGTCGCGCAGGTGGACCTCGATGCGGGTGAGGTCGTCCTCGTAGCGTTCGAGGGTGCTTTCAAGCGTACTGCGGACCCACTCGTTAAGCCGGATGTTGCCTTCGATATGGTTGCTGCTGTTGACCTGGATTTGCATGACTTCAATCCTTATTCAGCTTGCTCGCAAAGAGACGTGCCTAGGCCACTGAGGCCTGTGGAATTTTTTCGCCTCTTGACTCTAAGGTCAGGCATCCGCGCGGCGAATTCAACCCCCCGAGAAAGAAAAATTTCCTGTTGCAATAAATTCGAAATCATCTAGGGCCGTTCAGAACGCAACGGATGTTTGCAGGTATAAAGTTCGAGGTTCGCCGATGTACTTGCCCTTGTTGTTGTCATCGAACGAGCGGGTGTAGTACTCACGATTGAACAGGTTCTTCACCCCCACCGCGACCTTGAGGTTGGACAACTGCGGGCCGAAATCGTAGGCCGCGCGGGTGCTGACCAGCAGGTAGCCAGGAATCCGCCCGGTGCTGCCATCCGCACTCTCTTCGCCGGTGTTGGCGTTGTCGGCGTACTGGCTGCTCTGGAAGCTGCTGTCCAGGTCCAACTGCCACGGACCTTCGGTGTAGCCCACGCCCAGGGTGCCCTTGTGGCGGGACGAGAACGGCACCTGGTTACCTTTGTTCGGCCCATCTTCGCGGATAGTGGCATCGACGAAGGCGTAGCTGGCATGCACATCGAAGCCGGCCAGGGCAGGGCTCAAGCCATCCAGGGCATAACGCACGCTGGTCTCGATGCCCTGGTGACGGGTTTCGCCGCGGGCGATCACCGAGTCGTTGGTCTGGTTGCTTTCGTACTGGTTGTCGAAGTTGATCAGGAACGCGCCGATTTCTGCCTGCAAATCGCCGTTGTCGTAACGGGTGCCGACTTCCCAGGTACGCGCTTTCTCCGGTTTGACCTCACCGCTGCTGACCCGGTTGGGCATCTGGCTGTATTGCACGCTGCCGAACGAGCCTTCGGTGTTGGCGTAGAGGTTCCAGCTGTCGCTCAAGTGGTACATCACGTTAAGCGCCGGCAGGGCGGTGTTGTAGCTGCCCTGGTAGCGCTGGCCGTTGAGCTTGTTGCTCTGCTCGGAATCGATCATCTCGTAGCGCACGCCCGGGGTAATGGTCCAGCGGCCGATGTCGATGCGGTCATCGAGGTAGATGGCATGCGCTTCGGTACTGCCGCGGGTGTCGCGGTCGTTGCGACTGGCAGTGGTTGGCAGCTCGCCATTGACCGGCTCGCGGAAGCGCAGTTCGTGGCCGGCCTCGTTGATGTAACGGTAGCCAACACCCAGTTCGTGCCAGCTGTCGCCCAGCGCCAGGCCTTGCGAGAAACGCGTTTCGATACCACGCACCCAGTACTCGCGCGGCGACAGCGAGACGAAACTGCCTTGGTCCAGATAACCGCTGCGCAGGGTCTTGGTGAAGAAGCTGTTGACGCTGAACTGGCGGTCATCCTGCTTGTAGTCATAACCGACGTTGACCAGCGTGCGACGGCCCCAGAACTTGTCTTTCAAGCGGGTCGACTGATACGGGTCGGCATCGAAGTCGGCCTTGCTCAGGCCGCCAGGCATTTGCGCCTCGCCCTCGTAGTACTGGGCCATGGCGTGCAGGCTGTTGGCCTCGTCGAGCTGCAGCTTGCCCTTGAGAATCAGGTCGTCGATCTGCGTGTCGCTGTGTTCGCGCCAGTCGCCGCCACGGGTGCCGGAGTACAGCAAAGCACCGCCCAGGCCGTTGTCGTTGGTGCCACCAACCAGCAGGTTGGCGCTGTTCTTGAAGCCATCGTGGCTGGAGGAAGGGCTGATCTGGTTTTGCATGGCGGCCTTGAAGGTCGCCTGTTCAGGAATGGCGCGGGTCACGAAGTTGACGATGCCGCCGACGTTCTGCGGCCCGTAGCGCACCGCTCCGCCGCCGCGCACCACGTCTACCGCGTCCATGTTGCCCAGGCTCAGCGGGGCCAGCGACAGCTGCGGCTGGCCATAGGGCGCGAACGGCACCGGGATGCCGTCCATCAGCACGGTCGAGCGCGAGGCCAGGCGTGGGTTGAGGCCACGGATGCCGAAGTTCAGCGCCAGGTCATGGCTGCCGGTGCCGTTGTTTTCCGGGGCATTGACCCCAGGGATGCGGTTGAGCACTTCGCGCGCGCTGCTAGCGCCGCTGCGTTCGAACGCTTCGCGGCGGATCACGTCACGCGCGCCGGGGTGCTCGAAAACGTTGTCCTGCCGGGCTTCGGCCAGCCAGTCGCCGACCACGGTCGAGGCGCCCAATTCTACTGGCGCACCAGCCGCGGGGGCGGCGATGGGTTGCAGGCTGAAGGCGTTGTCAGTCTCCTGGCGGGCTTGCAGGCCGCTGCCGCGCAGCAGGGCATCGAGGCCCTGGCGCACCTCGTACTGACCGTCCAGCCCTGGGCTTTGCATGCCTTGGGTCAACTGCGAGCCGAACGAGATCAGTGCACCGCTTTCGCGGCCATACTGGTTGAGCGCATCTTCCAGCGAGCCGGCCGCGATGTGGTAGGCGCGGGCATCGGCCGCTTGGGTGGCGGGCACAGCGAGGCCAAGGGTGGTGGTGAGCAAGAGCGCCTGAACGAGAGGGCTGGGGCGAAGCAGCATGTGAGTGGTCCTTGAGAAGGGGTTCTGCCTTCTCTGTCACGCGAGCTTTGCTAAATGGCTCAGGTGATTTCGATATTTTTCAAAACCTTTTTATTTCGGTGTCTGTACTGGCCTTTTCGCGAGCAAGTCGCAGCGGCACACCGCCGATCCTACAGGGGATAGCGCTGATCTCAGGGTTGGCGCTGTACCTGTGGGAGCGGGCTTGCCCGCGAAGAGGTCGGTGCTGACAGCCGAGTGACTCAACTGGTCCGGGATTCAACCGTCACCCAGTACCGGGTAAATCGCCTCACCCGCACCGGCAGCGCCACCTCCAGCATCTGCAGAATCCGCTCGCTGTCATCCAACGGGTACGACCCTGAAATACGCAGGTCCGCGACCTGTTCGCTGCACCCCAACTGACCCTGCCGATAACGCCCCAGCTCGTCGAGAAAATCCGCCAGGCGCATCTGCGAGGCCACCAGCATGCCGTCGACCCAGGCGCCAACATTGCGCTGTAGCGGGGCGATCGCCTGCCAACCGCTGCCAGCGAACCTGGCCTGCTGTTCGGCCAGTAATGCGTGCCCGCCCACGCTCGCGCTGCCTTCGAACACCGACACCTGGCTAAAGCCATTGAACTGGCGCAGGTTGAACCGGCCCTGTTCCAGGCGCAGCACGCCTTCGGCACTGCGCAGCAGCAACGGCCGTGGATCCTTGGCCACTTGCAGTTGCAATTCACCTTCGAACAGGCGCACCAGCCGTTGTTGGCTGTCGAAGCGCACATCGGCGGCGCTGCGGGTATTGAGCTGCAGCTCGCTGCCGTCGTCGAGGGTCATGCGCCGCCGCTGCCCCACCGGGCTGCGATAATCGGCCATCAGCCCAGGCAGCGCTGTGTGCTGCTGCAGACCCAAGCCGGCGGCGCTGGCCATGCCCACCAGCAGCAGCGCCTTGAGCGCCCGGCGGCGGGCCGGGGAGGGCGGCGCCTGCAAGGTGGCGTGCACCACCGGTGAGGCGACGCCACGCAGGCGCTGGTTGACCTGTTGGATATGGCTCCAGGCACGCTGGTGCTCGCTGTCTGCGGCCAGCCAGCGCTCCAATGCCTGCTGCTGGGCAGCGTCGAACGTTTCGTCCTGGGACACGATCAGCCAGTGCACGGCCTGTTCGGCCACCTGCGCGCAGAAGGTGCTGTTCACAGGGCGAAGTAACAGCGCATGGCCGCCTTGTGCAGGTAGCGTTTGACCGTGGCCAGGGAAATGCCCAGCTCGCGTGCGATTTCGCCCTGGCTCAGGCCGTCGACCTGAGCCAGCAGGAACGCCCGCTTGACCAAGGGCGCCAGGCCGTCGAGCAAGCGGTCGAGCTCCAGCAACGTCTCGAAGATGATCGCCTTCTGCTCCTCGCACGGCGCGAACTCTTCGGGCACCTGGGCCAAGGCCTCGAGGTAGGCGCGCTCCAGTTCCTGGCGGCGAAAGTGGTTGCACAGCACGCGCTTGGCCACCGTGGTCAGAAACGCCCGCGGCTCTACCAGCTGCGGTACTTCGCGTGCCTGCAAGAGGCGGATGTAAGTGTCCTGGGCGAGGTCCGCAGCGTTTTGCGGGCAACCCAGGCGCCGCCGCAGCCAGCCGGTCAACCAACTGTGGTGGGCGTGATAAAGGCCTTCGACCGTAGAAGAGAGGGCGCTGGGCACCGTCGACACTCCGGCGCCTGATTGCGCAACTGGAAGTAAGAATTGTTCGCATTGTATTCAGGCGATCGATCTACGGCAATCCTTGCCGAGCGACCGATTTTATCAAAACGTGTCGCTTGAACTTTGCTTATGAGAATTGAAATCATTATTATTGCAGCCCCGTTTTCTCGGACCGCGTCATGAAAAGCAAAGCCGCCGGGTTGCCCCTGAGCTATCGACTGGCCGTGACTTCACGCAGCCTGGCTGCGTTGCTGGGCGGTTACGTGCTGGCGTCGATGACCAGTGTCTGCATTGCCTTGCTGGCGCCGATGGCGCAAGTGGACGCGGCCCTGACCGGCCTGTTGTCGTCGTTCGTGTTCTACCTGCTGGCCTTCATCTGGTGCTTTGCCTGTCGCAGCGCCTGGCGCGCCTGGCTTGGCGTGCTGCTGCCGAGCCTGCTGCTGGGGATGATCAATGGACTGGCCTACTGGATGAAAAACCCATGAAAGAGGGCTTCCGCCAGGCCATGGCCTGGTTGCACACCTGGACCGGCCTGATCTTCGGCTGGCTGTTGTTCGCCATCTTCCTGACCGGCACGCTGTCGTACTTCAAGGAAGAGATCAGCCACTGGGCCCAGCCTGAGATCCGCAGCCATCAGCTCGACCCGGTCGCAAGCCTGGGCTTGGCCCAGCAGTACCTGCAGAGCAACGCCGGCAACGCCAGCAGCTGGTTCATCCGCCTGCCCAATGAGCGCGAGGCGGCACTGAGCGTCAACTGGCGCGACCCCAACGCCCAAGGCCGGCGCGGCTTCACCAGCAAAGCGCTGGACGCCCACAGTGGCGAGCCGGTCGAGGCGCGTGACAGCCGCGGCGGCGAGTTCTTCTACCGTTTCCACTTCCAGCTCGAAATGCCCTACCCGTGGGGCCGCTGGCTATCGACCTTGTGCGCTTTCATCATGCTGCTTGGGCTGGTGACCGGGATCATCACCCACAAGAAGATCTTCAAGGAGTTCTTCACCTTCCGCCCGGGCAAGGGCCAGCGCTCCTGGCTGGATGGGCACAATGCAATCGGCGTGTTGGTGCTGCCCTTCCACCTGATGATCAGCTACAGCAGCCTGGTGCTGTTCATGTACATGGTGATGCCGGCTGGCATCCTTGCCAGCTACGGCGATAGCGGCGGTTATTTCAACGATCTGTTCGGCCGCGACGACCCGCCTGCAATGACTGGCGTCGCCGCGCCGATGGCGCCACTGCCCGAGCTTTATGCCAAGGTCCAGACCCTGGCCCCCGGTGCGCGCATGGGCTACATCCAGATTCAGAACCCTGGCGACAGCAGTGCCCGGGTCACCTTCACCCAGGCCGCCGCCGATCATGTGGCCTACAGACGCAGCGCCAACTGGACCTTCGATGGCGTCAGCGGCGAGCTGCTGCGCCAGGGCGCTCCGGAATCCGCTGCGATGATGACCGCCTTCAGTTTCGCTGGTTTGCACATGGGTAACTTCGCAGGCCCTTGGCTGCGCTGGCTGTATTTTGCCTTCGGCATTGCTGGCACTGCGGTGATTGGCACTGGCCTGGTGATGTGGCTGGGCAAGCGCCAGCTCAAGCATGCCAAGAGCGCCAGCCTGCCGGGTGAACTGCGCCTGGTCGAAGTGTTGAACATTGCCAGCATGAGCGGCCTGCTGCTGGGCGTGGCGGCTTTCTTCTGGGCCAACCGCCTGCTGCCGGTTGGCCTGCAGGGCCGCGCCGACTGGGAGGTCAAGGCCTTCTTCCTGGCGTGGGCAGTGTCGCTGGTGCATGCCGTGCTGCGACCCGGGCGTAAGGCCTGGGGTGAGCAACTGGCGCTGGGCGCGCTGGCATTTGCCTTGTTGCCCTTGCTCAACGCGCTGACCACTGGGCAGGGGGTGGATCAGTCGATCGCTGCCGGTGATTGGGCCATGGCAGGCTTTGACCTGACTGCGCTAGGCACCGGCCTGTTCCTCGGCTGGGTGGCGAACAAGATGCTGCGCGCGCCCAAACAGGTCGCCAAGCGCGCCCCGCGCACGGCCAAGGCCAGCGCTGAAGTGGTCGAGGTGAACGGATGCTGAGCATTGCCTTGATCGGTTTTGCCGGGTTCGCCGGCCTGTGCCTGAGCATGGAAAAACACTTCAACGAGCTGCTCAAGCGCAAGCCCAGCGGCGCACAGGTGCGGGCGCTGCGTATCGGCGGCTGGCTGCTGTTGGCGCTGTCGCTGGTGCTTGCCGTGCAACTGCGCGGTTGGGCGTTGGGTCTGGTGGAGTGGATCGCTGTGCTGATGGCTGGCGTGACCCTGTGGGTGTTCGGCTTGCCCTATCAGCCCCGTCTGCTGCTGGGCCTTGCCGCAGCAAGCGTGGTGCTTGGGCCACTGCTGGCCGTGATCGGCGTGTGAGCGCTTGAGCGAGCCGCTGGACATCAGCAAGCCTGAAGCCGACAGCGCCAGTGGCCGCGCGCGCTTCGTGCAAGTGTTCCTCGCTCAACGTGCGCGCATGGAGGCGTTGGTCAGCCGCCGCGTAGGTTGTCGTGCCACTGCGGCTGATCTGGTCCAGGAGTTGTTCCTGCGCTTCTGGCGGCGCCCCGAGGTCAAGGTCGAGGCGCTGGACACCTACCTGCTGCGCTGTGCTGGCAACCTGGCCATCGATCATCTGCGCAGTGAAGGCAGCCGCGGGCGAATCGTTGAAGGCCTGCCCGCAGTGGAGCAAGACTCACCCAGCCAAGCCATGGAGCAAGCGCTGCAAGTCGAGCATGACCTGCAACGGATCGAGGCCGCGCTGCGTGCCCTGCCGGAACGGACGCGGCAGATTTTCCTGCTCAACCGCATCCACGGTTGCACTTACGGCGAGATCGCCACGGCCATGCAACTGTCCCAGAGCGCTGTGGAAAAGCATATGATGCGCGCCCTCGAAGCGTGCAAGGCGAGTATTGCCGAGCCCGCATCCGCCATGCGCAGACCAGGGAGCGCCCGTTGATGAGCCGTACCGACCCGATCTGCGCCGAGTCTGCCCAGGCGGCCCTGAGCTGGCTGAGCCGGATCAACCAGCATCCGGCCGAGGCACAGAGTGCTGCATTCAAGCGTTGGCTGCTGGCCGACCCCGCCCATCGTCAGGCCTATGCCCAGGCTCAGGCACTGTGGCGCCTGAGTGAAGCGCCGGCGGCGAAACTGGCTGGCGAGGAGCAGGACAGCCTGCAGCGCTACCTTGATGCCATCCGCCAGCTACCAGCCCGCAACCCCTGGCGACGCCGTGCTGGCGCCTTCGCGGTTGCCGCGTGCCTGGTGTTGGCACTGGGCACCCTGGGCGGTTGGCAGCCGCAATTCTGGCTCCAGGATATGCAGGCCGACTACATCAGCGCTGGGCAGGTGCAGCAGATCACCCTGGCAGATCAGTCGCGCATGACCCTGGATGCGGGCAGCGCAGTAGCCATCGATTTTGCCCAGGGCGAGCGGCGCGTGCGGTTGTTGCGCGGTGCTGCGTTCTTTGAGGTGACCCATACCGGCCAGCCATTCCTGGTGGATGCCGGCGGTGGCCAGGTGCGGGTGCTTGGCACCCAGTTCGAGGTGCGTGAGCAGGGCGCGGGGGCGCAGGTCACGGTGCGTAGCGGGCGGGTCGCGGTAACCTCCGGGCAGGGCCAGCAGCCTCGCGAGCTAACCGCTAATCAACAACTGGCCTATGCCGATGGCGTGGCCGGGCAGGTGTTGGCGGTGGACAGTAACAGCCGCCTGGCCTGGCGCCAGGGCTGGTTGAATTATTACCAGGTGCCGTTGGCGCAGGTGATCGAGGATCTCAGCCGTTATTACCCTGGGCGGATCGTGCTGCTCGATGGCGAGCTTGGCGAGCGTAAGGTCAGTGGAAGTTTCCCGGTCGAGGAGCCGCTGCTAGCGTTGGACTCGCTGGGCAAGGTCATGGGCTTTTCACGCAGCACCTTGTTAGGGCGGTTGACCCTTTTGAAGTAGCGTAAGCGCCGACACTGACAACGTATTTTTCAACTTTTTTCACAGCACAGGTGAGGTATCAGGGCGTGGCATCCGTGTAGTGCGTGGAAGTGCGATTCATTCGCAAGTAATCACCCTCTCACAGGTCAGCGTCCATGAAGTTCTCCCCGCGTTGCGTGTCTCTCTGGCTCGGTCTTAGCACCCTGTCCGCCGTCGGCGTGGTGCCGGTTGCCAGCGCTGCCCAGCAGACCCAGCTGTATGCCTTCGCCCAGCCCAGCCAGCCGCTGGCCGCAGCCCTCAACGCGTTCAGCCGCACCACCGGCCAGAGTGTGGTCTACACCCTCGAACTGCCCGACCTGCAAGCGCCAGCGCTGAACGGCTCGCTCACTGCCGAGCAAGCCTTGCAGCAGTTGCTCGGCAACGCTGGCCTAAGCTGGCGCCGGCTCGACGCACGTACCCTGACCCTGGAATTGGCCGACAGCGCCGGCGCGCTGAACCTTGAGGCAACCAACGTCAATTCGCAGATGGACGACTACAGCTACCAGCCGCCGGCCAGCGCCTCGATCATGCGCGGCCAGGGGCCGATCCAGGACATTCCCCAGGCGATCAACGTGGTCCCGGCCCAGGTCATCCGCGACCAGGCCCCGCGCAACCTCGACGACGCCTTGGCCAATGTCAGCGGCATCACACAGGGCAACAACTTCGGCGGCACTTCCGACACGGTGATGAAGCGCGGTTTTGGTGACAATCGCGACGGCTCGATCATGCGCGACGGCATGCCGTTGGTGCAGGGCCGCAGCCTCAATGCCAGCACCGAGCGGGTCGAAGTGCTCAAGGGGCCGGCATCGTTGCTGTATGGCATCCAGGACCCGGGCGGGGTGATCAACGTAGTCAGCAAGCGCCCGCAACTTGAGCAGTACAACGCCTTGACCCTGCGCGGCTCGACCTACGGCAGCGGCAAGAACGGTAGTGGCGGTGGCCTGGACAGCACCGGCGCGTTGGGCGATAGCCCACTGGCCTACCGCTTGATCGTCGATCATGAAGACGAAGACTACTGGCGCAACTACGGCGTACACCGCGAATCCCTGGTGGCGCCGTCGCTGGCCTGGTTGGGCGAGGACACGCAAGTGGTGCTGGCCTACGAGCACCGCGAGTTTCTCTATCCGTTCGACCGCGGCACCGCTTTTGGCAGCGACGGGCATCCGCTGAACATTCCTGCCACGCGCCGTCTGGATGAGCCCTTCAACGACATGGAAGGCCGCTCGGACCTGTACCGCCTGGAGGTCGATCATCAGCTGAGCGATGACTGGAAAGCGCATTTTGGCTACAGCTTCAACCGCGAAACCTACGATGCCAGCCAAGTCCGGGTAACCGCCGTCAACGAAGCCAAGGGCACGTTGACGCGCAGCATCGACGGCACGCACAACGCCATGAGTCGCGATCAGTTTGCCACCTTCAGCTTGAACGGCAACGTGCTGGTGGCGGGCATGCGCCATGATCTGCTGGTGGGCGTCGATCACGAGGACCGCAAGGTGTTTCGTGGCGACCTGATCCGCCAGACCCCAAGCTCGACCTTCAGCTATGAGAATCCGCTGTACGGTCAGCAACAGGAAGGCAGCAACGTGCGTGCCAGCGACAGCGACCAGACCGACAAGTTGCGCACGGACTCGCTGTTTATCCAGGATGCGCTGCACCTGGATGAGCACTGGATCCTGGTGGCCGGTGGGCGTTTTCAGCAGTACGACCAATACGCCGGACGCGGCCGCCCGTTCAAGGCCAACACCGACAACAGTGGCCAGACCTGGGTACCGAATGCGGGTGTGGTGTACAAGGTCGATGAGCAGCTGTCGTTGTATGGCAGCTACAGCGAGTCGTTCAAGCCCAATTCGAGCATCGCTCCGCTGAGCATCGGCGGCGGCCAGACCTTGCTGCTCGATGGCGGTATTGCACCTGAAGAGGGCAAGTCCTGGGAGCTGGGCGCCAAGCTCGACATCCCCGGCCAGCTCACCGGCAATCTGGCCTTGTTCGATATCACCAAGCGCAACGTGCTGGTCGCCGACGGCGACAGTAACCCCGGCACGATCATCTACAGCAACGCAGGCGAAGTGCGTTCACGAGGTGTGGAATTGGACCTGACCGGCCAGCTCAGCGAGCGCTGGAGCTTGATCGGCAGCTACGCCTTCACCGACGCCGAAGTGACCAAGGACCCTGAACTGAAGGGCAAGCGCCTGCAGAACGTCGCCCGTCACAGCGGCTCGCTGTCGGCGGTGTACGACTACGGCAGCCTGTTCGGTGGCGACCGCCTGCGGCTGGGGGCGGGCGCTCGCTATGTGGGCGAGCGCGCAGGCAACGCGAGCAACGATTTCGACCTGCCGGCCTATACCGTCGCCGATGCTTTCGCCAGTTACGAAACCCAATTGGATGAGCACAAGGTGCGCTTGCAACTGAACGTGAAGAACCTGTTCGACAAGGTGTACTACACCTCGGCAGTCAACCGTTACTTCGTCGCCCTCGGCGATGCACGTCAAGTCAGCTTGTCGAGCACCTTCGAGTTCTAACGGGCGAACGCTGCACGATACTCGCCAGGGGTCGCGCCGAGCGCCTGGCGAAAGCGGTTGCTGAAGTGGCTGGCGCTGGCAAAACCACACAGCAGGGCGATCTGCACCAGTGCCAGATCGCCTAGGCGCAGCAGTTGGCAGGCCCGCTGCAGACGCCGCGCCAGCAGGTATTGGTGCGGCGGCAGGCTGAAGCTTGCACGAAACATCCGGGCAAAGTGGTATTCGGAAAGGTTGCAGCGCAGCGCCAGGTCCGCCAGGGTGATCGGTTGATCCAGGTGCGCTTCGATGTACTCGACCAGTTGCCGGCGCAGGCTCGGTGCCAGGCCGCCCTTCAGGCGCAGGCCTTGGCGTAGACCGGCCTGGCTGAGCACCGCGTGGTCGACGATATCGTGGGCCAGGCTGCTGGCCAGCAAGCGCTCGCCGGGCTCGTCCCAGTTCAAGCTGATCAGGTGGCGAAACCGCCGGGCCTGCTGCGCATCTTCAAGGAAGGTCGCTTCTTGTAGCTGCATCTCGCGCGGCTCACGATCGAGCAGGCGAATACAGCCGAGGGCGAACTGCTCCTCGCTGATGTACAGATGCGCCAGGCGAATGGCGCCGTTGACCACCCAGTTCGATTCATGGCCGGCGGGCATGATGCACAGCTTGTCGGGGGCGCCTTTTTCGGACGGGCGCTGGCGGCGGAATGTGCCGGTGCCGTCGGCGATGTAGCAGGATAAGGTGTGATGGCTGGGCGCCTGGTAGTCACGGGCATCGTCGCGGTTGCTCCATAACGCAGCAGCCAGCCCCTCGCCCAGTTGCGCGCTGTGTTCCAGGCGAGCGTTGGGCGAGGCGTGCATGGCGTTGAAGACTTGCAGCTGGGTCAGTGGCGGCATGGGCGATTCCTCTGGGTGCCATCCTACTGAGCCTGCACGAAGATGACAGCCGTTGCCGATGGAAAAGCGCAAGATTGTGCAAGCGCACCGGTCATCTGAGGCTCGACACTGGCTCCATGTGATGCCCATCGCGGGGCAAGCCCGCTCCCACGCTGCCTATCCAGCACTGGATATCTGCGTGGGAGCGGGCTTGCCCCGCGATGGGGGCCTAAGCCTTGTCAGAGTATCCAGCCATGAACCTGTCGCTCTACCTGCTCACCGTGCTCATCTGGGGCACCACCTGGATCGCCCTCAAGCTGCAACTGGGGGTAGTCGCCATCCCCGTTTCGATCGTCTACCGCTTCGCCCTGGCCGGGCTGATCCTGTTCGCCATCCTCCTGCTGACCCGCCGCCTGCAACCGATGAACCGCCGCGGCCACCTGATCTGCCTGGCTCAGGGCCTGTGCCTGTTCTGCGTCAACTTCATGTGCTTCCTGACTGCCAGCCAATGGATCGCCAGCGGCCTGATCGCCGTGGTGTTCTCCACCGCGACCCTGTGGAATGCGCTCAATGCGCGGGTGTTGTTCGGCCAACGGATCGCCAGCAATGTTTTGGCCGGTGGGGCGATGGGCTTGCTCGGGCTGGGCTTATTGTTCTGGCCGGAACTGTCCAGCCACGCTGCAACCCGCGAAACCCTCTACGGCTTGGGCCTGGCGCTGCTCGGCACGCTGTGTTTCTCGGCCGGCAACATGCTTTCGAGCATGCAGCAAAAAGCCGGGCTCAAGCCGATGACCACCAACGCCTGGGGCATGGTCTACGGCGGGGCGATGTTGGCGGTGTATTGCCTGCTCAGTGGGGTGCCATTCGCCATGGAATGGAACATGCGCTATATCGGTTCGTTGCTGTACCTGGTGATCCCGGGCTCGGTGATCGGCTTTACCGCGTACCTGACCCTGGTCGGGCGCATGGGGCCGGAGCGCGCGGCTTATTGCACGGTGCTGTTCCCGTTGGTGGCGCTGAACGTGTCGGCGGTTGCCGAGGGCTATCAATGGACGGCGCCAGCGCTGTTGGGGCTGGTGGCGGTGATGGCGGGGAACGTGTTGGTGTTTCGTAAGCCGAAGGTCAAAGTAGTGCAAGGGGCTGTAGTTGCTCGTTGACTGTACTGGCCTCTTCGCGGGCAAGCCCGCTCCCACAGGATTCTATGCAATCCCTGTGGGAGCGGGCTTGCCCGCGAAGAGGCCAGTGCAGCCAACTCCTAACTGTCAGTGCTTCCACACCTGCGGATTGACCAGATCCCGCGGCCGCTCACCGAGCAGGGCCGCACGCAGGTTGTCCAGCGCCCGGTTGGCCATCGCTTCACGGGTCTCGGCAGTGGCCGAGCCAATATGCGGCAGGGTCAAGGCATTGGGCAGCTTGAACAGCGGCGAATCGGCCAGCGGCTCTTTCTCGTACACATCCAGCCCGGCGCCACGAATGGTGCCGGCCTGCAACGCCTCGATCAGCGCCGCCTCATCTACCACCGGCCCGCGGGCGATGTTGATCAGGAACGCGCTGGGCTTCATCAGCTGCAGTTCGCGAGCGCCGATCAGCTTGCGGGTAGCATCAGACAGCGGCACCACCACGCAGACGAAATCCGCTTCGGCCAACAGCTGATCGAGGCTGCGGTACTGCGCGCCGAGTTCCTGTTCCAGCGCCTGCTTGCGGCTGTTGCCGGCATACAGGATCGGCATGTTGAAACCAAAGCGGCCACGCCGGGCGACGGCGGCACCGATATTGCCCAGGCCGATGATGCCCAGCGTCTTGCCGTGCACATCGCTGCCGAAACGGTCTGGGCCCACAGTGGCCTGCCACTGGCCGGCCTTGGTCCAGGCGTCCAGTTCAGCGGTGCGACGGGCACAGCCCATGATCAGCGAGAAACCCAGGTCGGCAGTGCTTTCGGTGAGCACGTCGGGGGTGTTGGTCAGGGCGATGCCGCGCTCGTTGAAGTAGTCCAGGTCGTAGTTGTCGTAGCCGACCGACACACTCGACACCACTTCCAGCTTGGCTGCGCCTTCGAGCTGGGCCCGACCAAGCTTGCGGCCGACGCCGATCAGGCCGTGGGCCTCGGGCAGGGCTTCGTTGAACTGGGCATTGATGTCGCCGAGCTTGGGGTTGGGCAGGATCACGTTGAAGTCGTGCTGCAGGCGCTCGGCCATGGCCGGGGTGATGCGGCTGAAGGCCAGGACGGTCTTTTTCATCGGGCTACTTCTCTGCAAGGCGGGGCATGAATGCCAAGGCCAGGAACGGGGCCACTATGTGGCCCTTCGCGGGCAAGCCCGCTCCCACAGGGACTGCATAAGACCCTGTGGGAGCGGGCTTGCCCGCGAAGGAGGGCAGAGCCCTCCCAATCCTGGCTGGCGCGGATTAATGGATAGCAACCTACCATTGTCCTTCACCGCCGTGCAGCAGGTTTTTCAATTGGCGACCAGTAACTCGTGGGTTTTCAGGTCCGCCTCATGCGCGGCAAGGATCTCCGGCAACGAGTTACGCAGGTATTCGACCCAGGTCTTGATCTTGGCATCCAGGTACTGACGCGACGGATAAATCGCGTACAGGTTAAGCTCCTGCAAGCGGTAATCGGGCATCACCCGCACGATGCTGCCGTCACGCAGGCCATCGATGGCCGAATAGATCGGCAACACGCCCACCCCCATGCCACTGCGGATCGCGGTCTTCATCGCATCGGCCGAGTTGACCTGGAACGGCGAGCTGGTGATGTTGACCACCTCCTGGCCCTCCGGCCCGTCGAACAGCCATTTCTCCAGCGGAATCACCGGGCTGACCATGCGCAGGCAAGCGTGCTTGAGCAGGTCGATTGGCTTTTGCGCAATGCCATGCTTGGCGATGTACTCGGGCGAGGCACAGACGATGCTGTAGGTGATCCCCAGGCGCTGCGAGACAAAACCTGAGTCAGGCAGCTCGGTAGCCAGCACGATGGATACGTCGTAACCCTCGTCGAGCAGATCGGGCACGCGGTTGGCCATGGTCAGGTCGAAGGTTACGTCTGGATGCGACTCGCGGTAGCGGGCGATTGCATCGACGACGAAATGCTGGCCGACGCCGGTCATCGAATGCACCTTCAACTGCCCGGCAGGGCGGGCGTGGGCATCGCTGGCTTCGGCTTCGGCTTCTTCCACGTAGGAAAGGATTTGCTCGCAGCGCATCAGGTAGCGCTTGCCCGCCTCGGTCAAGGCGATGCGCCGGGTGGTGCGGTTGAGCAGCCGAGTTTGCAGATGGGCTTCCAGATTGGAGACCGCCCGCGACACGTTCGCGGTGGTGGTGTCCAGTTGCACTGCGGCAGCGGTGAAGCTGCCGAGCTGGGCCACGCAACTGAAAGCACGCATGTTTTGCAGGGTGTCCATGGGTCACTCTCTAGGTAGAGGCCGAAATTGTGACACGAAGTTACAGATTTGTTCCTTCGACCAAAGCCGGATTATCGCTGTTTTGGTAACAAAGATTCGCAGGATTATGCGCTTATCGCCAGTGCGACGGCCCCCTAGAATTGCCCGGCCTCATCCACTTCTTTCCTCGGGAAATCGCAGCTGTGCCGCGTCGCATCATCAGAGCGCTGAATGCGCTCAGTGCCTGTGCCCTTAGCCTGTCCTTGTCTGGCTGTATCGGAACCTGGGGTATCGCCCCGCAAAGCAAGACGCTGCAAGCCAATACCCTAGCCACCGACCACGCCATCAGCGAGGCCGCCCGCGATGCCCGCTGGCCCGACCAGCAGTGGTGGCGCGCCTATGGCGATGCCCAGCTCGACCGTTGGGTAGCCCTGGCCCTGGCCGGCAGCCCGAGCCTGGCGATGGCCGTAGCGCGAGTGCGCGAAGCCAAGGCCATGGCCGGGGTGGTCGAATCGGCGGAGAAACTCCAGGGCAACGGCCAGGCCAGCCTCAAGCGGCATAACTGGCCAGAGGATCAGTTCTACGGCCCCGGCGCGTTGTCGGGTGCCAACACCTGGGACAACAATGCCGCCCTTGGCCTGAGCTATGCCCTCGACCTGTGGGGGCGCGAGCGCAACGCCAGCGAGCAGGCGGTCGACCTGGCCCACATGAGCGTGGCCGAAGCGCGCCAGGCTCAGCTGGAGCTGGAAAACAACCTGGTCAAGGTCTACATCCAGCTGGCCCTGCACTTTGCCCAGCGCGACATCGTCAAGTCCGAGCTCGAACAGCAGGAGCAGATCCTGGGCCTGGCCAAGCGTCGCCTGGAGGGCGGCATCGGTACTCATTTCGAGGTCAGCCAGGCCGAAGCGCCGCTGCCCGAGACCCATCGCCAGCTCGATGCCCTCAATGAAGAAATCGCCCTGGCGCGTAACCAGCTGGCGGCCCTGGCCGGCAAGGGACCGGGGGAGGGCGCGCAGCTCCAGCGTCCGAGCCTGACCCTTGGCGCAGCGCTGAGCTTGCCTTCGGCATTGCCCGCCGAATTGGTCGGCCAGCGCCCCGACGTGGTCGCCAGCCGCTGGCAGGTCGCGGCGCAGGCGCGGGGTATCGACGTCGCACACGCAGGCTTCTTCCCCAACGTCGACCTGGTCGGCAGCTTGGGCTTCATGGCCACCGGGGGTGGCGCGCTGGAGTTTCTCACCGGGCGCAAGTTCAACTACAACGTCGGTCCGGCCATCAGCTTGCCGATCTTCGATGGTGGCCGCCTGCGCTCGCAGTTGGGCGTGGCCTCGGCGGGGTATGACGTCGCCGTGGCGCGCTACAACCAGACCGTGATCGGCGCGCTGAAGAACATCTCCGATCAATTGATTCGCCGCGAGTCGATGAAAGAGCAGGCGCACTTTGCCCAAGCGTCGGTGGCCGCCGCGCAGAAAACCTACGACATTGCCCTGGTCGCCTTCCAGCGCGGCCTGACCGACTACCTCAACGTGCTCAATGCGCAGACCTTGTTGTTCCGCCAGCAGCAAGTGCAGCAGCAGGTCCAGGCCGCGCGCCTGACCGCCCATGCCGAGCTGGTCACAGCGTTAGGTGGTGGTCTGCAAGCGGGCCAGGATGCACCTGCCGAACAGCGCCAGGCCGCGCCGAAAACCCCAGCCACCCTGGCCATCTTCGACAAGCCGGACCACAGCCAATGAGCACTTCGAGCTTGCCCGTGCGCTGGCTGCAAAGCCTGGAGTGGCGCCGGGGCTTCTTCGCCTGGGCGCGTACCGACGGGGTGACCTGGGTCTACATCTTCAAGGTGCTGGCCGCAGCCTTCATCACCCTGTGGCTGGCCATGCGCCTGGAACTGCCGCAGCCGCGCACGGCGATGATCACCGTGTTCATCGTCATGCAGCCGCAGAGCGGGCATGTGTTCGCCAAGAGTTTCTACCGGGTGCTCGGCACCTTGGCAGGTTCAGCGATGATGGTCGCGCTGATTGCGCTTTTCCCGCAGAACACCGAGCTGTTCCTGCCCAGCCTGGCTCTCTGGGTGGGCCTGTGCTCGGCAGGCGCCATGCGCTACCGGACCTTCCGCGCCTACGGCTTCGTGCTCGCTGGCTACACCGCGGCGATGATCGGCCTGCCGGTGCTGGAGCACCCTGACCAGGCCTTCATGGCCGCCGTGTGGCGGGTACTGGAGATCTCCTTGGGGATTCTGGTGTCGACCATGGTCAGCGCCGCGATCCTGCCGCAGTCGGCCAGCGCTGCCATGCGCAACGCCCTGTACCAGCGCTTCGGGGTCTTCGCAGGGGTGGTGGTCGAGGCGCTACGGGGCGACAGCCAGCGTGATCGTTTCGAAACCAGCAACGTGCGCTTCATCGCCGAGGCCGTGGGCCTGGAAAGCCTGCGTAACGTCACCGCCTTCGAAGACCCGCACATGCGTCGGCGCAGCGGTCGCCTGGTGCGCATGAACAGCGAGTTCATGGCCATCACCACTCGCTTCAATGCCCTGCACCGTTTGCTCGAACGCTTGCGCGCACGCGGGCCATTGCAGATCGTCGGCGCTATCGAACCGGGGCTTGCGACCCTCGCAGAGTTGCTCGAACCCTACGTCGGCCGGGCCCTGACCGATGCCGATGCGCTGCGCCTGACCCTGGAGCTGGCCGCCTACAAGGAGGGCCTGCAAGCCCAAGTGCGCACCTTGCGCGCCGAGTACCTGGAGACCAACCCCAGCGAAGCCGACCTGCTCGACTTCCACACCGCTTTCGAGCTGCTGTACCGCTTCGTCGACGAGATGTTCAGCTACGCTGAGACCCACGCTTCGCTGTCTGCGCACAACCACCAGCGCGAGCAGTGGGACGAGCCCTATGTGTCGCAGACCAACTGGCTGGTGTCGCTGGCTGCCGGGGTACGCGCTTCGGCGGTGCTGCTGTTGCTGGGCAGCTACTGGCTGATCAGCGACTGGCCGAGCGGGGCGATGATGACCCTGATCGCCACGGTCACTGTGGGCCTGTCGGCGGCTTCGCCCAACCCCAAGCGCATGTCGTTCCAGATGGCCTGTGGCACGCTGATCGGCGCCTTTATCGGTTTCTTCGAAACCTTCTTCGTCTTCCCCTGGATCGATGGCTTCCCGCTGTTGTGCATGGTCCTGGCGCCGGTATTCGTGCTCGGCGCGTTCCTCTCTTCACGCCCGGCCTACGCTGGCTACGGGATTGGCCTGCTGGTGTTCTTCGCCATCGGCTCGGTGCCGAACAACCTCACCGTGTACAACCCCTACACCTTCATCAACGACTACATCGGCATGGTCATCGGCATGCTGGTTTGCGCTGCTGCCGGGGCGATCATCCTGCCGCCCAACAGCCACTGGCTGTGGAGCCGTTTGCAGCGCGACCTGCGTGAGCAGGTGCTGTTCGCCATCGGCGGGCGCCTGCGCGGGCTGGGCTCGGCATTCGAAAGCCGCACCCGCGACTTGCTGCACCAAGCCTACGGCCTGGCCGCTGGCAAGCCGCAGGTGCAGAGCGAACTGATGCGCTGGATGTTCGTGGTGCTGGAAGTCGGCCACGCCATCATCGAGCTGCGCAAGGAGCAGGACCGCGCCCCAGTGCACCCGGCCTATGCCGAGTCGCAGCCCTGGCGCCAGGCGATCCGGGTGATGGGCCGGGCGCTGGCGCGCTTGTTCCTGCAACCCAACGCCAGCAACCACGAGCGCGCGCTGGTCGCGGTGGATCATGCGATCAGTCGCGTGCAAGCCACCGACGAGCCGTTCGCCCGCCACTTCGACACCTCGGTGCTGCGCCGCTCGCAAAGCTACCTGCACTTCATCCGTACTTCCCTGCTCGACCCACAGTCGCCGTTGGCCCCGGCGAAAGGATTGCACCATGCCCCGTGAGATCGCCTTCCATGGCGTGTACATGCCCACCATGACCTTGATGTTCCTGTTCGCCGCAGGCCTGGCCTGGGGCTTGGACCGCTTCATCGCAAGCCATGACGGCTATCGCTTCTTTTGGCACCCGGCGCTGCTGCGCCTGTGCCTGTTCATCTGCCTTTTCGGCGCCATGGCGCTGTCTGTCTACTGGTGAGAATCCTTCGATGAAAAAGTTCTTCAGCCTGATTGCCACCCTGCTGGTGCTGGTCGCCGCCGTGGCCATCGGCCGCCAGTTGTGGCTGCACTACATGACCACCCCGTGGACCCGCGACGGTCGCGTACGCGCCGACATCATCAACGTCGCCGCCGACGTGCCGGGCTATGTCACCGACGTGCCGGTGCGCGATAACCAGCGGGTGAAGAAGGGCGATGTGCTGATCCAGATCGACCCCGAGCACTACCAGGTCGCGGTCGATCAGGCCAAGGCCCTGGTGGCTTCGCGCAAGGCCACCTGGGAGATGCGCAAGGTCAACGCCAAGCGCCGCGCCGATATGGACAACCTGGTGATCTCCAAGGAAAACCGCGACGACGCCAGCAACATCGCAAGCTCCGCCCTGGCCGATTACCAGCAGGCCCAGGCGCAATTGGCGGCAGCCGAACTCAACCTCAAGCGTACGCGCATCGTGGCCACCGTCGACGGTTACGTGACCAACCTGAATATTCATCGCGGCGACTATGCGCGTACCGGCGAGCCGGTGATGGCGGTGGTCGATGAAAACTCGTTCTGGGTGTATGGGTTCTTTGAAGAGACCAAGTTGCCGCATGTGAAGGTGGGCGATCAGGCCGAGCTGCAGATGATGAGTGGCGAGCGGATCAAGGGCCATGTGGAGAGCATTGCTCGCGGTATCTATGACCGCGACAACCCGCAGAGCCGCGAATTGATTGCCGATGTGAACCCGACCTTCAACTGGGTGCGCTTGGCCCAGCGGGTGCCGGTGCGGATTCACATCGATGAAGTGCCGGACGGTTTTATGTTGGCGGCGGGAACCACCTGTACCGTGGTGGTCAAGCCTGGCGAGGGTTGATCCAGCACTTGCAGTGAGCGTTCTGGCGTCATCGCGGGGCAAGCCCGCTCCCACGTAGCCCGCTCCCACGCAGTTCTCGGTGTTGAGAAATTGCGTGGGAGCGGGCTTGCCCCGCGATGGCGTCAGTCAATCCACCCAGGTTACGCAGCCCCCACCAACACCGGAATCTGCACCCGATCGATCACCTTGGCGCTGATCGACGGGTCCAGCAGCCGGCCCAGCCGCGACAGGTGGCGGTGGCCTATGATGATCAGTTCGCAGTCCAGCGCCTTGGCCTTGTCGACGATGGCCTCGACCGGATCAGCAGCGATCATGCAGCCCTGCGCATTGAAACCTGCGTTGCGCAGGGTTGTCAGCGCATCGGACACGGCCTGCTCGGCCAGTTGCTGTTCCTCGCAGGCGGCGGGGTATTCCTCCAGCTCGCCTGCGCTGAAGGGAAGGGGTTTGTCGTGCACGGCAAAGCTTGCGTCGATGGCCATCAGCACGTGCAGTTGCTGCTCGTCCGGGCGGCAGTAGCGTAGCGCCAGGTTAAGCAGGGCGCTGGCAGCGGGGGAGGCGTCGATGGCGATCAAGACGGGGCGGGGCATGCAGGCTCCTCGGTCTGGGGCAGGAAATGATGCAGCAACTGCCGGCCTCATCGCCGGGCAAGCCCGCTCCCACGCAATTTCTCTAACACCGAGAACTGGGTGGGAGCGGGCTTGCCCCGCGACGAGGCCGGCAAAGTCTCTGCAGCATTCTGAGCCGATCCACCGATCAGGATAAATAGCCCCCCACGCACGGCGCCGTTGCGTCTGGCGCAATCGGCGACCTGTTAACATCGCGCTTCCCCCAGCCGCCACGGACCACGGCCATGCAACTCCCGGACATGAACCTGCTCGTCGCCCTCGACGCCCTGCTCGATGAAGGTAGCGTGGTTGGCGCAGCCCAGCGCATGAACCTGAGCCCGGCAGCCATGAGCCGAACGCTGGGGCGCATCCGCGATGCACTGGGCGATCCGATTCTGGTGCGTGCGGGTCGCGGCCTGGTCCCCACGCCACGCGCCCTGGCCCTGCGCGAGCAGGTCAGCCTGCTGGTCGAGCAGGCCGGGCAGGTGTTTCGCAGCGCCGAAGACGTCGACCTGCTCAACCTGGATCGGGCCTTCAACATCCGCACCAACGACCTGTTCATCGCCCTGTATGGCGCCCAGCTGTTGCGCATGATGCACGAACAGGCGCCGCGCACGGTGCTGCGCTTCGTGCCGGAGAGCCCTGGCGGTGATGATGACAGCGTGCTGCGCGACGGCCGTACTGACCTGGTGATCAGCTCAAGCATCGACCTGGCGCCAGAGATCAAGGTGCAGAGCTTGTTCCATACCTTTTATGTTGGCTTGGCGCGCCGCGATCATCCGATCTTCGATGCCCAGATCACCCCGGCGCGTTTTGCCGCTTATCCACAGATCAGCGTGTCGCGGCGCGGCCGGGCCAATGGCCCGATCGATGTCGAGCTGGCCAACTTCAAGGTGCAGCGGCGGGTGGCGCTGATTACCCCAAGTTTTCACTCGGCGCTGTTCTCGCTGCCCGATTCGGACCTGATCCTGCCGATGCCGGCCAATATCCTCAACAGCGTTACCAAGCTCGGGCTGCCGCTGCGTTCGTTCGAGATCCCGGTGCCGCTGGAACGGGTCAATGTGATGCAGGCGTGGCACCCGCGTTTTCACAGCGATCCGGCGCACCGCTGGTTGCGCCAGACCTTGAAAGCTTGTTGCAGTGTCGATCCGTGACCTCGGCGGTGTCTTCTTCGCGGGCAAGCCCGCTCCCACACTGAGCGCGCCGGACACAAACAGTGAGTACACACCCATCCCTGTGGGAGCGGGCTTGCCCGCGAAGCAGGCGACGCGGTTAAAGCGGATTGCGCCTGACGCAATTTAAAACTGCCGATAAGTCAGTTTTCGTAAGCATTCGACCTTCTTAGACTTGCTCCAGCCCCAATTATGTTGCTGGAGATGTCCGTCCATGAGTTCTTTGACCGCGCCTACCGCCGCGCTCGCTGCCGCCCCGGCGCCCGCTGCGCCTGCGCAAACGGCGTTCGGCCTGCGGGTGGTGGTCGGCTTGTTTGGCGTACTGCTGGCAGTGCTCTGCGCCGGTCTCAACGAAGCGGTGACGAAGATTTCCTTGGCCGATATCCGCGGCGCCATGGGCATCGGCGCCGACGAGGGCGCGTGGCTGTTGGCGGTGTACGCCGCTGCTTCGGTGTCGGCCATGGCGTTTTCACCCTGGCTGGCCACGACCTTCTCGCTACGCCGCTTCACCCTGACTGCCATCGGCCTGTTCGCCGTGCTCGGCTTGCTGCAACCCTATGCACCCAACCTGCACAGCCTGATGCTGCTGCGCGTTCTCCAAGGCCTGGCCTCGGGCGCCTTGCCGCCAATGCTGATGAGTGTGGCGCTGCGCTTCCTGCCGCCAGGCATCAAGGTCTATGGCCTGGCCTGCTACGCCCTGACTGCCACCTTTGGCCCTAACCTTGGCACGCCGCTGGCGGGGTTGTGGACCGAATACGTCGGCTGGCAGTGGGCGTTCTGGCAGATCATCCTGCCTTCCCTGCTGGCAATGGCCTGCGTCGGCTGGGGCCTGCCGCAAGACCCGCTGCGCCTGGAGCGCTTCAAGCAGTTCGACTGGCGCGGGGTGGTGCTTGGTTTACCGGCGCTCAGTTGCATCGTCCTCGGCCTGTCGCTGGGGGACCGCTGGGGCTGGTTCGACTCGCCGCTAATCTGCTGGCTGCTCGGGGGCGGCCTGCTGCTGTTGGTGCTGTTCATGTACAACGAATGGTCCGAGCCGCTGCCGTTCTTTCAACTGCGCATGCTCTCGCGGCGCAACCTCAGTTTCGCCCTGGTGACCTTGGCCGGGGTGCTGATCGTGCTTTCCGGTGTGGGCACTATTCCATCGGCGTACCTGGCGCAGATCCAGGGCTATCGTCCGGCGCAGACCAGCCCGTTGATGATGCTGGTGGCCATGCCGCAACTGCTGGCCCTGCCGCTGACTGCTGCGCTGTGCAACATCCGCGCAGTGGATTGCCGTTGGGTGCTGGCGGTTGGCCTGGCGATGCTGGCGCTGTCGTGCGTGGGCAGCAGCCTGCTGACCTCGCAGTGGATTCGCGACAACTTCTACGGTTTCTACTTGCTGCAGGTGTTTGGCCAGCCGATGGCCGTGCTGCCGCTGCTGATGCTTTCCACCAACGGCATGACGCCGCAGGAGGGGCCGTTCGCCTCGTCCTGGTTCAACACCGTCAAGGGCTTGTCTGCGGTGATCGCCACTGGCCTGCTCGATGCCCTGGGGACCCTGCGCCGGCATTTTCATTCCAACCACCTGGTGGACAGCCTGGGCAATGCGCCGCTGATCGATGATCGCGCCGCAGGCCTTGCGCAACGCATCCATCAACAGGCCCTGGTGCTGACCTCGGCCGATCTGTACCTGGTCATGGCGGCCATCGCCGTGGCCCTCATCTGCCTTATTCCTTTCGTGCCCACTCGGGTCTATCCACCGCGTGCGGTGGCCTGAACCCCTGGATGAATTCGAGAACACAGAACATGACCAACAATCGCAAGACTCTCGTCATCGGCTCGGTGCTGGCCGTGGCCGTGCTGGCCGGCCTGATTGGCCCGTGGCTGCTCGGCAGCGACCATCAGCAACGGACCAACGATGCCTACGTGATCGCCGACTACACCGTGGTCGCGCCGAAGGTGGCAGGTTTCATCAAAGAGGTCTTGGTCGAGGACAACCAGCAGGTCAAGGCCGGCCAGTTGCTGGCGACGATCGATGCACGCGACTACCAAGCCGCCCTCGATGCTGCGCAAGCGCAGTTGCTGGTAGCCAAGGCGCAAAGCGCCGATGCCCGCGCCACGCTCGATCGCCAAGGCTCACTGATCGCCCAGGCCGAGTCGGCGGTGAAAGCGGCCCAGGCTGAGATGGCCTTCGCCGAGCATGAGGTCAATCGCTACAGCCGTCTGGCCGAGCAAGGCGCCGGCACCGTGCAGAATGCCCAGCAAGCGCGCAGCCGGGTCGATCAGGCCCGTGCGCGCCTGGCCAACACTCAGGCGGCATTGGTCGCCACCCGCAAGCAGGTGGACATTCTCAGCGCCCAGGTGGCCAGCGCCGATGGCCAGCTCAAGCGGGCCGAAGCCGGGGTGGAAAAGGCCGAGCTGGATCTGTCCTATACCCGCATCACCGCCCCCGTCGATGGCATGGTCGGCGAGCGCGCCTTGCGCGTCGGCGCCTACGTCAATCCGGGCGCACGCTTGTTGTCGGTGGTGCCGCTGGAGCAGGCCTACGTCGTGGGCAACTTCCAGGAAACCCAACTGACCCACGTGCAGCCCGGGCAGCCGGTGAGCATCAGCGTCGACACCTTCGCTGGCGAAACCCTCAAGGGCCATGTCCAGAGCATCGCCCCAGCCACGGGCGTGACCTTCGCTGCGGTCAAACCGGATAACGCCACCGGCAACTTCACCAAGGTGGTCCAGCGCATCCCGGTGAAGATCGTCTTCGATGACGGCCAGCCACTGTTGCAGCGCCTGCGCGTGGGGATGTCGGTGGTAGCCACCATCGACACCCAAGGCGACACCCTCGCAGGCAAAGAGGTGACTGCCCGATGAAACCGCTATTGCCCTTGAGCCCCTTGCTGCTTGCCGTACTGCTGGCAGGCTGCACCCTGGGGCCGGACTTCCAGCGCCCTGACAGCCAAGCGCCGCAGGACTGGGCGGCGCTACAAGGCCCGGCTGCGGCTAGCCAGCCGGTGGCCGAACCGCTGGAGCTGCGCTGGTGGGACAGCTTTCACGATGCCCAGCTCAGCGCCCTGATCCAGCGCGTCGCCGAGCGCAACCTCGACTTGCAGATGGCCAGTGCCCGCCTGCTGCAAAGCCGCGCCCTGCGTAGCAGCGTGGCGGCCGAGCAGGCGCCGTCGGTGGATGCCAATGCCGGTTACAGTCGTGCCCGCAATAGCGCCGAAGGCCTCAACGACCCGTCCGGTAAGGCCGGCCAGTCGGCATTCAACCTGTGGCAGGGCGACTTGGTCGCAGGCTGGGAGCTGGACCTGTGGGGCCGGGTACGGCGGCAGGTGGAAGCCGCCGATGCGACGGTGGCCGTGGCCGAGAATGATCGGCGCGGGGTGCTGCTGGCGTTGCTCTCGGAAACTGCCGGTAACTACATTCAGCTGCGCGCCGTGCAGCACACCCTGGAGGTCACCCAGGACAACCTCAAGGTTGCCCGGCACAGCCTGCAGCTATCCCAGGATCGCCAGGCGCAAGGCGTTGCCACCCGTTTGGATGTGGCCCAGGCCGGGGCCCAGGTGGCCTCTATCGAAGCGCGCCTGCCAACGCTGGAGGCGCGCCGCGATGACCTGATCAACGCCCTGAGCCTGCTCGCCGCCGAGCCACCGCGTAGTTTGCAGAACGAGCTGCTGAAGACCGGCGAGTTGCCGGCGCCGCAGCAGAAATTCGCCATCGGCGTGCCGTCTGAGCTGGCTGAGCGCCGCCCGGATATCCGCCAGGCCGAAGCGCGCTTGCATGCCGCCACGGCCAGCATCGGCGTGGCCAAGGCGGATTTCTACCCCAGTATTCGCTTGTCCGGCAGCATGGGGTTCCAGGCCATGCAGCTGTCTGACTTTGGCGCGTGGGACTCACGCCGGTTTGCCTTTGGCCCGCAGTTGTCGCTGCCGATTTTCGAAGGTGGCAGGCTGACCGGGACTTTGCAATTGCGCGAGGCCCAGCAACAGGAAGCGGCGCTGAACTATCGCAAGGTGGTGCTCGCTGCCTGGCACGAGATCGACGATGTGCTGCGTTTGTATAACGCCAGTCAGCTGCGCCGCGACCATTTGGCCGAGGCGGTGCGGGAGAACCGTATTGCCTTGCAAACCGCTCAGCGCCAGTACGTCGAAGGGGCGGTGGACTTTCTCAATGTGCTGAGCGTGCAGTCGGCGTTGCTGGCCAGTGAAGAGCAGTGGATCGACAGCTCGGCAGCGGTTTCGCAGGCCATGGTGGGTTTGTACAAAGCGTTGGGCGGGGGGTGGCAGGCGTTTGACCAAGAGCCGCCCAGGGTGTGAAGCGGGGCCGCTTTGCGGTCGCAAAGCAAGCCCCAACCAACTAACGAGGAGGCCGCAGATGCACCTTCCCCTGAACGGCAAGCGCGCCATCGTCACGGCCTCGACCACCGGGCTGGGTTTGGCGATCGTGATCGGCTTGGTCCAGGCCGGCGCCGAAGTGGTGCTTAACGGCCGCAGTCAGGCCCACGTCGATGAAGGGTTCAGGCAGGTGCGCGAGGCACTTCCCGCCGCTCGCCTCATCGGCGTCGCCGCCGACCTGAGCACTGACCTGGGCACCCAGACGTTGATCGAGCGCGTGCCGCACACCGATATCCTGGTCAACGGCTTAGCCGTGGTCGAAGCCACCACCAGCCTGGCACGCCATTACGTCCAGGGTATGGTGGCGCGTAACTGGGGGCTGCTGGTGTTTCTGTGCGCTGAGCGCGAGTTGGGGACGCTAGTGGGCGGGATGGGCGAGACCTTGGTCGGCACTGGAGTGAGGGTTGATGCGGTTGTGCCCGGGGTGGCGGAGCAGGTGGCGACCAGGGTGGTTGATCTGGCGGTGGTCGGCGTCCAGCCTTTGTGCTGACCGTGCCGGCCTCTTCGCGGGCAAGCCCGCTCCCACAGGTACAGCGTCGGTCTCAGGCTCAACACACCTGCCTCAAACGACTCGGACCCTGTGGGAGATCCTGGCCGGCACTGGGGTGAGGGTTGATGCGGTTGTGCCCGGGGTGGCGGAGCAGGTGGCGAACAGGGTGGTTGATCTGGCGGCGGTTGGCGTCCAGCCTTTGTGCTGACTGTGCCGGCCTTTTCGCGGGCAAGCCCGCTCCCACAGGGCCCGAGTCGTTTGAGCTAGGTGTGTAGAGCCTGAGACCGACGCTGTACCTGTGGGAGCGGGCTTGCCCGCGAAGAGGCCAGCACAGTCAAAGCGGACGCAACAACCCAAAGCGCTTGCGCAGCACCTTGTCGAGCAGCCGCTGTGGCAGCAAGCGCGCCAGCAGCGGTAGCGCAGTGCTGCCATTGCCCAAGCGCACCAGCGCTGGCGTCGGCGACTTCTGTGTCGCCGCCAACAAACCCTGAGCGAACTGCGCGGCCGGTGTGGGTTTGTCCTGCGAAGCGCGCGCGCGTGCCTGGATATGTTCGCGCAGCGGCCACCACGGTGAATCAGCCGCCAATACCTGCTCGGCCTGCTGCTGGGCATTGCTGGCAAACTGCGAAGCAATCGCCCCAGGCTGTACCTCCATCACCCGAATGCCGAACGGCGCCAGCTCCAGGCGCAGGGCATCACTGAGTGCATGCACGGCGGCTTTCGAGGCGCAGTAGGCGCCGGCAAACGGCGTCACCAACACCCCGGAAACACTGCCGATATTCACCACCAGGCCGCGGTTGCGACGTAGCAGCGAGAACAGCGCGCGGGTCACGCCGACCACGGCGAATACGTTGGTCTCGAACTGCTGACGCAGCGCCTCGACCCCGCCATCGAGCAGCGGCCCCATGGCGCCGTAGCCGGCGTTGTTGATCAGGATATCCAGGCCACCATGGCGCTGTTCGAGTTCGCCGGCCAACTGCGTCAAGCCGTGTGCATCATTGACATCCAGCTGTCGTGCGCAGAAACCAGCCGCGCTCAGTTGCTGCACATCCTCGAGCTTGCGGGCCGTGGCCCAGACTTCGTGACCAGTATCGCGGAAGGCGTTGGCCAGGGCGCGGCCGATGCCGCTGGAGCAGCCGGTGATGAGAACTGTGGGCATGGCGGGGCCTGCGCAAAAGGGATGAAGGTTCGATCATAGCGCAGCCGGGGCCATGCAGCCTTGCCAATGCCTGACGCAACGGTGCCGCGCGGCCAACGCGCACCACCTGTGCTGAGCCTCTGACCGGCAGCAGAATCTGCGAGGGGATATAGCGTAGGTCGAGGTCCTTGAACACGGCGGTTAGCCAGCCCTCCCAGGCGGGATCTTCGAACTGGTCGAGGTTCAAGTCGTAAAAGGTGATGCCCCGCAGGCGGCGCGCCAGGCGTTTATAGACCGGCCGCAGGCTGTTGCACGGCGGGCAACTGTGCGAGCCGACGAAGATCACGCTGCGCCGCTCGCGGCGTTCGGCATCGAGCAGGTCGTCCAGGGCATCGGGGTCGCAGAGTGGATGCAGGTGCACGACAACGTCCTCCTGACAAGGCAATGCGCCTATTCAATGCCAGGTGGTGCCGCGGCGAAACTGACAAAAATGCTAGTTGGCAAACGAGCCTTGCAGGTGTTCTGGACGAAACTCCAGGGTCTGCGGGCGATACCCTGAACGCAGCGGCGGCAAGGGCAGGCAGTCGCTCCACTCGGCGCCAGGTTGCAATTCGCCGGGCCCGCGGTAGCGCGGTGCGCTGTAGGTGCTTTCGGCGAGGTTGACGGTATCGCCCGGCGCATAGGCGCCGACTCGCCAGCGCAGTTCGGTGAGAGGGGCCTTGTTGCCGTTTTTCATCGTCACGCGCAGGGCGCGGTCGGCAGGACACTGATCCGGAGCGTAGGTCAGGCGCAATTCCAGGCGGGCCAGCTGCGAAGATTCGCGGCTGTCTTGCCAGACTACCCACAGCGCAACCAGCCCCAGGCCCAATACGGCGGCCAGGGAGATCGGCAGGGCCTTGGCCGGGTAGCGCAGGAGCAGGACCAGCCAGGTGAGGATGAGCAGAGCGCCGATGATCATTGTGCAGGGCATGCCTTGGTTGGGCGGGTTTGACCATCGTAGCTGTAAAAGGGGTTCACCTCAAAAAGCAACGTTGGCGCACGCAAGGATGGCTGCGTGGCCCTGTTGGTTGATGGAACTAATAGGCGCGGGGGCGTGGGAGCGGGCTTGCCCCGCGATAGCGATCTGACAGAGTGATTGCGTTGTCTGCCATGACGCTATCGCGGGGCAAGCCCGCTCCCACGTGGTCACCACGTAGTCAATGTCCCCAGGTGATCAGGGAAACGCTTACTGGGCGATGGTCTTCACCGAAACCCCACGCTCCATCGGCGTGGACGTGCGCCCGTAGACGTCTTCGAAGCGCTCGATATCATCCTCGCCCAAGTAGCTGCCGGACTGCACTTCGATGATCTCCAGGGGGATCTTGCCGGGGTTGCGCAGGCGGTGGACCGAGGCGATCGGGATGTAGGTCGACTGGTTCTCGGTGAGCAGGAACACGTTCTCGTCACAGGTCACCTCGGCCGTGCCCGAGACCACGATCCAGTGCTCGGCGCGGTGGTGGTGCATCTGCAGCGACAGGCTGGCACCGGGCTTGACCGTGATGTGCTTGACCTGGAAGCGCCCACCCATGTCGACCGAGTCGTACGAGCCCCACGGGCGGTACACCTCAAGGTGGTTCTGGGTCTCGCTGCGGCCCTGCTTGTCGAGGGTGTTGACCATCTGCTTGACGCCTTGGACCTTGTCCTTGTGGGCGATCATCATGGCGTCCTTGGTCTCGACCACGACGATGTTCTCAAGGCCGATCACCGACACCAGCTTGCCGTTGCCGTGGATCATGCAGTTGCGGCTGTCTTGCACCACCACATCGCCTTTGGTGACGTTGCCGTTGTCGTCTTTCTCGTGCACGTCCCACAGCGACGACCAGCAGCCGACATCGCTCCAGCCGGCCGACAGCGGCACCACGCAGGCGCGCTGGGTCTTTTCCATCACCGCGTAGTCGATGGAGTTGTCCGGGCAGCAAGCGAAGGTGGCTTCGTCGATGCTCAGGGTGTCGCCTTGTTGATCGCTGCGCTCCAGGGCCAGCAGGCAGGTGTCGTAGATGTCCGGATCGTGCTTTTTCAGCTCTTCGAGGAAGCGGCTGGCGCGGAACAGGAACATGCCGCTGTTCCAGAAGTAGCCGCCGGCACGGACGAACTCGGTGGCGCGTTTTTCGTCAGGTTTTTCGACGAACTGCGCAACCCGCGCCACGCCTTCAGGCAGCAGCGCGTCCTGGCTGGAGCGGATGTAGCCGTAGCCGGTTTCCGGTTTGGTCGCCGGCACGCCGAACAGCACCATTTCACCGCGCTCGGCAGCCACGGTGGCCAGGGCCAGGGCGCGTTGCAGGGCTTTTTGGTCATCGATCACATGGTCGGCCGGCAGCACCAGCATCAGCTCATCGCAACCTTCATTGACCAGCTTCATTGCGGTCATCGCCACCGCTGGCGCGGTGTTACGGCCGAACGGCTCCATCAGGATCGCCTGGGTCTCAAGGTTCAGCGCGCTCAGTTGCTCCTGAACGATGAACTTGTGGTCTTTGTTGCAGACCACGATCGGTGCCTGCATGCCTTCGAACACCAAGCGCTCGAGGGTCTGCTGGAACAGGGTGTGCTCACCGGTCAGGGCGAGGAACTGCTTGGGGAACTGCTTGCGCGACAGAGGCCACAGACGCGAACCGCTACCACCAGAAAGAATTACCGGAATCATGATGTTTCTCCAAAGGTCGATAGAGGCAGGGGATCAGTTAGTGGACACAGGGCGGGTTACCCACACCGGCGACAGGCTGCTGCCGGAGCCAGTGACGTACAGCACGGCAGCTTCGCCGCGTTCCAGGGCGACGGGTTTGACGTCGCCGACTTTCTTGTCTCCTTGGTACAGGGCCAGGTTGACCTTGACCGGGTTGATCTCACGCTCGCCGCGGCCGTTGGCGGCTACTGGCTTGACCACTTCGGTCTTGCCGTCGGCGGTCTTCAGGGTCAGCTGCTGGTCGGTCAGGTTTTGCACGCGGACCAGGGCTTTCTGCTTGTTCTTAAACGGTGGTTCTTCGATCAACTGCGGGTTGCCAGTGCTGTTGTTGACCAGCGTGTAGTACTTATCCGAGGCGAGCTTGACCGGCACCGATTTGCCCGCGACCTGGGCGGTGTAGTCGCCGCCTGGGAGGAAGCTGAAGTCGCTGCTGGCTTGTGCGCCAACCTGCTTGATCTGGGTGTTGCCGACACTGGCGGCGGTCGGCGCGCTGCTGGCGTTGTACAGGCGCACGAAGGTCGAGCCTTTAGGCGCGCTTGGGCCGTACAGGGCCGCGTCAGCGCCGGCGAAGGCATGTACCGAGGCCAGCGCGGAAAGGGACAGGCCGGCTGCGAGGGTGAGGGCTTTGGCAAAAGATGGCTTATGGGTCATGTGCGTGTTCCTCTCTATCAGTGGTTCGCCCGGTTGGACGACAGGGCCAGGTTTTCTTCAGATTTACGGGTGTTTTTCAGCTGCGCGATCCACTGCGGATCGAACGCGCTGAGGTCGTTTTTCATTGGCAGATAACGTTCGGGGAATTCCCACACCACCACCTGTGGCGCGGCATTCTTGAAGGCATCGCTTTGCAGGTACTTGAGCATCGGGAGCAACGGCCCGTGGCCGTCTTCGGCGTAGTTGGCGACATCGCTGCGCAGCGCTTGCTGCAGGGCACCGAGGAAATTCCAGTGGGGGTTGGCGCTGTAGCTGGTGCCGACCAGGGCCACCGGGATCTGGCTGTCGGCAAACAGCGCATCGCCGGTCTCGCCTTCGGTCTCGACCGCGTGGGTGCTGCGTTGCTGCAGGTTGTCCGGAGCGGGCAGCAGGTTGCTGAACAGCGGGTCGAGCGGCAGGAAGTTGGTCAGGTCGCCCTTGTATGGCTTGGTCTCGCCCGCTTGGGTGATGAACGCCTGTGGGTCGCCGCTGAGCAGGCCCTGGCGAGCCACCGCTTCGGCCACCGCCTGGGCGGCGACCTCGGCGCCCATCGGCGTCCAGTGAGTGTCGGTACGCAGGAACACCTGGCCACGCGCTTTGGCTTGCTCCATTGGCGCTTGCAGGTCAGGGGCGAATACGTTGGCCTGACGCGCCTGTGCATGGAACTGGTTGTACAGGTCGCCATGCAGGCTGGCCGGCAGCTCCTGGCCGAGGTATTCGGAGTAGATCCGCGCCTTGGCCGGGACGATCGCCAGCACCAGCTGCGTGCCTTGGCGTTGCAAGGTGTCGCGCACACCGCGGATCAGCGCCAGGTTTTCCTGCATCAGTTGCTCGGCGCCAGCAGTGGGCTTGAACTCTTCGTCGCTGAACAGCCATTGATCGCGCCCCAGCACCACGCCGGGACGGCCTTCGTTGAACAGCTTGAAATCGAGTGCCGCCCAGAGGTTGGTACTGATGCGCTTGATCGGGAACTGATCGTCGTAATGGGTTTCGGCGGCCTTGGCCAGCTTGCCGTTGAGCAGGGTCATCTGCTCGGTGCGCTGGAACGTCGAGGCGCCGCTGAGCGACCACACGCCCAGGCCTGTGAGCAGGCCGAGGAAGGTCAGGGAGTAGGTGATGCGAAGTGTCCGGGTCATGGTCGTCCGTGCCTCAGAACTGGAAGTAGAGGAATGGCGAGTAGCTCTGCGCGGAGAGCTTGAGCACCGAGGCGACGAACAGCAGCAGCACCAGCACACGGGCCATCACCCGGGTCCAGTCCAGGCCGATCGAGCCGTCGGCGTTGATCTGCACCGGCGTTGCCTTGGCGGTTGGCTTGGCATTGCGGTAGAAGTCGCGCAGGCCGAAGAACGCCAGGCTCGCGTAGGCGATGAACATGGTCGCCACTTGCAGGCCTGTGAGGTTGGCGCGGTTGAGTTCCGACAGCTGCCACTCACCGAAGCTGAACATGGCGCCGTACATACGCCCGGCGACGTGCAGGTTCTCGGCGCGGAAGATCACCCAGCCGACCACTACCAGCAGGAAGGTGAAGGCCCATTTGACCGGGTTGAAGCGCTGCGGGTTGGTATCCAGGCCCAGGGCGCGTTCGATTGCCAGCCACATGCCGTGCCAGGCACCCCAGATGATGTAGGTGAAGTTGGCGCCATGCCACAGACCACCGAGCAGCATGGTCAGGAACAGGTTGCGGTAGGTGTTGAAGGTGCCTTTGCGGTTGCCGCCCAGGGTGATGTACAGGTAGTCGCGCAGCCAGGTCGACAGGCTGATGTGCCAGCGTCGCCAGAACTCGGTGATCGACTGGCTGATGTATGGCTGCTTGAAGTTCTCCATGAAACGGAAGCCCATCATCAAGCCCAGGCCGATGGCCATGTCGCTGTAGCCGGAGAAGTCGAAGTACAGCTGCGCGGTGTAGGCCAGGGCGCCCAGCCAGGCATCGCCGGTTGTGGGGTTTTCCAGGGCGAAGCAGTGGTCGGCGACCACCGCCAGGGTGTCGGCGATGAACACTTTCTTGATGAAGCCCTGCATGAAGCGGGTGCAGCCTTCGGAGAACTTGTCCAGGGTGTGGGTGCGGTTGTTGAACTGGTCGACCAGGTCCTTGAAACGAAGCACGGGGCCGGCGATCAGGTGTGGGAAGATCGCCACGAACGCGGCGAAGTCGATCAGGTTGCGGGTGGCCGGGGTGTCGCCGCGGTACACGTCGATGATGTAGCTGATCGACTCGAAGATGTAGAACGAAATGCCGATCGGCAGCAGCACGTGGGTGATGATGAATGGTTCAAGGCCGAACGAGGTGATGATCGCGTTGAGGCTGTCGACGCCAAAGTTGGCGTACTTGAAGTAGCCAAGGATCGCCAGGTCGACACCGACGCCGAGCAGCAGCCAGCGCTGGGCCGGCTTGGTGCGCACGCCGGCGGCGCCGACTTTCAGGCCGATCCAGTAGTTCCACAGGGTGACCCCGGCGAACAGCGCGAGGAAGTCGACCCGCCACCAGGCGTAGAAGATGTAGCTGGCAACCAGCAGCAGCAGGTTGCGATAGCGTTGCCCGCTCAAGTAGTACAGGCCGAGGAAAATCGGCAAGAACAGGAACAGGAACACGTTTGACGAGAAGACCATCCCGGTTCTCCTTATTGTTCACAGCATCCGGGGCAGCAGCCCCCCAAACCCCCCAGTCGATGACTGAAGAGCAACTCATTTCCTTGTGGGAGCGGGCTTGCCCGCGAACAATGGCGAAGCCATTGCCAGACCCTGCGGTGTCCTCTTCGCGGGCAAGCCCGCTCCCACAGGGATCACGCCCACATCGGATTGTTACTTCTTGCTTTCTGCGCTCGGGTCGTAGACCCGGGTCAGGTTGCCGCCGAGGCGGAAACTGTCGAACGGCTGCATGCCCCGTTTGCGCTGCAAGGTGTCGCCGCTGCAGGCGTAGAGGCTGCAATAGGGTTCGAGCCAGGAATACTTGCTGTCGACCTTGAGGTCTTTCATGTCCTGTTTCTCACCATTGCGGCGCTTGAACGCACTCGGGTCCTTGGCCCCGGCCAAGACTTTCTGGCCCAGGCGCTGCAAGGCGTTGTTGTTCTCACCGCGCAGGTCGACACCATTGACCTGGGCGAAACTGGCGATCATCGCCAGTGGCGGCAGGGCGTAGTTGTGATAGGCCAGCGCGCGCTGCTTGCGCTTGAGTTCGTTGGGCAAGAAGCCCTGCTCATCGACCTGGTTGGCGCCGACCTTGTATTCCTTCACTGCCCAGTCGAACAGGTCGCGGCGGTCAGTGGCCACGGCGGTGGCCATGACCGACCAGGCCGCCCAGTAGCTGTGGTTGTTGATCTTCTCCAGCGGCAGGTCGCTCCAGTCGCGCACGGTCTGTTCGGCGAGGCGGGCGAACCACTTCTCGATCAGTTCGGCCTCGGCCTGGTGCGCGGCCAGTGGCTGGGAGTTGGAGAACTTAAGACGCAGCCACGAACCACTCATGCTGCCCAGCGCCCATTTGCGCATGGACTTGCCGGTGTGGTTGTAGTCGGTCGACATCAAGGCATCGGCGCGCGCCCACGTGCCGAGCCAGCTCAGTGCACAATCGAGCTGGGCCGGGCGGCCGTCACGCATGTACTGACCGACCATCTTGCTGATGCCGCGCTCCAGCGTAGTGATGTCCTGGGTGGAACTGCGGAAGGCTTTTTCCGACGCCAGGTTGAGCGTCGCCCGGGCCTTGTCCGAGCCTTCGTACTTGCTGCGAAATTGCAGCGCACCGGTGTAGGGCTTGGGCGCCGCTTCACACTGGAACTTGCCGTCGGTGGTCTTGATCTGCTCGATCCCGGCGTAGTAACCCTGGGGCGGCACCAACGCGGCATGCGCGGCACTGCCAAACAGCGCCAGGGCGAGCAGGGCGGGGGCGGTGATGGTGCGAGTGTTGGTCATGGTTCGCCTCACTGGCCAGCTTGCGCGGTGTGCGCGGGGCTGGCGAAGTTGTTGCGTTTGCACAGCTTGGCCTCGACCTTCTGGGTGCCTTGTTCTGGCCCCTGGACTTCCAGCGCCAGCAGGTTCTGGCTGGCCCAGTCTTCGTCTTCACGCAGTTGGAAGACGAAACGCCCGTCGGTCTCGGAGGTTTCCGGTTTCTCGATCTTTATGTCTTCATGACGGCCGTTGAGGTACCACAAGGTGGCCTGCAGGACCTTGACCGAGGTGTCCTCGAACTTGATGTCCATCTGCAGGTTGCGGTTAACCAGATCCTTGATCACGCCGCCCTTGCCGTTGACCATCAGCTCGTTCTTGCCGGGCTTGAGAGTGGCGCTGGCGCTCATCTGCGCCGGGCGATCGTCGCAACCGTCGTCGAGCAGCCCGAGGATCTGCCGCCAGATGGTTTCCTGGTCCAGGCGATACAGTGGCGAGAATTCCCAGATGAGGATCTTCGGTGGGTTTTTCTGGAACTCTTCGCTGCCCAGATACTGGATCATCGCCCCTTCCAGGCCGCCACCGGGGAAGGCGACGTTGAGCACGTCGGCGCCGATGTACTGCTGCAGGAAGCCCGAGAAGTTGTAGTTCTTGCCGCTGTGGCTGGTGCCGACCAGGGTGATCTCGGCGTTGCCGCTGTCACCGAACAGGTCGTCGCCGCCGCTCGAACCCTTCGGCTCAGTGGCGAACTGGTCCATGTACTGCACCGCATAGCTGGTGCCACAGAGCTGGCCGGCGACGTTGTGCAGGGTGCCGGTCTTGCCCATGCGCCCGGATTTGTGAGTTTCGAATTCCTTGCGCGGGATGCCCTCGAAAGCGGGCATCTTGTGCACCGTATCGGCGACGATCTTCGCTGCGCGCTCGGCGCCGTATGGGGTCCAGTGCTGGTCGCCGCGGAAGTAGAAGTCCTTGCCCTGGTCGGCGGCGGCCAGTTGCTCGTTGGTCAGCGGCGACAGGTCCGGCACGTTGTAGCCCATCTTGGCGAAACGCTGCAGCATGGCCTGGTAGTTACCCAGCGCCTTCTGGTAGTCGAAGGCGGCTTTCTCTTGCGGGTTGAGCATGTTGCGGTTCACCAGGCCACGGGTTGGCTGGTACACCACGACCAGTTCGACGCCGCGTTTCTTGAACGCGTCGTGCACCTGCTGCAAGCGCTTGTAGCCGGCGGCAGTGGTGGTGAACTCGGTGCGCAGGTCTTCGCGGGTTCGGAACAGCCAGTCGCCTTGCGCCTGCACCAAGGTGGTGAAGTTCTGCTGGTAGCGAGTGGTGTAGCGGCTGGCGTCATGTGCTTCTGGGCACAGCTGGCAGCAGGGCTCGGCGCTGAAGCTTGGCGCTTGCACGTCTTCGGCGCGCACGCCTTGGCTGATCGCCAGCAGGGCGGCGGACAGACCGAGCAGTTTCATCAGATGTGGGGTCGTCATGGTCTTGGCTTTCCTTAATCGATCATTTCGGTCTGGCGTTCGACCGGGTCGATCAGCACGGCCTTCTGCTGGCGTACCAGCAGGTCGAGGATTTCGTCCTGGCGCTCGCCAAGCACGCCATTGAGGCTGATGCCGCTGGCTTTGCGTGGGGCGAGCATGGACACCTTGTACAGCTCGACCGACAGCGGCGAGTCGATCGACAAAGGCCCGGAACCATTGGCTGCCAGCTCACCGCCAACGACGATCAGCGAGACCTTGGTATCGAACGGGTCAAGGGCGATGTCGCGGTCGGTGTCGGACAGGTCCTTGATGTGCCCGTAGACCCCGACCAGGCCGTTGGCCATGGCGACGTTTTCATACAGGCGGATGTTGACGCTGTTACGCACGCGAATGCCGTGGCGACGGTTGTTGATCAGCTTGTTGCCCCAGATCAGGTTGTCGCCGCTTTCGTACAAGGTGATGCCGTCGGTATGGTTGCGGTAGATCTCGTTGTAGGCGATCAGGTTATTGACGCTGTTACGGTCGATCACCACCCCGGAGAGCTTGTTGTCGTAGCTCTTGTTGTTGATGATCCAGCTGTCGTTGACCTCACGCGAAACGATGATGCCGTGCTTCTTCTTGGTGCCGTACACGGTGTTGCCAGCGATGATCAGCCGGTGCGAGCGGTCGTGTGGGTCGATGCCGTAGACGATGTTGTCGCGGTAGGTGCTGTCCTTGACCACGAAGTCGCTGGTCTCGTAGCAATAGAAGCCGTACCACATGTCGCTGAACTCGGAGCCGATGATCCAGCCGGTCGGTTCCGGGCGGCCCATGCGCTTGGCCATGTTCGGCGTGTACTGCGAGATGCTCACGCCATACGACTTGGACTTGGCGTAGCCGAAGCTGGCCATCTTGCTATTGACGATGTAGGTCTCGGTGCCACCCCAAGACAGCAAGAAGGGGCGAAATTCCTTGGGCGAGCGGAAGGTCGATGGGCCGTTGTCCTTCTCGCGCCAGCCGGTGACCTGGGTGTCGCTGACGAACAGCTTGCCGTCGTTGACCAGGAACGAGCCGCCCTCTTGCGACAGGCGCAGCTCCTTGACCTTGCCGTCGATCTCAAGGATGCCTTTCTGCCCGACCACGATCGGCAGGCGGGCGAGGAACACCCCAGGCGAGACTTCGCGCAGGTACTGGTCAGGCACCTGCTTGCTCAGCTGCGCCATGTCGACATGCCCGTCATCGACGAAGATCGCCTGCGGGATGCCGTGCTGGCGCTGGACCCATTCGGCGGCCTTGTTGTCGCCGCCGATGAACTCCTTGAGCGACTCTTCTTGGAGCATGCGGCGCACGCTGACCTTGCCCTTGCGGCTGCGATCGATCTTCTTTTGCACCGCTTGCGCGGTGTAGCCGGAAAGATCGGGCAGCTTGGGCGGATCCATGTGCAGCGGCTCGACCGGTGCACTGGATACCGTGTAGGTCTTGGCCTGCTGCAGACCTTTGGCCATTTCCGGCTCGGCGGCCTGGACCACGCCTGCGGCCAGCAGCAAGGCGCTGGCGAGCAGACTGTGGCGAAGATGCGGGTGCAGGTTCATAGCTTTCCTCTCCCGGCTCAGAAGCGCCAGATCACGTCGACGAAGGCGCGGTGCATGTACGAATCGGCTTCTTTGCCATAGGCGTCACCCGGCTTGAAGACACCCGCGCGCAGGCGTACCAGGGCCGACGGTTCGTCGATCGACTGGCTCAGCGAAGCCGGCAGCAAGCCTTGCTTGAAGTACTTGGTGACGACCACGTCCATCTCTTGGCCCAGGTCCTTCTCGCCGCTGATCAGCGGGCGGTTGACGCCGTTGTCCTCGACCACCGCGTTGATGCCGCTGGAGCCGATGTTCTGTTGGTCATCGACGCGCCAGAACTTGTGGTAGATGAAGCTTGCGTCGTAGTCCTCGCGCAGCTGCCAGGAGGCGAACAGGGTGGCAGCCTGCAAGTTGCCCAGCTCGCCACGGAAGGCCTCGCCGAAGCGGTGCACGCGCGAGCGGGTGCCGGTGAAGTTGGAGCGATTGCTCTCAAGGCCGGTCTGTTCGAAGTTGTTCGAGCCGTCGCTGCCACCCCCGCCGCTGCCGCGGGCATAAGCGGCGCCGACCTGCCAGTTGGGGTCCAGGCGCAGGCGGATACCCAGGTCGGTGGCCCAGGCGTTGACGTCACCGCTTTGCTTGCCGGTAACCACTTGCTCGCCATTGCGCGTCTCGCTGCTGAGCTTGTCGCGATCGCCGGTCAGCCAGGTCAGGCTGCCCCAGTAGTTGACGGTGTGGTCGTTGCGCCAGTTGTAGGCATCGCTGTTGGCCTCAAGGCCAAGCCAGGTGAGATCGCCAGTGCGGGTCTTGTCGAGGGTGTCGATGGTTTCGCCGGGTTTGTTCAGGCTGCCGCTGTCATGGGTGTGATGGGCGCGCAGGCCAACCCAGTGACCTGGCGTCCACTGCGCGGCGACGTTGCCGTAGACGTGCGTGCGGTCTTCGTCTTCGGCGGCCAGCTCAGTCAGGTCGGTGCGGTATTCGCTGAAGCGCTGGGCAACGCCGACATCGGCCTTGAGCAGGGTGGTGTCGAAGGTCCAGTTCAGCGCCTCGATGTTGGTGTCGCGCCACATGCCGTCGTCGTTGCGCAGGCGTTGCCGGCCAAAGCGCAGGTATTCGCCGGGGTAGGGCGTGAAGCCGTTGTAGCCGACCCAGAACTCGCGCAGGGCCAGGTAGCTTTTGTCGGGCTGGCGGCTGTCGTCGCCGGTGTCGATGGCGCTGCCATCGTCCGAGGCGCGCAGGGTGTCGGTCTCGATGATGTCGGTGGCGGTCACTGCCTGGCCCATGGCATAGGCGTTCCAATTGCCGCGCTCGCCATATACCCAGGGGCGCAGGTCCAGGCCCAGGCCGTTGACGTCACCGCCGGAGCGGGTGCCCAGGTCGCGGTCGTCTTCGGATTGAGCAGTGACTTTCACTTCCAGGCCGAAGTTTTTCTGCGCAGTCATGTCAGCCAGGGTCGGGCACGACCACAGCAGGGCGAAGCTCAGGCCGATGCCGGCTTTCACGAAAGGGTTGAGCGTCATAGGGAGGCGTCCTCGGCGTCTTCATCGTCTTGCAGGGCTTCGATGGCCATGACGCTGTTGGCGCCCTTGGCCATGCTGCCGCGCGCCTGCTTCTCCTGCGCCAGCAGGCGCTCGGCCTGGCTGCGCTGGTCAGGCGTCAATTGCTGATCGAGTTGTTGCAGCATGGCGCTGGACTGTTCGGTGGGGTTGGCCTGGGCCAACTGGGCGAACACCCAGGCATTGCCCGGATTCTGGCGAATGCCGTGGCCTTCGCTGTACAGCTGGGCCAAGGCGTAGTCGGCGCTGAGCTGACCGCCGCGAGCGGCGCTGAGCAGGTGGTCGACGGCCTTCTGTGGCTCGACCTGGCCCAGATAGCCCCGGCGATAGAGCTGGCCGAGGTAGTAGTGGGCGCTGATCTCGCCGGCATCGGCTGCGGCCTGCAAGTGGGTTTGGGCTTTCTCGGCATCGGCCGGCAGGATCTTGCCTTCGTAGTAGAGGCGGCCCAGCAGCAGTTCGGCGCGTGGCTGTTCGGCGGCGCGGCCCTTTTCGATGTAGGCCAGCAACTGTTCGGTGTCGCCCAGTTCGGGGAAGTCGTACAGCAGCTGGGCGAGGCTGACCCAGGAGGCTGGGTTGGCCGGTGCCACGTGTTCGAGCAGCTCCTTGGCGGTTTTCTCGTCGGTTTGGCCGAGGTTGCGATCAGCCAGCACGCGGGCGACGCTGTCGACCCGGGTAGCCGGCACAGTGCCGCGGGCATAGCCGGCCTTGAGCTGCTCGAGCAGAGCGTTGCGCTGGTCGGCCTGGTTGCGTTTCTGGTAGACGGTGGCCAGCTCGACGTAGCAGATGTCGGTGCTGTTGATGGCGGCCTTGCAGATGTTCTCGACGTCATCCAGGTGCTGGTCGTAGGTGCCCTGGGTGCGGTAGAGCAGGATCTGCGCCAGGCCCGCTTCTGGCTGGCCGGCGGCGCGCCATTGCTCGATCTGCTGTTGCGCGTTGACGTTGGGGAAGCTCTGCGGGTATTGCAGGTAGAGCATCGCCAGCGGGATCAGGGTGTTGCCTTCGCCTTGCTTGGCGGCGAGCTTGAGCAAGGTCTCGGCTTCTTCGCGTTCAGCCTGGGTGCTGTCGGGCTTGGCCACCAGCAGGCGACCCAGGCGCGCCTGGGCACGCGGCGAAGTGGCAGCGGCGTCGCGGTAGGTGGCCTCGGCCTCCTTGAGCTGGGCAGGGTCGCGGGAGGCGACCTTGATGTCGGCCAGGCCCACTTGGGCGTCGCTGTAGCCGAGGTCGGCCAGGGCCTTGTAGTTGCGCTCGGCGGTGGCGGTGTCGCCACGCTTCATCGCTTCGTTGGCCAGGCGCTGGTCGGGCAGGCCCGCGCAGCCGGCCAGGGCGATGGCAGCGGTCAACGCGCAAAGCCCGAGGTTGACACGCACCTTGTGGGAGCGGGCTTGCCCGCGAAGGGTCAGTGAGATCGGCGCCGGCCTATTCGCGGGCAAGCCCGCTCCCACAGGGACAGAGGTGTGCTTGGAGATCATTGTTCGATCCTCTTAAAGCCCACGGGCGACGGCTTTGTCGATCAGCCAGTTCAACGACGGACCGCGGTCGCTGTAGACCGACGCTGGGCGACCGGCCAGTTCAGCAGGCAGCGCGCCGTCTGGCTTGATCTGCACGCGGATGTCGGAGGCCAGGTCTGCGCTGTTGAGGCTGGCGCTGCTGACGATCTGGCCGGTACGTACTTCGTCTTCGCCGGCGATCTGGAAGTTGACCCGGGTGCCTGGCTTGACCTCGTCGAACTGGCGATAGCTGAAGCGCGCCTCGATCATCGGGTTGGTGGTGCGGGGGATCAGCTGGAAGATCGGCTGGCCTTTGCTGGCGTACTGGTCGTCGTCCACCAGTTGCTGGGCAACCACGCAGTCGCAGGGGCTGGTGAGGGTGCCAGCGAGCTGCTTGCCGAACAGTTCCTCGACTTTGGCCGGCTCCAATTGCGCGTCGTCCAGATGGCCCTTGAGCATGTCCAGCATGCTGGTGCTGAAGCTTGCCAGTGGCGCGCCCTTGACCACTTGGCCGCCGCTCTCCACCAGGCTTTTGACGGTGCCATCACGGGGCATGGTAACGGTAGTGGTCGGCACTGCGACCACACCGGCTTCGGCATGGCTGACGAAGTACATGCCATACAGCGACTTGGCGACGAAGCCGAAGGCGGCGATACCCACCACGAACACGCCGAGGGTCACGGTCACCGCGCGCAGGCGGCCGAAGGCGCTCAGGCCCGAGCCGCCGTCTTTCTGCTTGCGCGCCTTGGTGAAGTTGTCGCGCTGCAGGGTACTGAGCACGTCACCGGCGGTGATCAGTTCACCGGACAGGTGCGAGGTGATGATGTGGCGCAGGGTGGCGATGTCACGCGGCTCCAGGTTCTGGAACTCGGCACCGGTACGGCCGGTGGCGGGGTCGCTGGCACGCACGAGGAATTCGATATCCATCGACAGGCCGAGGTTGTCGACCACGAACTGCAGGCGACCACGCAGCACATCGCCGATCGGCAGCGCGCGCTTGGCATGGAAGGACAGGCCCCCAGCGGAGAGGTCGTCGACCTTGACCTCTTGTGGCTCGCGATTGCCATCCAGGAAGCGCAGCTTGGCGGGGATGCGGACCCGGGCGTGCTGGCGCTGGGCTTCGGACTCATGCACGACATTGACGTTCACGGCGGTATTCATGGCGATTTCGTTCCTGTTGTATCCGATCCGGGGTGGCTCACACGACCATGAACAGCACGGCGACGAAGATGCTCGCGGCCGAGAAGGTCATGGTGCGGGAGGACCAGGTGTTGAACCATTGTTGAAAGCTGGCAAGGTCACGCTTGAGGGCAGTGGGCTGGCGGGTCCAGGACTGCTTGTCGAGGCGGAAGAACACGTAGATCTTCATCAACGCGCCGACGATCTGGTTGTAATAGAGAATCACGGGATAGGCCGGACCCACGCTGTGGCCTGAGCACAGCAGCATGATGGTCAGGATCAGCCGGGTGATGCCGATCCACAGCAGGTACACCAGCAGGAAGGCCATGCCGAACTTGAGGCTGGCGATCACCGCCACGGTCAGGCCGAGCAGGCTGGTCCACATCGACACGCGCTGGTCGAACAGCACCACGCTGGTGAACAGCCCCAGGCGCTTGAGGCCCAGGCCCAAGGCGCGCGAGTTCTGCCGCAGGTTGTTGCCGTACCAGCGGTACATGAGTTTGCGGCTGGCCTTGAGGAAGCTTTTTTCCGGCGGGTGCTCGACCGTGTTGATCGCCGCATCCGGCACATAGAAGGTGTCGTAGCCCAGGCGCATCAGGCTGAACCAGCTCGACTTGTCGTCGCCGGTGAGGAACTTGAAGCGGCCCAGGCGCCAGTGCATCAGCGAGTCGCTCTCGACGTCGGCGATGAACTCAGGGTTGGTCACTACGCTGGCGCGGAACATCGACATCCGCCCGGTCATGGTCAGCACGCGCTTGGACAGGGCCATCGAGCACATGTTGATGTGGCGCTGGGCGAAGCGCAGCTTGTGCCACTCGCTCATGATGTAGCCGCCGCGCACTTCGCAGAATTCGTTGGTGGTCAGGCCACCGACATTGGGGAACAGCTTGAACCAGGGTACGGTCTTGCGCACCACGCCTTCGCCGAGCACGGTGTCGCCATCGATCACCGCCACCACCGCGTGCTGGTCGGGCATCATCCGCGAGATGGCGCGGAAGCCAAAGGCCAGGCCATCGCGCTTGCCGGTACCGGCGATGCGCACGAAGTCGAGGGTGACATGTTCAGGCGGGTTGTATTTGGCCCACAGGCTTTTCACCAGCAGCTCGTCGCACTTCTCCACCAGCGAGCAGACCACAGTGGTCGGGTAGCCGCAGTTGATCGCTTCGCGGATCACCGAGCTGTAGACCTGGGCGGTAGTCAGCGCATCGATGCGAAAACTGGTGACCATCAGGTACACGTGGGACGGGTCCGCGGCCTTGCCCAGTTTGCGCACTTTGTTGCGCAGGTACGGGTAGACGCCGTACAGGAAGATCATGCCGCGGATGAAATGGGTGGCGCCCATCGAGTAGCGCCAGATGCCGACGGCGCCGACCAGGAAGATGAAGTGCTTCGACTGCGAGTCGAAGATGTCGCTGGGCAGGGCCAGGGCGATCAACATGAGCAGGCTCATGTAGAGCAGCCACCCGGCGCACTGCAACAGCACTGTCTGGAACCTTTGCATGTTCGGCATCCGTCGCGAAATTCAGTGAAGAGCGGGGCCTTGCGGCCCCGCGTCAGGCTGGCTTACCAGCAGATGCCTTCGGTGCGGCTGGTGGAGCAGGTCGGCTTGCTCATGAAACCGACCAGGTCGATCACTTGCTTGCCTTCCGGGGCGCGGTCGGCCAGGGCACGGAACTGCTCGTCGCGGTTGCCCAGGATGATGATCTCGGCGTCGTTGACCACTTGCTCGAAGTTGGCGTTGAGCAGCGAGGACACGTGCGGGATCTTCGACTCGATGTAGTCTTTGTTGGCGCCGTGGACTCGGGCGTACTCGACGTTCTGGTCGTAGATGTTGAGCTCGTAGCCCTTGCCGATCAGGCGCTCGGCCAACTCGACCAGGGGGCTCTCGCGCAGGTCGTCGGTGCCAGCCTTGAAGCTCAGGCCGAGCAGAGCGATCTTGCGTTTGTCGTGGCTTTCGATGATGTCGAAGGCGTTCTGCACCTGCGATTCGTTACTGCGCATCAGCGAGTCGAGCAGCGGCGCTTTCACATCCAGGCTGGAGGCGCGGTAGGTGAGGGCGCGCACGTCCTTGGGCAGGCACGAGCCGCCGAAGGCGAAGCCTGGGCGCATGTAGTACTGCGACAGGTTGAGGACTTTGTCCTGGCAGACCACATCCATCACTTCACGACCATCGACGCCGACCGCCTTGGCGATGTTGCCGATCTCGTTGGCGAAGGTGACCTTGGTCGCGTGCCAGACGTTGCAGGTGTACTTGATCATCTCGGCCACGGCGATGTCCTTGCGGATCACCGGGGCGTCGAGCTCTTCGTACAGCGCTTGCAGAACGTCGCCGCTGGCCTTGTCCAGTTCGCCGATGACGGTCATTGGTGGGTGGTCGTAGTCCTTGATCGCGGTGCTTTCACGCAGGAACTCAGGGTTGACCGCCACACCGAAGTCGACCCCGGCTTTCTTGCCCGAGCAGTCTTCCAGGATTGGGATCACCACGTTCTTGACGGTGCCTGGCAACACGGTGCTGCGCACCACGATGGTGTGGCGGCGGCTGGTGTCACGCAGTACGTAGCCGATCTCGCGGCACACCGACTCGATGTACTCAAGGCCCAGGTCGCCGTTTTTCTTGCTCGGCGTGCCGACGCAGATCATCGACACGTCGCTGGCACGGATGGCCTCGGCGAAGTCGGTGGTGCCACGCAGGCGGCCATTGGCCAGGCCTTGTTGCAGCAGTTCTTCCAGACCCGGTTCGACGATGGGCGACTTGCCCTTGTTGATCAGGTCGATCTTGGTGGCGGACACGTCCACACCAATCACTTCATGGCCCCGTGCCGACAGGCAACCTGCACAGACTGCACCCACATAACCCAAACCAAAGATGCTGATACGCATCGCATTCACCTCGTGTGTTTATCACGCCAGCCCTTCAGCGGAAGAGCCGACCGGGTTGATTAACCAGCAGTATTCGGGCGCACGGATCCATGGCGAAAAGACACTTCACCGAACGCAGGCATGAATAAATCCGGAGTGCAAAAAGTTGTGCACTCTTAAATGGCAGTCAAAGGCCGATAATTAAAAGGCGTGCCCTGAAATGCAGCCGTCTTAAATGCAGAACGCTACTTGGCGAACTGCTGTGCTTGTTTTTTCAAGTGAATAAATCCTTTGAAATCAACCACTAGGACGATTAAAGGGGGCGCGTCTATCCTCCGTGTGACAGGGCTTAGTGGCGCGTGCCATTGCCGCTGTCGAACTTTCCTGGGCGGGTGTAGATACCTGCCGTTGTCATCTGTAAGTCATCTCTCACGTTCAACGCTCGTGAATCGTTACGGGTGCTATGAGCGACCGCGGCTAGCAGAAGTTCCTGAGGGGGTTCGTGCAGAATGAATGATTTCTAAATATTTTTTCAGGCGTAAATACTTTCATATTGATGGCACTGGCGAGTGCCATCCCGATATATAAAGGGCGAAAACGGGGTGAGATGGTTTTGTGCCAGTATCGGAAAAATTTTTTCAAAATTCGTCAAAAAAGTACGAACGGTCTTATGGCGTTTGGCGATAACAATCTGCTAGACGAAAGATTGGCGCCAGTTTTATGTCACTGCGGCGGGCCGTTTTGGTGCGCGTCTCATTCGGATCGCGAAAGTCCATTCTTTTAGTGGGCCTTTTCTGTTGGCTGTCGGAAAGAGAGAACGACGCCCTCCAAAATTCTGGGACCATGGTAGTAGGTGGAATCGCCGCTGATTCTCGATACATCGGAAGGTTGATCCATCAGATCTTGATGGCGGACGCGATGTGAGCGTCATAGGTAGTCAGCTCAAGGCTGGCGGCGACCTGATGGTGGGAGCTACGGGCGATGTGGCGGTGCTCTCTGGGGTCGAAGAGCACGGCGAATACAGCAAGAAAACCAAGTCCGGATTCCTTGGGCTGTCGAAGAGCGGCAAGAGCCAGCTCAAGACCAGCGCGAGTCAGGTAGCCAGCGAACTGGACGCGGGCAACGACATCGTCCTAGCTGCTGGGAACGACCTGCGTCTGCGCGCCAGCAAGGCTGCCATCAAGGGTCGAGACATCGACATTGACGTTGCCCAGGGTAGCGTTAGCCAGGAAAGCAAACAGTCGCAGAGTTGGGGGGGCGTGCACGGCGGCACCAGTGGCGGCTTCAAACTGGGTATTGGCGCTAGCCATGGCGCCGCCAGCGCCGATAGCGCACAAGGCACCTCGACGCCGAGCCAGCTCAACGCCGGACGCGACGTCAAGCTCGATGCCAGCAACGACTTGAACATCATTGGCAGTGGGGTTCAGGCCGGGCGGGGTATCGATCTGGCTGCGGGCAATGACTTGAACATCCGCGCTGCGCAAAACGACAGCAGCCAGGAACACAACCGCCGCAGTGGCGGCGGTGAAGTGGGAATTACCGTTGGATCGGAAGGCCTGGGTATCTATGCCAGCGTCAACCTGGGCAAGGGCAATCTGGAGCGCGAAGCGCAGCGCCACCAAGAGGCCTACATCTACGCCAGCGACCAGCTGAAATTCACCAGCGGCAAGGACACCACCATCGCCGGCGCGCAGTTGCGCGGTGACCAAGTGATCGGCCAGGTGGGCGGAGATCTGAGCGTGGCCTCGGCCGTCGATACCGGCAAGGTCAAGGGCAAGGAGTTCGACCTCAGCGCCACGGTCACGGTAGGGCCGGGTGCGGGCGTCAGTGGCTCGGTCGGCTATGGCCAAACCTCAGGCAAGACCGAATGGGTCGAGAACCAGACCCGCATCACTGGTGCCAGCAAGGTCGACATCCGAACCCAAGACCACACCCAGCTCGACGGCGCGTTGATCGCCGCTGTCAACGGCAACCTCAAGCTCGACACCGGCAGCCTGGGCTACAGCGATATCGCCGGCAAAGACAAAGAGCACGGTTGTGGTCCTGACTGCCGCCTCAGACCCCGCTTGTGCGGGATCTGACAGTATTACCGCTTAGCAACATGCTGATGCACGATACAACCTGATCTCGTGCCGCGATCATTCACTCTGAATGATCGCGCAAGAACACCAAATGATCCGTCTTCGACTGCTCGGCACTGTAGTAGTACCCCTGCACATCGAACTGCTTAAGCTGCTCAGGATCGTTGATCCGCTCCTGGATCACGAACCGGCTCATCATCCCCCGGGCCTTCTTGGCATAGAAGCTGATGATCTTGTACTGGCCGTTTTTCCAGTCCTTGAAGTCGACGTTGATGACCCGCGCATTCAAGGCGTTGCGCTTGACCGCGCTGAAGTACTCGTTGCTGGCCAGGTTGAGCAGCACGTCATCGCCTTGCTCGGCCAGGGCCTGGTTCAGCCATTCGCTGATCCGCGTGCCCCAGAAGGCGTAGAGGTCTTTACCGCGGGCGTTGGCCAGCTTGGTGCCCATCTCCAGGCGGTAGGGCTGCATCAAGTCGAGCGGGCGCAGCAGGCCATACAGGCCGGAGAGCATGCGCAGGTGCTGCTGGGCATAGCTGAAGTCGTCTTCGCTGAGGCTTTCGGCGTCGAGCCCGGTGTACACGTCACCCTTGAACGCCAGCAGCGCCTGCTTGGCGTTGGCTGGGCTGAAGTCTGGGGTCCAGCTGCCGAAGCGTGCAGCGTTGAGGCCGGAGAGTTTGTCCGACAGGTGCATCAACTCGCTGATTTGCGCAGGGCTCAGCTCGCGCAGCTGGGTGATCAGCTCCTGCGAGTCGTCCAGGTACTGCGGCAGGGTGAAGCGCTGGGTCACCGCAGGGGTGTCGTAATCGAGGGTCTTGGCGGGGGAAATCACCGTCAGCATCAGGTCGGCTCCTTGAATCGTAGAGGCGGATTCTACGGGCTGGCCGGGGTAAGTCCAAACTATGCCGACGATAGTCACAGAACATCGGCGAGGCTCGCGTTATAGTGCGGCTCATGATTGAACGGGATTTGCGGAGAGTCCGATCGTGCGCATTGCCTTAGCCTTGCTGGCAGGCTGGTTCAGCCTGGCCGTGCAGGCCGCCCCACCGATTCAAGCCAGCCTGGACCGCAGCCTGTGGCCTGAGCAACTGGACAGCCCGGCGCTGTTCGATGTCGCTTCGCGTGCCGAGATCCTGTCATTTGCCCAAGTGCTGCAAGAAAGTGAAATGCTCGATGAGCCGGCGCTGGCTGCGCGGCTCAAGCTCAGGCAGGTCAATTTGACGGTGATTCGTGCGGTGCGGGCGCGGATGTGGCAGCGGCTGTGGCAGAACTATCAGCAGGCCCAGCGCAGTTGCGAGCAGGATGCCTCGTTCTGCTACCCGGTCGAGTCGATGGCCGAACTTCGCACTCAAGCCGTCACGTTCAACGCTGATGTCGGCGAGTTCTATACCGGTTGGATCGAGCCGAGCCGGCAGTTCCATGTACGCTATCTGGATGAGCAATTGCGCAAGGCAGCGTTGTTCCCGCAGACCAGCAGCGAGATCGAGCGCCTCTCCAGCCGCGAGCGCAATGGCGATGAGCTCAATGACCGGATGTTCTTGCTGACCTTCGTTGGTGGCCCCGGCGCCGAAGGCAGCAGCACCGACAGCCTGACCGACTATTTGCGCCGGCAGAAGCTGGGCGGCACCTTCTTTGTCTTGGGTAATCGCCTGCAACAACGTCGCGACGCCGCCGCCAGTTCGCTCGGCGAGCTATATGCCGGGCAATGCGTAGGCATTCAGGGGTGGGAGTACCGCTCGCATGCGCAGTGGCAGGACTGGCAAGACTCGCTGCGCCGCAGTCAGGCGCGGGTCCAGGCGGATTTGCCCGAGCAGTACGTGCCGTTGTTCCGTCCGCCCTATGGCCACCGCCGCGCCGATGGCGAGGCGTTCATGGCCAGCCAGGGGCTGCAGGTGTCGCTGTGGGATATCGATGCATTGGATGACACGGCCTTGACTGCCGAGCAATCCGCCCAGCGCGTGGTAACCCTGATGCTGTTGTGGCGCAAAGGGGTGATTCAATTGCACGACAATCAGCCCAAGGCCCAGCAGGCGGTGCAGTGGCTGCTGCACAACACCGGTCAAAGTGGCATCGGCTGGGAGGATTGCCAGGCGTATGCGCACCAGGATGGCCCCCCTGCATCACGCTAGGCGGCAACCTACCCCGCGAAAAGCATAGGGCTTGATCTTTGACTTTAGTCCCCCGATGGCAGCCAGCCAAGGCGCGTTAGCCATTCGGAAAAATAAACTTCATCGGGACGTAAAAAAGCTTTTTTTGTTCATGGTTTTTGCGGTATGAAAGAACCAGACAGCCGATTCCTGCAGCACAGGTGGCGTCATCCAGACCCTCCTTTGCCAGGTGCGCTTCCCGCCCGTAACGACGCGGATACGGGGAGAACGGCGTCACTCTGCGGCGCAGCGGTTACGCGCCGCGTGGTTCTGACACAAGGTGCCCGAGTATGGATGACCATGGACGCAACCCTTCCTCCACCCAGCCGATCCTCTATGTGCTCGATACCAACGTCCTGATTCACGATCCCAACGCATTACTCAACTTCGAGGAGCACCACGTCGCCATTCCGATGACGGTGCTGGAGGAACTCGACAAGCTCAAGACCGGTAAACACACCATCGCCGCCGAATGCCGCCAGGCGATCCGGCTGATCGATCAAACCCTCGGTGACGCCTCGCCCAGTGATGTCGAACAGGGTGTGCCGATCCAGCGTGGCAAGAGCGGACCGAAAGGTTTTTTGTCCATCCTGATGAGCCCGCGTAGCGAGCCCAACCGTCTGCTGCCAGAGAACCTGGCCGACAACATCATCATCAACCAGCTTCTGGAACTGCGCGCTAAACGATCCGACCTGGACGTGGTGCTGGTGACCAAGGACATCAACATGCGCCTGAAGGCGCGCGCTTGCGGGATTGCCGCCGAGGACTACAGCACCGACCAGTTGGTCGACGACGTGTCATTGCTGTCCAAGGGCTATCACTCGGTCAGCGGATCGTTCTGGGACCGGGTCAGCAAGGTCGAGACCCGTCAGGAGCGCGGCCGCACCTGGCATCGGGTGCAGCTGACCGACAACCTGCCGGCGGTGCACGTCAACGAGTTCATCATCGATGAGCAGGGCTTCGTGGGTTGGATCAAGGGCATCCGTAACGATGAGCTGCTATTGCTCGACCTGCACCAGGAGCCGCTGCTGCACCAGGAGGCCTGGGGGCTGAAACCGCGTGACATCCATCAGAGCCTGGCGCTGTTCGCCTTGCTCGATCCGGATATTCACCTGGTCAACCTGACTGGCGCCGCCGGTTCCGGCAAGACCATCCTGGCCTTGGCTGCGGCTATCGAACAGACCATGGTCAGCAAGCGCTACCGGCGCATCATCGCCACCCGCAGCGTGCAGGGGCTGGACCAGGAGATTGGCTTCCTGCCAGGCACCGAGGCGGAGAAGATGGAGCCTTGGCTGGGGGCGATCACCGACAACCTTGAAGCCTTGCACATGGACGATGAGAGCACCCATGGCAGCGTCGAGTACATCCTTGAGCGGGTGCCGCTGCAGTTCAAGTCGCTGAACTACATTCGCGGTCGTAGCTTCCAGCAGAGCCTGATCCTGATCGATGAATGCCAGAACCTTACCCCGCACCAGATGAAGACCATCATCACCCGCGCGGGGGCAGGGTCCAAGGTGGTGTGCCTGGGCAACCTGGCGCAGATCGATACGCCTTACCTGTCGGCGACCAGTTCTGGGTTGACCTACTTGACCGAGCGCTTCAAGGACTTCCCGCATGGCGTGCACATCACCCTGCAGGGTGTGCCTCGTTCGGTACTGGCTGAGTACGCTGAGTCGCACCTGTAGATAGGTGGCTGTAGGGGCTTCATCGCGGGGCAAGCTCACTCCAACAGGGCTGCACCGCTCTTGTGGGAGCGGGCTTGCCCCTCGATGAAGTCGCTACAACGCCAGCCGGTTGCCCGCTGCATAACCCCATCACCATCCGCCCGGCTTTTTTCGCTGCGTAAACCTGACCGGCAGGTTTACACTGATCGCTCCCTTCCCAGGAGCAGAGCAGTGCTGACTCATCTCGATTCCCAGGGGCGCGCCAACATGGTCGACGTCACTGAAAAAGCCGTGACAGAACGCGAAGCGGTGGCCGAAGCGCGCGTGCGCATGTTACCGCAGACCCTGCAAATGATCGTCGACGGCGAGCACCCCAAGGGCGATGTGTTCGCCGTGGCGCGGATTGCCGGTATCCAGGCGGCGAAAAAGACCAGCGAGCTGATCCCGCTTTGCCATCCCCTGATGCTCACCAGCGTCAAGGTCGAGCTCAGCGCCGAAGGTACCGATGCAGTGCGTATCGTCGCCCGCTGCAAGCTGGCCGGGCAGACCGGAGTGGAGATGGAAGCACTGACTGCCGCCAGCGTTGCGGCGCTGACTATCTATGACATGTGCAAGGCAGTGGATAAGGGCATGGTCATCGAGCAGGTGCGCCTCTTGGAAAAAATCGGCGGCAAGAGCGGCCACTATCAGGTGCAGGCGTGATGAAAGTCCAAGTGGTGTATTTCGCTCGCTATCGTGAGCAACTGGGGCGTGATGGCGAGCCGCTGGAAGGCGATTTCGCGACGATTGCCGATGTGCGCGACGCCTTGCTGGCGAAGGGCGATGATTACCAGGTGCTGGCCGAGCAGAACCTGATGTGCGCGCGTAACCAGGATCTGTGCCGGCTCGACGAGCCGTTGGCAGAGGGCGACGAAGTGGCGTTCTTCCCACCGGTGACCGGAGGCTGAGCATGGCGGTTAGAGTGCAGGAGCAGGCGTTCGATCCGGGCGCCGAGGTCAACGCCATGCATGCCGCCAACGTCGGGGTCGGGGCGGTGGTCGGCTTTGTCGGTTATGTGCGCGATTTCAATGATGGCCGGGATGTGGCCGGGATGTTCCTGGAGCATTATCCGGGCATGACCGAGAAGGCTTTGGCCAAGATCGTCGTCGAGGCCGAGCAGCGTTGGCCGTTATTGAAGGTCGAGGTGCTGCATCGTATTGGCGGGCTGGAGCCGGGCGAGCCGATCGTGTTCGTCGGTGTGGCCAGTGCGCATCGGCTGGCAGCATTCGATGCCTGCAACTTCATCATGGATTACCTAAAGACCCGGGCGCCGTTCTGGAAGAAGGAAAACACCCAGGACGGGCCGCGCTGGGTCGAGGGCAGGCAGTCGGATCAGGATGCTGCCGAGCGCTGGCAATAGCTACGCGGGCAGTCGCAGGATGGCCTGTCGACCCTTGTGTGATCAGGCTTACCCTGTGGGAGCGGGCTTGCCCGCGAACGAGGGCGAAGCCCTCGCCGTACCTAGATAGCGCTGCTAGTGGCCTCTTCGCGGGCAAGCCCGCTCCCACAGCGTCCCTGCTAGCTCAATCAATCAGCAGTTGTTCTGCGATAGTCGAGCTTGTGTGATCAATGATGCTTGCGCGGTACTGCTTGCAGCAACTCGTCAGGCGGCATCTCGCACTTGATCTTGCGCCCCAGCAGCTCTTCGATCGCTGGCAACTGATACGAATCATCTTCACCGGCAAAGCTGATCGACACACCCGCAGCCCCGGCGCGGCCGGTACGGCCAATGCGGTGCACGTAGTCATCCGGATCTTCCGGCAGGGTGAAGTTGATCACGTGGCTGATGCCATCGATGTGAATCCCACGCCCGGCCACGTCGGTGGCGACCAGTACGGTGATGCGCCCCTCTCGGAAGTTTTCCAGGGTACGAATGCGCTTGTGCTGCGGCACGTCACCGGACAACTGGGCGGCGTTGATGCCGTCGCGCACCAGGCGCTCTTCGATGCGCCGCACTTCGTCCTTGCGGTTGGCAAAGACCATCACCCGTTCCCACTTCTGCTGGGTCACCAGGTTGTACAGCAGCTTGTACTTGTCGCTGCCGGCCACGGCATAGACGTGCTGCTCGACGGTCTCGCTGGCAACGTTCTCCGGCTCGATCTCGACGATCGCAGGGTTGGTCGTCCACTGCTTGGCCAGGTTCATCACATCGTCGGTGAAGGTCGCCGAGAACAGTAGGGTCTGGCGCTCGCTCTTGGGTGGGGTCTGGCGGATGATCTGCCGCACCTGGGGGATGAAGCCCATGTCGAGCATGCGGTCGGCTTCGTCGAGCACCATCACCTCGACCATGTCCAGGTGCACTTCGCCGCGCTGGTGGAAGTCCAGCAGGCGCCCTGGCGTGGCCACCAGGATGTCGCAGTGACGCGCTTCGAGGGCCTTGAGCTGCTTGTCGAAGTCCATGCCGCCGACGAAGGTCATCACGTTCAGGCCGCTGTACTTGGTCAGCGCCACGGCGTCCTTGGCGATCTGTACCACCAGCTCACGGGTTGGGGCGATGATCAGCGCGCGCGGCTCGCCCATGTAGCGCTCTTTAGGCGCCGGGGTCTGCTGCAGTTGGGAAATGATCGAGATCAGGAACGCGGCGGTCTTGCCGGTGCCGGTCTGCGCCCGACCAATGGCGTCCTGGCCGCGCAGGGTGTAACCCAGCACTTGGGCCTGGATGGGGGTGCAGTAGGGGAAGCCCAGGTCCTGGATGGCATGCATCAGCTCGTTGGAGAGCTTGAAGTCATGGAAGCGGGTCTTGCCTTCTTGTGGCTCGACGACGAAGTCTTCTGGTTTCCACAGGCTGGCTTGTGGCTTGGGTTTGCGCTCGCGGCGCGGCTTGTCCGGTACGGGCTTGTCGACGCGAGGGCTGGCAGGCGCTGGAGCTGGCGCTTTGGCGCTGGGCTGGGCCTGGGGTGCCGGCGGTTGGACCGCGGGCGCGGGCGTGATCACGCGGGCATCGGGTGCGACGGCCTGAGGCGCGGCGTCTCCCTTGCCGAATATTTTTTTAAGTGCCTTGAGCACGGTCGTCTCATCAATTGGTTAAGGAATGTACGCCCGGCAGTGTAATGCAAGAACCGGGCGCGGCGTAGCGCAATGCACAGCCAACTACATACGGGCGGACTCAGCGCAGGCGTTCACTCAGCCAGTCGTGGATGTCGGACAGCTCTGCCACGGCCACCTTGTGCTCCATCGGGTATTCATGCCAGCGCGCGGCGACGCCCCAGCTGTTGAGGTATTCGAAGGCCGTGCGGCCCATGGACGGGATCACCACCGGGTCATGCACGCCATGCAGGCACAGGGCCGGGGTGCGCTGTTGGCAGGCGCTGAGCTGATGGCCTTCGCTGAAGGTCGGGGCATAGGTGGACAGGGCAATCACGCCGCCCAGTGCTTCTTGCCACTTTATATAGGCAGTGTGCAGAACCACCGCGCCACCCTGGGAGAAACCGGCGAGGATGATCCGCGCCAGGTTGATGCCCTTGGCTTGCTCGGCCTTGATCAGTTCGATCACCTGCTCGGCCGATTCATCCAGCTGCGCCTCGTCAATGGCGCGGGCTGGAGTCATGGCCTTGATATCGTACCAGCTAGGCATCTGATAGCCGCCGTTGATGGTCACCGGGCGGGTCGGGGCCTGAGGCATGACGAAGCGGGTACTGAGCAGGCGCTCTTGAAGAAATTCGGCCACCGGTAGGAAGTCGTAACGGTCGGCCCCCAGTCCGTGCAACCAGATCACACAGGCGTCGGCGGTATTTTGCGGTTCGAGAATCAGCGGTTGGGTCATGACTGCTCCGAAAGTGTGCGCGCTGGCTTAAGTGGTGCGTAAAAAGAAGGCATCTGTAGTGAATGCCAGAAATAGATGTCGCAACTCTACAACTTTTCCTACTTGACTACCGCTTAAACGCTTAAGCCTTCGACTGTGGTACGCGCTTTGCTATGAATCGAGTGATGCGAAGGGATGGCCCCATGCCGGTAACACCCCTCGTACGGATACAAAGGCTGTCATAGAACAGCTCATTGCGCCAATTGACCCAAAAACAAGCCAACAAGGGTCGGATGCGCCTCATAAGGGTGCGGTGCAATTCCGGCTCGATACAACAAGAGCGATTTGGAGGTTGTGAATGAAGATGTTGAAAACCACCCTGGCAGTCCTGACCGCTGCCGCCGCGCTGGGCGCCACCAGTTTCGCCCAGGCCGGCGCTACCCTCGATGCGGTAAAGAAGAAGGGCTTCGTCCAGTGTGGCGTGAGCGATGGTCTTCCGGGCTTCTCGGTACCTGATGCCAAAGGCAACATCGTCGGTATCGACGCCGATGTCTGCCGCGCCGTTGCCGCCGCCGTGTTCGGCGACGCCACCAAGGTCAAGTTCAGCCAGCTCAATGCCAAGGAGCGCTTCACCGCGCTGCAGTCCGGCGAAGTCGACGTACTCTCGCGCAACACCACCTGGACCAGCTCGCGCGATGCCGGCATGGGCCTGGTATTTGCCGGTGTTACCTACTACGACGGCATCGGCTTCCTGGTCAACAAGAAGCTCGGCGTCTCCAGTGCCAAGGAGCTCGACGGCGCTACCGTGTGTATCCAGGCCGGTACCACCACCGAGCTGAACGTCTCCGACTACTTCCGTGCCAATGGCCTGAAGTACACCCCGATCACCTTCGACACCTCCGACGAGAGCGCCAAGTCGCTCGAATCCGGCCGTTGCGACGTGCTTACTTCGGACAAGTCGCAGCTCTACGCGCAGCGCTCCAAGCTGGCTGCACCCACCGAGTACGTGGTACTGCCGGAAACCATTTCCAAGGAGCCTCTGGGCCCTGTGGTACGCAAAGGCGATGAAGAGTGGTTCAGCATCGTCAAGTGGACCTTGTTCGCCATGCTCAACGCGGAAGAGGCGGGCATCACCTCGAAGAACGTCGAGGCCGAAGCCAAGTCGGGCAAGAACCCGGACAACGCCCGTCTGCTCGGCGCTGACGGCGAATACGGCAAGGACCTCAAGCTGCCCAAGGACTGGGTCGTACAGATCGTCAAGCAAGTGGGTAACTACGGCGAAGTGTTCGAGAAGAACCTGGGCAAAAGCACCCCCCTGCAAATCGATCGTGGCTTGAACGCCCTGTGGAACAACGGCGGCATCCAGTACGCGCCACCTGTGCGCTGATGGCTGCACCCTGCGGTGGCATTCCGCCGCCGCAGGCTGTTCTGATCCCTTTTTTCCGGGGCACTTCATGCAAAATCAAATCGGCGCACAAAAGGGGTTTTCCCTGAGCGATCCACGTGTGCGTGCGTGGCTGTTCCAGATCGTCACGGTGGCATTGGTGGTCGGTCTGGGTTGGTACCTGTTCCACAATACCCAGACCAACCTGCAGCACCGTGGCATCACCTCGGGCTTTGACTTCCTCGAACGCAGTGCCGGCTTCGGCATCGCCCAGCACCTGATTCCCTACGTGGAGTCGGACAGCTATGCGCGGGTGTTCGTCATTGGCCTGCTCAACACCCTGCTGGTGACCTTCATCGGCATCATCCTGGCGACTTTGCTGGGTTTTATCGTCGGCGTGGCGCGGCTATCGCCGAACTGGATGATCAACAAGCTGGCGACCGTGTATGTGGAGACCTTCCGCAACATTCCGCCGCTGTTGCAGATCCTGTTCTGGTACTTCGCGGTGTTCCTGACCCTGCCCGGACCCCGTGGCAGCATCAACATCGACGACATGTTCTTTATCAGCAACCGCGGCCTGAACATGCCCGGCGCGTCCATGGCGGACGGGTTCTGGCCGTTCGTTGCCGCGGTGCTGCTGGCGATCGTCGCGGTGGTGCTGATGGTGCGACATGCCAACAAACGGTTCGACGAGACTGGCGAGCCGTTTCACAAGTTCTGGGTGGGTTTGCTGCTATTGCTGGGCATTCCTGGCGTGTGCGCGCTGCTGTTCGGTAGCCCGGTGCACTGGGAAGTGCCGCAGCTCAAGGGTTTCAACTTCGTTGGCGGCTGGGTGCTGATCCCGGAGTTGCTGGCATTGACCCTGGCGCTGACCATCTATACCGCAGCCTTCATTGCCGAGATCGTGCGCTCAGGGATCCGTTCGGTCAGCCATGGCCAGACCGAAGCTGCGCGTTCGCTTGGCCTGCGCGAGGGCCCGACCCTGCGCAAGGTGATCATTCCCCAGGCCCTGCGGGTGATCATTCCGCCACTGACCAGCCAGTACCTGAACCTGGCGAAGAACTCGTCCCTGGCCGCCGGTATCGGCTATCCGGAGATGGTCTCGCTGTTCGCCGGTACCGTGCTCAACCAGACCGGCCAGGCCATCGAGGTGATTGCCATCACCATGAGTGTCTATCTCGCCATCAGCATCAGCATTTCGCTGCTGATGAACTGGTACAACAAGCGCATTGCGCTGATCGAGCGGTGAGGATACGCCCGTGAATGCCCATGTTTTCAAACCCGATATGCCGCCACCGGTGAAAACCGTCGGCGTGCTCGCATGGATGCGTGCCAATCTGTTCTCCAGCTGGCTTAACACCCTGCTGACCCTGTTCGCCCTTTACCTGGTGTGGTTGATCGTGCCGCCGCTGTTGCAGTGGTCGCTGATCGACGCCAACTGGGTCGGTACCACCCGTGCCGACTGCACCAAGGAAGGCGCTTGCTGGGTGTTCATCCAGCAGCGCTTCGGCCAGTTCATGTATGGCTACTACCCCAGCGAACTGCGCTGGCGCGTCGACCTGACGGTATGGCTGGCGGTGATCGGCGCAGCGCCGCTGTTTATCAGTCGCTTCCCGCGCAAGGCCATCTACGGCCTGGGCTTCCTGGTCCTGTACCCCATCGTCGCCTATGTGCTGCTGCATGGCGGTAGCCTGGGCCTGGCGACGGTGCCGACCAGCCAATGGGGCGGCTTGATGCTGACCCTGGTGATCGCCACTGTCGGAATTGTCGGCGCGTTGCCGTTGGGCATCTTGCTGGCATTGGGCCGACGCTCGCACATGCCGGCGGTGAAGGTGGTCTGTGTGACCTTCATCGAGTTCTGGCGCGGCGTGCCGCTGATTACCGTGCTGTTCATGTCGTCGGTGATGCTGCCGCTGTTCCTGCCCGAGGGCATGAGTTTCGACAAGCTGCTGCGGGCGATGATCGGGGTGATCCTGTTCCAGTCGGCGTACATCGCCGAGGTGGTGCGCGGGGGCTTGCAGGCGATTCCCAAGGGCCAGTACGAGGCCGCTGCGGCGATGGGCCTGGGTTACTGGCGGGCGATGGGCCTGGTGATCCTGCCGCAGGCGCTCAAGCTGGTTATCCCCGGCATCGTCAACACCTTCATTGCCCTGTTCAAGGACACGAGCCTGGTGATCATCATCGGCCTGTTCGACCTGCTCAACAGCGTCAAGCAGGCGGCGGCCGACCCGGCCTGGCTGGGCATGGCGACCGAGGGCTATGTGTTCGCGGCCCTGGTGTTCTGGATTTTCTGTTTCGGTATGTCCCGCTACTCCATGCATCTGGAGCACAAGCTGGACACTGGCCACAAGCGTTAGGAGTTTGCATATGAGTGAAGCGATCAAGCAGCCTGCTGGCCCCGAAGGCATCATCCAGATGCAGGGCGTGAACAAATGGTACGGCCAGTTCCATGTACTCAAGGACATCAACCTGAATGTGCGCCAAGGCGAGCGTATCGTCCTGTGCGGCCCGTCTGGCTCGGGCAAGTCGACCACCATCCGCTGCCTCAACCGCCTGGAAGAGCATCAGCAGGGGCGTATCGTGGTCGATGGCGTCGAGCTGACCAACGACCTCAAGCAGATCGAAGCGATCCGCCGCGAGGTGGGCATGGTGTTCCAGCACTTCAACCTGTTCCCGCACCTGACCATTCTGCAGAACTGCACCCTGGCGCCGATGTGGGTGCGCAAGATGCCCAAGCGCAAGGCCGAGGAAATCGCCATGCACTACCTTGAGCGGGTGCGGATTCCCGAGCAGGCGCACAAGTTTCCGGGGCAGTTGTCCGGTGGCCAGCAGCAGCGGGTGGCGATTGCCCGGGCGCTGTGCATGAAGCCGAAGATCATGCTGTTCGATGAGCCGACGTCGGCGCTCGATCCGGAGATGGTCAAGGAAGTGCTCGATACCATGGTCGGCCTGGCTGAAGACGGCATGACCATGCTCTGCGTGACCCACGAGATGGGCTTTGCCCGGACCGTGGCGAACCGGGTGATCTTCATGGACAAGGGCGAGATCGTCGAACAGGCGGCGCCGGATGATTTCTTCGACCGGCCGCGCAGTGATCGGACCAAGCTGTTCTTGAGCCAGATCCTGCACTGATAAAACGCCCTCGTGGGAGCGGGCTTGACCCGCGATAGCGTCCGATCAAACTAACGCTATCGCGGGGCAAGCCCGCTCCCACAAGGTTCGCTGGCTAGGCTGAAACTCTACCTAGACTGAACCTCACTTCTCCTCGGTTTTGGCCACCGGCGCCGGTGGCGGCCGCAACCCTACCTCGGCAATCAGCTTGAGCTGCTGGCCATTGCGAATCACCTCGATGGCGACCTTGTCGGTCGGCTTGATCCTCGCCACCTGGTTCATCGATTTGCGGCCATCGCCGGCCGGTTCGCCATTGATGCTCAGAATCACGTCACCGAGCTGCAAGCCTGCGCGCTGCGCCGGGCCATCGCGGAAGATCCCCGCCACGACAATCCCTGGCCGCCCCTCAAGGCCAAACGACTCGGCCAGCTCCTGGCTCAGCGGTTGTACTTCGATACCCAGCCAGCCACGGATCACCTGGCCGTGCTCGATGATCGACTTCATCACCTCCAGCGCCAGCTTGACCGGAATGGCGAAACCAATGCCCTGCGAGCCGCCAGATTTGGAGAAGATCGCCGTGTTGATCCCGATCAGGTTGCCGTTGGCATCGACCAGCGCACCACCGGAGTTGCCTGGGTTGATGGCGGCGTCGGTCTGGATGAAGTCTTCGTAGTTGTTCAGCCCCAGCTGGTTACGGCCGGTGGCGCTGATGATGCCCATGGTCACGGTCTGGCCGACGCCGAACGGGTTGCCGATGGCCAGCGAGACGTCGCCAATGTGAATGTTGTCGGAGCGGCCGATGGTGATCGCCGGCAGGCTCTTGAGGTCGATCTTCAGCACCGCGAGGTCGGTTTCCGGGTCGCTGCCGATCACCCGCGCCAGGGTTTCGCGGCCATCCTTGAGGGCCACGACGATCTGGTCGGCGCCGCTGGTGACGTGGTTGTTGGTCAGCAGGTAGCCCTCGGGGCTCATGATTACGGCCGAACCCAGGCTCGACTCCCAACGGCGCTGTTTGGGCAGGTTGTCGCCGAAGAAACGGCGGAACTGCGGGTCTTCGAACAGCGGGTGGGCGCTCTTGTTCACCACCTTGGTGGTGTACAGGTTGACCACCGCCGGGGCGGCCAGGGTCACCGCGTCGGCATACGACACCGGGCCCTGCATGATCCGCGTGGTTTGCGGTGCTTGTTGCAGGTTGACGTCCTGGCTGGGCAGGCCGACCCATTCGGGGAAGCGCTGGATCACCAGTAGGGCAATCAATATGCCGGTAAGCAGTGGCCAGCCAAAGTAACGCAGAACCTTGAGCATCGAATGAATCCTGGGAGTGGGGCAAGGGCCGTTGCAGAGCGGGCCGGGATGCAAGCGCGCGCGATCATACACGTCAAAAGTATGCTCGGCGACGGCTGCAATCGCGGGTCAAGCCCGCTCCTACGCAGGCCGCGCTGATCCGTGGGTGCGGGCTTGCCCCGCGATTGCCATATGCCCCAGGCGACTATCGCCGGTTTCCCCGCGTCCGGCGACGGCCCATAATGGCGGCCATTATACGGGCGTTGCGCCCGCCGAATGTGCAGATTTCGAGGAGATTTTCCATGGCCGTCGCCCTCAGCACCCTGGTCGAGGAAGCCGAGCGCTACCTGTCCAGCGCCAAGATCCAGGATTACTGCCCCAACGGCCTGCAGGTCGAGGGGCGGCCGCAGGTCAGCCGGATCGTCACAGGCGTCACTGCCAGCCAGGCGTTGCTCGATGCTGCCGTCGAGGCGCAAGCGGATCTGGTCCTGGTCCATCACGGTTATTTCTGGAAAGGCGAGAACCCGTGCATCACCGGCATCAAGCAGCGCCGGTTGAAGACCTTGCTCAAGCATGACATCAGCCTGCTGGCGTTTCACCTGCCGCTGGATGTGCATCCGGAGGTGGGCAACAACGTGCAGTTGGCGCACCAGCTGGGGATTACCGTCGAAGGGCCGCTGGATCCGAACAACCCGAAGGTGGTGGGCATGGTCGGCTCGCTGAGTGAGGCGATGTCGGCACGCGACTTTGCCCGGCGAGTGCAGGAAGCGTTGGGCCGTGAGCCGCTGTTGATCGAGGGTGATCAATTGGTGCGACGCATTGGCTGGTGCACAGGCGGCGGCCAGGGCTACATCGACACGGCGATTGCCGAGGGTGTCGATCTGTTTTTGAGCGGTGAAGCTTCCGAGCAGACCTTCCACAGCGCTCGCGAGAATGGCATCAGCTTCATCGCGGCCGGGCACCATGCGACCGAGCGGTATGGCGTGCAGGCGCTGGGCGATTACCTGGCACGGCGGTTTGCTGTGGAGCATCTGTTCATCGATTGCCCTAATCCGATCTGATCGAGAGTTGGGCCGCTTTGCGGCTCATCGGTCCTGTAGCCGCTGGCTTGCCTGCGATGGCCTGCACAGCAGGCCGGACGCGGCCCAAACCCCCAGTCATATGGTTAGATTGTTTCGATCTAGCCAGCCTCCTAAATAGAATCAGGTGCTGTGATAAAGTGGCTCGCTCGAACACGGCCCGCTTGGCCGTCCATAAGATCGTATCGTTTTACGTGAGTAGCCATGGTCGACAAACTGACGCACTTGAAACAGCTGGAGGCGGAAAGCATCCACATCATCCGCGAGGTGGCCGCCGAGTTCGACAACCCGGTGATGCTGTACTCGATCGGCAAGGACTCCGCCGTGATGCTGCACCTGGCGCGCAAGGCCTTTTTCCCGGGCAAGCTGCCGTTTCCGGTGATGCACGTCGACACCCAGTGGAAATTCCAGGAGATGTACAGCTTCCGCGACAAGATGGTCGAGGAAATGGGCCTGGAGCTGATCACCCACGTCAACCCTGAGGGTGTGGCGCAGGGCATCAACCCGTTCACCCATGGCAGCTCCAAGCACACCGACATCATGAAAACCCAGGGCCTCAAGCAGGCACTGGACAAGTACGGCTTCGACGCCGCCTTCGGTGGTGCGCGCCGTGACGAAGAGAAGTCGCGGGCCAAGGAGCGGGTCTATTCGTTCCGTGACAGCAAGCACCGCTGGGATCCGAAAAACCAGCGTCCGGAGCTGTGGAACGTCTACAACGGCAAGGTCAACAAGGGCGAGTCGATCCGCGTCTTCCCTCTGTCGAACTGGACCGAACTGGACATCTGGCAGTACATCTACCTCGAAGGCATCCCAATCGTGCCGCTGTACTTCGCCGCCGAGCGCGACGTCATCGAGAAGAACGGCACCCTGATCATGATCGACGACGAGCGCATCCTCGAGCACCTCTCCGAGGAAGAGAAAGCGCGCATCGTCAAGAAGAAGGTGCGTTTCCGTACCCTTGGCTGCTACCCGTTGACGGGTGCTGTCGAGTCGGAAGCCGAGACCCTGACGGACATCATTCAGGAAATGCTCCTGACCCGAACGTCCGAACGCCAGGGCCGTGTCATCGACCACGATGGCGCCGGTTCCATGGAAGACAAGAAACGCCAAGGCTACTTCTAATTTCAGGGTTACTCCATGTCGCACCAATCTGATCTGATCAGCGAGGACATCCTCGCCTACCTGGCCCAGCACGAGCGCAAGGAACTGCTGCGTTTCCTCACCTGCGGCAACGTCGATGATGGCAAGAGCACCCTGATCGGGCGCCTGCTGCACGACTCCAAGATGATTTACGAGGACCACCTCGAAGCCATCACCCGTGACTCGAAGAAGTCCGGCACCACCGGCGAAGAAGTCGACCTGGCGCTGCTGGTCGATGGTCTGCAGGCCGAGCGTGAGCAGGGCATCACCATCGATGTCGCCTACCGCTATTTCTCCACCGCCAAACGCAAGTTCATCATCGCCGACACCCCCGGCCACGAGCAGTACACCCGTAACATGGCCACCGGCGCCTCGACTTGCGATCTGGCGATCATCCTGGTCGACGCCCGTTACGGCGTGCAGACCCAGACCCGCCGACACAGCTACATTGCCTCGTTGCTGGGCATCAAGCACATCGTCGTTGCGGTCAACAAGATGGACCTCAAGGGCTTCGATGAAGGCGTGTTCGAGTCGATCAAGGCCGACTACCTGAAGTTTGCCGAGGCCATCAACCTGACGCCGAGCAGCCTGCACTTCGTGCCAATGTCGGCGCTCAAGGGCGACAACGTGGTCAACCGCAGCGAGCGTTCGCCGTGGTATACGGGCCCGGCGTTGATGGAAATCCTCGAGACCGTTGAAGTTGCCGCCGACCGCAACTTCACCGACCTGCGCTTCCCGGTGCAGTACGTCAACCGGCCGAACCTGAACTTCCGCGGCTTTGCCGGCACCCTGGCCAGCGGCGTAGTGCACAAGGGCGATGAAATCGTCGTGCTGCCGTCGGGCAAGAGCAGCCGGGTCAAGTCGATCGTCACCTACGAAGGTGAGCTGGAAAACGCAGGGCCAGGCCAGGCCGTGACCCTGACCATGGAAGACGAGATCGACATCTCCCGTGGCGACCTGCTGGTGCATGCCGACAACGTCCCACCGGTGACCGATCAGTTCGACGCCATGCTGGTGTGGATGGCTGAAGAGCCGATGCTCCCAGGCAAGAAATACGACATCAAGCGTGCCACCAGCTACGTACCCGGCTCGATTGCCAGCATCACCCACAAGGTCGATGTGAACACCCTCGAGAAGGGCGCCGCTAGCGCGCTGCAGCTGAACGAGATCGGCCAGGTCAAGGTCAGCCTCGACGCCGCTATCGCGCTGGACGGCTACGACAGCAACCGCACCACCGGTGCGTTCATCGTCATCGACCGCCTGACCAACGGCACCGTTGGCGCCGGCATGATCATCGCCCCGCCAGTGCTGCCGCATGGCAGCACCGGCCAGCATGGCAAGTTGGCCCACGTTGCCACCGAAGAGCGCGCCCTGCGCTTCGGTCAGCAGCCGGCTACCGTGCTGTTCAGCGGCCTCTCTGGCGCTGGCAAGAGCACCCTGGCCTATGCCGTTGAGCGCAAGCTGTTCGACATGGGCCGTGCGGTGTATGTGCTCGATGGCCAGAACCTGCGTCATGACCTGAACAAAGGTCTGCCACAGGACCGCGCCGGTCGCACCGAGAACTGGCGCCGCGCCGCCCACGTCGCGCGCCAGTTCAACGAAGCCGGCCTGCTGACCCTGGCCGCCTTCGTCGCACCGGATGCCGAAGGCCGCGAACAGGCCAAGGCACTGATCGGCAAAGAACGCCTGGTGACCGTGTACGTACAGGCATCGCCGATTGCCTGCCGCGAGCGCGACCCGCAAGGCCTGTACGCTGCCGGTGGCGACAACATTCCGGGTGAAAGCTTCCCGTTCGATGTACCGCTGGATGCCGACCTGGTGATCGATACCCAGAACAGCAGTGTTGAAGAAGGCGTCAAGCAAGTGCTGGACGTGTTGCGCCAGCGCGGCGCGATCTGATCGCTAGCGCTACAGCTGTTGGGGCTGCTTTGCAGCCCTTCGCGGGCAAGCCCGCTCCCACAGGGATAGCGCCGATCCTAGGAGCAGCGCTATCCCTGTGGGAGCGGGCTTGCCCGCGAAGGGCCGCAAGGCGGCCCCAAAACTGACGACATGGTGGCAGTGCGCTTCGGCGGTTTATGCAGCGTCATGACATGTCGCGCAGGCTCACAAGCCCCTCTGCCGTCCGCCAGCCAATTACACGCTGGACAATCTGCTCAGCGCTTTCATCCTTCCCCGAGGCCGGGTTGTAGATCAGGTCGGAGCCGGATGGGTGTCCCACCAGCTCAATGAAATGCTCAAGCAAACGGTCCTGCCAGGCGCGCGTCCCGGCGGCCTGGATCAACTCCTCGACCAGCGCCTTGAACTCTCCATAGCTGTAATCAGCGAGGCTGGTTCTATCAAGGATCACCACGGAACCTCCGACGAAAGCGCAAATTGCAGAGCGCTCATGACCCTCAGGTTGTATGCGTCATACAGCGAGCCGCCAAACTCGGGTGGGTCGAGGTGGCGGATCTCATAGGAGCGCAGCCCCTTTGCGGTGTCCTTGAACGGCGCACGGGGTGGCCAGCCTTGTTTGATTCGATGCAGCTGAGCACTGATGAACTGCTGGGAGTAGACCGGGTCTTCGGCAATCGCCATCCAGAAGGCCATGGAATATTGCTCGAAACTTTCGAATGTGTGCCCTGCCAGTTTGCTGGTGATGTGCCGGGGTAGGTAGGCGGCCATGAATATTTACCTGCGTAAGTGACGACAAGCGATGTGCAGGGAGAGTCAGTCCGCTGCTAGCGCAATTGCAGGTATTGATGTTTGCTTGAAACGCGCAGAGGGAACAGCTTTCGAGGGCTGAGTCGGCTGTAGGTGGTTTTTGACGTTTGCGTAGGTTGATTCAAAAACGTTCTAGATGTGCTTTTCCGACACGGGGATCACACGTCTTTCCTTGACCGCTTTATAAGAAAAACTCGAATAAATCTCCTTCACCCCCGGCAACCGCTGCAGCACTTCCCGGGTGAACTCGCCAAACGACTCCAAGTCCCGCGCGAGGATCTCCAGCAAAAAATCATAGCGCCCGGAAATGTTATGGCAGGCGACGATTTCGGGAATTTCCAGCAGCCGCTTTTCAAACGCCAGGGCGATTTCCTTGGTGTGCGAATCCATCATGATGCTGACGAAGGCGGTCACGCCAAAACCCAGTGACTTGGGCGAGAGAATGGCCTGATAGCCGGTGATAAAGCCGTTGTCTTCGAGCAGTTTGACTCGCCGCCAGCACGGCGAGGTAGTTAACGCGACCTGGTCGGCGAGTTCGGAAACGGTGAGGCGGGCGTTGTCTTGCAGGGCCGCGAGCAGGGCGCGGTCGGTGCGGTCGAGAGTCGAAGGCATGACTTGCCCTCCAGGGTGGCTAATTGTTGTTTTTGTTCCAAGAAGCACCCGCTTGCGTGGGCAACTTTGGAAAAATCCCGGCAGCTCGTTGGCATAAGCTTATAACAAACCACACGAGGCTGTTGCCATGCGCGACTCCAACAATAATTCAGGGTTTTCCACGCGAGCGATCCACCACGGTTATGACCCGCTTTCCCACGGTGGCGCGCTGGTACCGCCGGTGTATCAAACCGCGACCTATGCCTTCCCCACTGTTGAATACGGCGCTGCCTGCTTCGCCGGCGACGAGCCGGGGTACTTTTACAGCCGCATTTCCAACCCGACCCTGGCCCTGCTGGAGCAGCGCATGGCTTCGCTGGAGGGCGGCGAGGCGGGGCTGGCCTTGGCCTCGGGGATGGGCGCGATCACTTCAACGTTGTGGACCTTGCTGCGCCCTGGCGATGAGCTGATCGTCGGGCGCACGCTGTATGGCTGTACCTTTGCCTATTTGCATCACGGTATCGGCGAATTTGGGGTCAAGGTGCAGCATGTGGATCTCACCGATCTACAGGCGCTCAACGCCGCGATCACGCCGAAGACGCGAATGATCTACTTCGAGTCGCCGGCCAACCCCAATATGCAGTTGGTCGATATCGCTGCAGTGGTGGCGGCCGCTGCTGGCCATGACATTCGGGTGGTGGTCGACAATACTTACTGCACGCCTTATCTACAGCGCCCGCTGGAGCTGGGCGCTGACCTGGTGGTGCATTCGGCCACCAAATACCTCAGCGGCCATGGCGATATCACCGCTGGGCTGGTGGTCGGGCGCAAGGCGCTGGTCGATCGTATTCGCCTGGAAGGGCTCAAGGACATGACCGGCGCGGTGCTGTCGCCGCACGATGCTTCGCTGCTGATGCGCGGTATCAAGACCCTGGCCCTGCGCATGGATCGGCATTGCGCCAATGCTCGGCAGGTGGCGGCGTATCTGCAAGAGCAGCCCCAGGTGGAGCTGCTGCATTATCCAGGGCTGCCGAGCTTTCCTCAGTACGCGCTGGCACAGCGGCAAATGCGCCAGCCGGGCGGGATGATCGCCTTTGAACTCAAGGGTGGCATCGAGGCTGGCAGGCGTTTCATGAATGCCCTGCAACTGTTCAGCCGGGCCGTGAGCCTGGGCGATGCCGAGTCGCTGGCCCAGCATCCGGCCAGCATGACCCACTCCAGCTACACCCCAGAGGAGCGTGCCCATCACGGGATTTCCGAAGGGTTGGTGCGGTTGTCGGTGGGGTTGGAAGATGTCGATGATCTGCTTGCTGATATTGAGCAGGCACTTCGGTTGTGTGCCTGAGCAGTGGCTGGTGGCTTCTTCGCGGGCAAGCCCGCTCCTACAGGCCTACGCGGCTCTACAAAACCTTCAGGGATGAGGCGATGCCATGGTAGCGATGATGAATCCCAATGAGCCGCTGAGCGCCGAAGAGGCCGATCTGGACAGCGATCCCGGCGAGACCGCTGAATGGTGTCAAGCGCTGGAGTCGACCCTGGCCCATTGCGGCCCGGCGCGGGCGCGCTACTTGTTGCAGCGGTTACAGGCGCATGCCCTGGAGCTGGGCCTGGAGCGCGATGTCCAGGCCTTTTCCGCCTATCGCAACACCTTGCCGGTGGAGCAGCAGGGTGTTTATCCCGGTGACCTTGAGCTGGACGAGCGCATCACCAGTATCCTGCGCTGGAACGCCCTGGCGATGGTGGTCCGGGCCAACCATGCCTATGGCGATCTGGGCGGTCATATCGCCAGCTATGCCTCGGCGGCGGAGATTTTCGAAGTGGGTTTTCAGCACTTCTTCCGGGGCGAGGGCGGCGGTGAGCAGCGCAGCGCAGATCTGGTGTTCTTCCAGCCGCATTCGGCACCAGGCATCTATGCCCGCGCCTTTCTCGAGGGGCGCTTGAGCGAGGCGCAATTGGCCAATTACCGCCAGGAAGTCGCCGGCAATGGCTTGTGCTCTTATCCACACCCTTGGCTGATGCCTGAGTTCTGGCAGTTCCCTACCGGTTCCATGGGCATTGGCCCGATCAATGCGGTGTACCAGGCGCGCTTCATGCGTTACTTGCAGCACCGCGGCCTGTTGGATACGTCGCAGCGACATGTTTGGGGCGTGTTCGGCGATGGCGAGATGGACGAGCCGGAATCGATTGCCGGGCTCACCCTGGCGGCGCGCGAGGGCCTCGATAACCTGACTTTCATCATCAATTGCAACTTGCAGCGCCTGGATGGCCCGGTGCGTGGCAACGGGCAGATCATCCAGGAGTTGGAGGCGCTGTTCAGCGGTGCCGGCTGGAATGTGATCAAGGTGCTGTGGGGCTCGGAATGGGATGCGTTGTTCGCCCGTGACCATGAACATGCGCTGCTGCGCCAATTGGCCGCGACCCCGGATGGCCAGTTCCAGACCCTGGGCGCCAACGATGGCAGCTACAACCTCGAGCATTTCTTCAAGCAAAACCCGGCGTTGCAGCGGCTGGTCGAGCACATGAGCTCAGAGCAGATCAATGCGCTCAGGCGCGGTGGCCACGACATGCGCAAGCTGCATGCCGCCTACGCCGCCGCCAAGGCCTGCAAGGGCCGACCGACGGTGATCCTGGCCAAGACCAAGAAGGGCTACGGCATGAGCAGCGCCGGTGAGTCGCGGATGACCGCGCACCAGGCCAAGAAGCTCGATGTGCAGGCACTGCTGGCATTTCGCGATCGTTTCCATTTGCCATTGTCGGACCAGGCGGTGGAGCAACTGCAGTTCTATCGCCCCGCCGAGGACAGCGCCGAGATGCTCTACCTGCGCCAGCGCAGGGCCGCCCTAGGCGGACCTTTGCCGCAGCGGCGCAGTGACTGCCGCACGCTGCCAGTGCCGGATCTGCAAGCATTCGGCAGTTTCGCCCTGCACGCCGATGGCAAGCCGATGTCCACCACCATGGCCGCCGTGCGCTTGCTTGGCAGCTGGCTGAAGACGCCGGAGCTGGGCCCGCGGGTAGTGCCGATCGTGGCTGACGAGGCGCGCACCTTTGGCATGGCCAGCCTGTTTCGCCAGATCGGCATCTACTCGTCTTGTGGCCAGCGCTACGAGCCTGAGGATGCCGGTTCGCTGCTGACCTATAAGGAAGCTCGCGACGGTCAGTTACTCGAGGAAGGCATCACCGAGGCAGGGGCGATTTCCTCCTGGGTGGCGGCGGCAACCTCCTACGCGGTGCACGGCGAGCCGATGTTGCCGGTGTACATCTATTACTCGATGTTCGGCTTCCAGCGCGTCGGTGACTTGATTTGGGCTGCCGCCGATCAGCGTGCCCGGGGCTTACTGCTCGGGGCAACGGCCGGGCGCACCACACTGGGCGGCGAGGGGTTACAGCATCAGGATGGTTCGAGCCTGGTGATGGCTGCGCTAGTGCCTAACTGCCGAGCTTGGGATCCGTGCTTTGCTGGCGAGCTGGCAGTCATCCTCGATTACGCCGCGCGGCGCATGTTGGTCGAGCAGTGCGACGAATTCCACTATGTGGCGGTGATGAATGAAAACTATCCACAACCCACGCTGGCTGCCCAGCTCTACGAGGATGTGCTGCGTGGGATGTACCGTTCTAGCCAACAGCAGGCGCTCAATCCACGTGGCAAGGTGCGGTTGTTGGGCTCAGGGGCGATCTTGCGGGAGGTGATCGCCGCCAGCGAGCTGTTGGCCACCGAGTGGCAGGTCGACAGTGAGGTGTTCAGCGTGACCAGCTTCAGTGAACTGGCACGTGAAGCACGGCAAGAGCGCCGGTCTGCGGCGATGGGGCAGGGTGGCGAACAAGAGAGTCATGTACGCCGCTGTTTGGCAGGAGATGCACCGGTGATAGCCGCCAGTGATTATGCACGGGCCTGGCCGCAGCTGATTGCCGAATACATCGAGGCGCCTTACATGACCTTGGGCACCGATGGATTTGGGCGCAGCGATACGCGCCAGGCGTTGCGCCAGTTCTTCGAGGTGGATCGGCATAGCGTAGTGATGGCGGCGTTGTATAGCCTGGTCAAGCAAGGGCAGTTGGCAGGGCAGGTGCTGGGGCAGGCGAGGGCGCGTTATCAGCTGAGTGATTCGCAAGCGCCCTGGTGCCGCTGATCCTGGAGGTGACGCCAAGTGTCAATGTGTCTGAAATAAACAAGGCCTCTTGCGAGGCCTTGTTCGTTACATCCTGATCAACGCTTGAGCCCGTAGCTCTCGTCGAGCATGCCCGGCGCGTTAGGTGCCTTGGGCGCGTAGTCACGCGGTACTTCGGCCGTGTCCTTGGGCGGAGTCAGGCGGTCACGTGGACCTTGCGCCGCTTCCGAGTGCAGGGCGGCCAGCAGGCGCTGACGGGTCAGTTCGTCGAGGGCCAGGCGGTTGGCGCCATCGGCCAGGTGATCCTGCACATCCTGGTAGCTCTGGGTCAGGCGTTGGACCAGGGCAGCAGTGCTGTTGAAGTGCGTCACCACTTCGTTCTGATAGCTGTCAAAACGCTGCTGGATGTCATCCAGCTGGCGTTGCGTGCTGCTGGGTGCAGCGTTGGGCAGCAGGCGGGCCACGACGAAACCGACGACTACGCCGACGACCAGGGCCAGGGTCGGCAACAACCAAACAAGGAGCGAGAGTTCCACGAGTCCTTCCTCTATAAACGGCTTTGCTTTACGTTAACGGCTCAGACCTGCGCTGTATACCGCGAGCGATCGCAAATATTTCAGAACAGAATTCATCAGCTAGACGAGTCGACCCCTCCTGAGGTCACGGAGTAGTGCTTTGCTTATCCGCGAAACCCCTTTGTTCATCGATGGTCCCTGCGGCCAACTTGAAGCCTTGCACCTGGAAGTCGCCGAGCCGCGCGGGGTGGTATTGATCTGCCATCCCAACCCGGTCCAGGGCGGCACCATGCTCAACAAGGTGGTCTCGACCCTGCAACGCACTGCCCGTGATGCTGGATACACCACGTTACGCTTCAACTATCGTGGGGTCGGGCAAAGCGCTGGCAGCCACGACATGGGCGCAGGCGAAGTCGACGATGCCGAGGCGGTCGCCGCCTGGGTGCGTGCTACCCATCCACACTTGCCGCTGGTGTTGATGGGCTTCTCCTTCGGCGGCTTCGTGGCTGCCAGCCTGGCCGGGCGCCTGGAGGCCACGGGTGTGACCTTGCAACACCTGCTCATGGTCGCGCCAGCGGTGATGCGTTTGAACGCCGACTTCCCATTGCCGCAGCGCTGCCCGTTGAGCGTGATCCAGCCAGACACCGACGAGGTGGTCAATCCGCAGCTGGTTTACGATTGGTCCGACGCCCTGTCGCGCCCCCATGAGCTGCTGAAAGTGGCAGAATGCGGACACTTCTTCCATGGCAAGCTGACCGATCTGAAGGATCTGGTGCTGCCGCGTCTTTCGAACTGAGCCAAGCCTGATCAAGCGATTACCCATGACTACGCGCATTCTTACCGGTATCACCACCACCGGCACCCCGCACCTGGGCAACTACGCCGGGGCCATCCGCCCGGCAATTCTCGCCAGCCAACAGCCCGGTGCCGACTCGTTCTACTTCCTGGCCGACTACCACGCGCTGATCAAGTGCGATGACCCGCTGCGCATCCAGCGCTCGCGCCTGGAGATCGCCGCTACCTGGCTGGCCGGCGGCCTGGATCCGGACAAGGTGACCTTCTACCGCCAGTCCGACATCCCTGAGATCCCCGAGCTGACCTGGCTGCTGACCTGCGTCGCCGGTAAAGGCCTGCTCAACCGCGCCCATGCCTACAAGGCCTCGGTGGACAAGAACCTGGAAAACGGCGAAGACCCGGACGCCGGCGTGACCATGGGCCTGTTCAGCTACCCGGTGCTGATGGCCGCCGACATCCTCATGTTCAACGCCCACAAGGTGCCAGTGGGCCGTGACCAGATCCAGCACGTGGAAATGGCCCGCGATATCGGCCAGCGCTTCAACCACCTGTTCGGCCAGGGCAAGGAGTTCTTCGCCCTGCCGGAAGCGGTGATCGAAGAAAGCGTGGCTACCTTGCCAGGCCTGGACGGTCGCAAGATGTCCAAGAGCTACGACAACACCATTCCGTTGTTCAGCAGCGCCAAGGACATGAAGGACGCCATCTCGCGGATCGTCACCGACTCGCGCGCGCCGGGCGAGGCCAAGGATCCGGACAACTCGCACTTGTTCACCCTGTTCCAGGCCTTCTCGACCCAGGCGCAGTCGGCCGAATTCCGTGAAGAACTGCTGCAGGGCTTGGGCTGGGGTGAGGCTAAGCAGCGCCTGTTCCAGCTGCTCGATGGCCAACTGGCCGCGCCGCGTGAGCACTACCATCAGTTGATCGCGCGCCCCGCAGACCTTGAGGACATCCTCTTGGCCGGCGCCGCCAAGGCGCGCAAGATCGCTACGCCATTCCTTGAGCAACTGCGTGAAGCGGTCGGCCTGCGTTCGTTCCGCACCAGCGTGCAAAGCACCGGCGAAGTGAAGAAAAAGGCTGCCAAGAGCGCCCGCTTCGTCAGCTTCCGCGATGACGACGGCAGCTTCCGCTTCCGCCTGCTGGCTGCTGACGGTGAGCAACTGCTGCTGTCGCGCAGCTTTGCCGACGGTAAGAGCGCGGGCGCTGTCAGTAAGCAACTGCAGCAGGGGGGTGAAGCCGATGTACGGGTCGATGGCCTGAGCTTCTCGCTGTGGCTCGAAGGCGAGCAAGTCGCCGCCGGCCCGCAGTTCGCCGACGCCACCGCCCGCGACGCAGCGCTGGTCAGCTTGCGTGCAGCACTGCAACCACAGGCCGACTGAGGCATTTCGCCGCAACTCTGATTGCCATTATGCGGGCCCGTCGCTACAGTGACGGCCCGCTTTTGTTACCTCGCTAACGAATTATGACGCCCTTAGAACGATATCAAGCAGATCTGAAACGTCCCGATTTCTTCCATGACGCGGCGCAGGAAACAGCGGTGCGTCATTTGCAGCGTCTGTACGACGATCTGGTCGCGGCGCAGAACAACAAGCCGGGCGTGTTCGGCAAGCTGTTCGGCAAGAAAGACCAGACGCCGGTCAAGGGTCTGTACTTCTGGGGCGGGGTAGGCCGGGGCAAGACTTACCTGGTAGACACCTTCTTCGAGGCCCTGCCGTTCAAAGAGAAGATGCGCACCCACTTCCACCGCTTCATGAAGCGCGTGCACGAAGAGATGCGCACGCTCAAGGGCGAAAAGAACCCGCTGACGGTGATCGCCAAGCGTTTCTCCCAGGAAGCCAAGGTCATTTGCTTCGACGAATTCTTCGTTTCCGACATCACCGATGCCATGATCCTCGGCACCTTGATGGAAGAGCTGTTCAAGAATGGCGTCTCCTTGGTGGCAACCTCCAACATCGTCCCTGACGGCCTGTACAAGGACGGTTTGCAGCGTGCGCGCTTCCTGCCGGCGATTGCCATGATCAAGCAGTACACCGACGTAGTGAACGTCGACAGCGGGGTCGACTATCGCCTGCGTCACCTGGAGCAGGCCGAACTGTTCCACTACCCACTCGACGCGGCGGCTCACGAGAGCCTGCGCCAGAGCTTCAAGGCGCTGACGCCGGAGTGCACCCAGGCCGTCGAGAACGACGTACTGATGATCGAGAATCGCGAGATCCACGCCCTGCGTACTTGCGATGACGTTGCCTGGTTCGACTTCCGCGCCCTGTGCGACGGGCCGCGCAGCCAGAACGACTACATCGAGCTGGGCAAGATCTTCCACGCCGTGTTGTTAAGCAATGTCGAGCAGATGGGGGTGACCACCGATGACATCGCCCGGCGCTTCATCAACATGGTCGATGAATTCTATGACCGCAACGTCAAGCTGATCATCTCCGCCGAGGTCGAGCTCAAGGACCTGTACACCGGAGGCCGCTTGAGCTTCGAGTTCCAGCGTACCCTGAGCCGTTTGCTGGAGATGCAGTCGCACGAATTCCTGTCGCGCGCACACAAGCCTTGAGTGCGCCACTGCCGCTGTAGGAGCGGGGCAAGCTCGCTCCTACAGCGGCCTCGCTGTTTTCACGCTTCCTGCATGAACTGCTGCCGATACTGGTTCGGCGACAATTCGGTGTGCTGGCGGAACAGCCGGGCAAAGAAGCTGGCATCGTCGTAACCCACCTCATAGCTGATGGTCTTGATGCTCTTGCGAGTGCTCGACAGCAGGCCTTTAGCCGTCTCGATGCGCAGCCGCTGCAAGTAGTGCAACGGCTTGTCGCCAGTCGCCGTCTGGAAGCGGCGCATGAAGTTGCGAATGCTCATGCCGTGGTTGCGGGCCACGTCCTCGAAGCGGAACTTGTCGGCGAAGTGTTCTTCGAGCCAGTGCTGAATCTGCAGGATGATCAGGTCCTGATGCAGCTTCTGCCCACCAAACCCCATCCGCCCAGGGGTATAGCTGCGCTGCACTTCATAAAGAATGTCACGGGCCACGGCGCGGGCGACATTGGCCCCGCAGAAGCGCTCGATCAGATAGATGTACAGATCGCAGGCCGAGGTGGTGCCGCCGGCGCAATAGAGGTTATCAGCGTCGGTCAGGTGCTTGTCCTGATTCAGCTTCACCTTGGGGAAGCGTTCGGCGAAGCTGGCGAAGAAGCGCCAGTAGGTGGTTGCCTCCTTGCCATCGAGCAGGCCGGCCTCGGCCAGCCAGAACACGCCGCTGGCCTCCCCGCACAGTACCGCGCCACGCGCATGCTGCTCGCGTAGCCAGGGCAGGACGTGTGGGTAGCGTTGCTGGAGATTGTCGAAGTCGTCCCAGAATGCCGGGAGGATGATCACATCGGCATCGCCCAGACCGCCATCGACCGGCACCTGCACGTTGCTGAAACTGTCCACCGGCTGGCCGTCGGGGCTCACCAGGCAGATCTCGAACATCGGTTGCAGGCCCAGGCCCAGCTGTTTGCTGTAGCGCAGGCTGGCCAGGTGGAAGAAATCCTTGGCCTGCATCAGCGTCGATGCGAACACTTTGTCGACAGCCAGAATGCTGACGCGCCGCAGTGAAGTGGAGGGTTGGGTAAACATCATTGTCATTGTTCTTATAGGGTAGAGTGGTCAATCACCGGCTGGATCGTCTTATTTTTTGGCGATTGTGTCTACCCCGCAGGACTGCGTCGTTCTTTTCGCGGGCAAGCCCGCTCCCACAGGGTCAGTGGATAACCCTGTGGGAGCGGGCTTGCACGCGAAAAGAACGACGCAATTCACGATCAAGGCGCCGGGTTAGGCTGCTCCTGATGAATCGCCTCGATCGCCGCCAGCAACTCATCACTGAGTACCAGGTCGGTGCTCGCCAGGTTGCTGTCCAACTGTTCCAGGCTGGTCGCGCCAATGATGTTGCTGGTCACGAACGGCTGGCGAGTGACGAACGCCAGGGCCATCTGCGCCGGATCCAGGCCATGCTCGCGGGCCAGCTGCACATACCGGCTGCAGGCTGCGACCGTCTGCGGATTGGAGTAGCGGGAAAAGCGGCTGAACAAGGTCAGGCGGCCTTGCGCCGGCCGCGCGCCATTTTCGTATTTACCCGAGAGCATGCCGAACGCCAGTGGCGAGTAAGCCAGCAGGCCGCATTGTTCGCGAATCGCCACCTCGGCCAGGCCCACCTCGAAACTGCGGTTGAGCAGGTTGTAGGGGTTCTGGATCGACACCGCCCGTGGCCAGCCACGGCTCTCGGCCAGGTGCAGGAACTTCATCGTGCCCCACGGCGTTTCGTTGGACAGGCCAATGTGGCGGATCTTGCCGGCGCGCACCTGCTCATCGAGCACCTCAAGCGTTTCTTCCAGCGGCGTGAAGTGATCCTGCGGCAGATGCTGGTAGCCCAGTTTGCCGAAGAAGTTGGTGCTGCGCTCTGGCCAGTGCAACTGGTACAAGTCGATGCGGTCGGTCTGCAGGCGTTTGAGGCTCTCATCCAGGGCAGCGACGATGTGCTGGCGGTTGTGCTTGAGCTGGCCGTCGCGGATATGGCTGATGCCGTTGCCGGGGCCGGCGACCTTGCTGGCGAGGATCCACTGGTCGCGATCGCCGTTGGCTGCGAACCAATTGCCGATGATTCGCTCGGTGGCGGCATAGGTCTCCGGGCGCGGCGGCACCGGATACATTTCGGCGGTGTCGATGAAGTTGATTCCGCCGCTCTTGGCCCGGGCGATTTGCTCGAAGGCCTGCGCCTGATCGTTCTGCTCGCCCCAGGTCATGGTGCCCAGGCACAGGGCGCTGACGTTGAGGTCGGTACGGCCGAGCTTGCGATGTTCCATGCGGGTGCGTCTCCTCGGGAAATAAGCCATCAAATCAGGTTGAATTTTTTTGCGCAATCTGGATAATTCTGCACCTCTGCGTTCTGCGGAAGTGATGCACCGCCTTACGAGAGTAACCCCGCCGAATATTGGACGTGCCCGACCCGAGCCCCCAATAGCGTCCGTATCCGGCTGCGCGCTTGCTTGTCAAGCTGTGCACTATCCAGTAAGATTCGCCGTCTATTTTTCGCTGGGCGGCCTCTGAGGCTTTAGAGATAATGAAAACTTTTACTGCTAAACCAGAAACAGTAAAGCGCGACTGGTTCGTCGTCGACGCCGCTGGTCAGACCCTGGGTCGTCTGGCTACCGAAATCGCTCGTCGTCTGCGTGGCAAGCACAAAGCTGAATACACCCCTCACGTTGACACCGGCGACTACATCGTCGTTATCAACGCCGAGCAGGTACGTGTCACTGGTGCCAAAACTACTGACAAGATGTACTACTCCCACTCCGGCTTCCCAGGTGGCATCAAGGAAATCAGCTTCGACAAGCTGATCGCCAAAGCCCCTGAGCGTGTCATCGAGACCGCGGTCAAAGGCATGCTGCCTAAGAACCCGCTGGGTCGCGACATGTACCGCAAGCTGAAAGTGTACGCGGGTGCTGCTCACCCACACACTGCTCAGCAGCCTCAAGAACTGAAGATCTAACGGGATAGTTCATTATGTCGGCGACTCAAAATTACGGCACTGGCCGTCGCAAGACCGCAACCGCTCGCGTTTTCCTGCGTCCAGGTACCGGTAACATTTCCATCAACAACCGTCCTCTGGACACCTTCTTCGGTCGCGAAACCGCTCGCATGGTTGTTCGCCAGCCGCTGGAGCTGACCGAGAACGTGGCCAAGTTCGACATCTATGTCACCGTTTCCGGTGGTGGTGTTAGCGGTCAAGCCGGTGCGATCCGTCACGGTATCACCCGCGCTCTGATGGCCTACGACGAAACCCTGCGTGGCGCTCTGCGTCGTGCTGGCTACGTCACCCGCGACGCTCGTGAAGTTGAGCGTAAGAAAGTGGGTCTGCGTAAAGCGCGTAAGCGTCCTCAGTACTCCAAGCGTTAATTTCGCTTCGGCAGTCGAAAAAAGCCCGGTTCTTTGGAACCGGGCTTTTTTTACGTCTTGAACTAACCTGTCAGCATGTCCGTGACCACTTGCCACATAGACGCAGATCAAGCAAAGAGAGGGTTATAGCCCGGCCGGGGGGTAATCACCTTGTCAGTGTGTGGATTTGTTTCTTACCATGGCGACCAAAATTTAGTGCCACAGACTTAACTAAATACAGGCCTGATCCAACAGGCCAAAAGCAGCTGATGGGAGAGGACTGAATGAGTAATGACGGCGTCAACGCAGGCCGGCGCCGCTTCCTCGTAGCCGCCACGTCCGTGGTGGGTGCAGCGGGGGCTGTGGGGGCTGCGGTACCGTTCGTGGGGTCATGGTTTCCCAGTGCCAAGGCGAAAGCCGCAGGTGCACCGGTGAAGGTCAATATTGCCAAGGTTGAGCCGGGCCAGCAGATGGTTGCTGAGTGGCGCGGTCAGCCGGTATTCATCGTGCGGCGAACGCAGGAGATTCTAGGGAATCTGCAGAACATCGCCGGCGAGCTATCCGATCCTGAATCGAAGGCGTCAGCGCAGCCGACCTATGTCGACCCGCAAACGCGTTCGATCAAGCCAGAAATTCTCATCCTCGTGGGCCTATGTACCCACCTGGGCTGCTCGCCGACCTTCCGCCCTGAAGTTGCACCGGCTGACCTCGGTCCGAAGTGGGTAGGTGGCTACTTCTGCCCTTGCCATGGCTCCCACTACGACCTCGCGGGTCGCGTCTATAAATCGCAACCTGCGCCTCTCAACCTGCCAGTGCCTCCGCACTCATACGTGACGGACGACATCATCGTCATCGGCGTCGATCAGGAGAACGCATGATGAGCAAGTTCATGGACTGGATTGATGCTCGCTTCCCCGCCACCAAGATGTGGGAAGACCACCTGAGCAAGTATTACGCGCCCAAGAACTTCAACTTCCTGTACTTCTTCGGCTCCCTGGCACTGCTGGTGCTGGTCAATCAGATCGTGACCGGTGTCTGGCTGACCATGAGTTTCACTCCCTCGGCGGAAGAGGCGTTCGCCTCGGTCGAGTACATCATGCGCGATGTCGAGTACGGCTGGATCCTGCGCTACCTGCACTCCACCGGTGCCTCGGCGTTCTTCATCGTGGTCTACTTGCACATGTTCCGTGGGCTGCTCTACGGCTCCTACCAGAAGCCACGTGAGCTGGTCTGGCTGTTCGGCATGCTGATCTACCTGGCACTGATGGCCGAGGCCTTCATGGGCTACCTGCTGCCGTGGGGGCAGATGTCCTACTGGGGCGCCCAGGTGATCATCTCGCTGTTCGGCGCGATTCCGCTGATCGGCGATGACCTGACCCAGTGGATCCGTGGTGACTATCTGATTTCCGGTATCACCCTGAACCGCTTCTTCGCCTTGCATGTGATCGCCTTGCCGATCGTGATCCTCGGCCTGGTGGTACTGCACATCCTGGCGCTGCATGAAGTGGGTTCGAACAACCCCGATGGCGTCGACATCAAGAAGAAAAAAGACGAAAACGGCATTCCGCTGGATGGCATTCCGTTCCACCCGTACTACACCGTCAAGGATATTGTCGGCGTGGTGGTGTTCCTCTTCGTGTTCTGCGCCGTGGTGTTCTTCTTCCCGGAAATGGGCGGTTACTTCCTGGAAAAACCGAACTTCGAACAGGCCAACGCGTTCAAGACCCCCGAGCACATCGCTCCGGTCTGGTACTTCACGCCGTTCTACGCGATCTTGCGTGCGGTGCCTGACAAGCTGTTCGGCGTGATCGCCATGGGCGCCGCCATCGCTGTGCTGTTCGTGTTGCCCTGGCTCGACCGCAGTCCGGTGCGCTCGATGCGCTACAAGGGCTGGTTGAGCAAGATCTGGCTACTGGTGTTCTGTGTGTCCTTCGTCATCCTTGGCATCCTCGGTGTGCTGGCGCCTACGCCGGGTCGGACCTTGCTTTCGCAGGTCTGCACCGTGCTGTATTTCGCCTACTTCCTGCTGATGCCGTTCTACACCAGGCTTGAGAAGACCAAACCGGTTCCGGAAAGGGTGACTGGCTGATGAAAAAGCTTATTGCAGTATTGTTCCTGGCTGTGATGCCTGCCTTGTCCTTTGCCGCGGAACACGGCCTGGAGCTGGACAAGGTCGATGTCGATCTGACCGACAAAGCCGCCCTGCAAGATGGTGCGCGCACTTTCGCCAACTATTGCATGGGGTGCCACAGCGCCAAGTTCCAGCGTTACGAGCGGGTGGCGGATGATCTGGATATTCCACATGAGCTGATGCTGGAGAACCTGGTGTTCACCGGGGCCAAGATCGGCGATCACATGAAGATCGGCATGCAGCCGGACGACGCCAAGACCTGGTTCGGCGCAGCGCCCCCGGACCTGACCCTGGTCGCCCGGGTGCGTGGCAACGATTGGCTGTACTCTTACCTGCGCAGCTTCTACGAGGACAAGTCGCGGCCTTATGGGGTCAACAACAAGGTCTTCCCTAACGTCGGCATGCCTAACGTGCTGGTCGGCTTGCAGGGTAACCAGGTGATTGGCTGCAAACAGGTGCAGAGTGTGGTCGATGGCAAGAAGCAGTACGACCCGCTGACAGGCAGCCCATTGACCCATGAAGCGTGTGACCAGCTGACCATCGAGCCGAAATCCGGTACCCTGACGCCCGAGCAGTTCGACGAGAAGGTCAAGAACCTGGTGACCTTCCTGGCCTATTCGGCCAACCCGGTCAAACTGGAGAGCCAGCGCATTGGTACCTATGTGTTGCTGTACCTGGCTTTCTTCTTCGTGTTCGCCTACTTGCTCAAGCGCGAATACTGGAAGGACGTGCACTGATCACGCAGTAATTTCTGGTTAGTTGAACGCGCCCTGGGGCGCTCCCCGCAGCTGCGGAGAGCCTCCCAGGGCGCGTTTGCATTTCAGTTTCACGAGCATCCCATGCGAGGAGGCGCTTCATGGGCGTAACCAACAGGTTAGCCTGCTATTCCGATCCCACTGATCACTACTCTCACCGGGTGCGCCTTGTGCTCGCCGAGAAGGGCATCAGTGTGCAGATCATCGACGTCGATCCTGGTCGTCTGCCACCCAAGCTGGTTGAAGTGAACCCCTATGCCAGCGTACCGACCTTGGTCGACCGCGATTTGGCGTTGTACGAATCGACCGTGGTCATGGAATACCTCGATGAGCGTTATCCACATCCGCCGCTGATGCCGGTCTATCCGGTCGGGCGCGGCAACAGTCGCTTGCTCATGCATCGCATCCAGCGTGACTGGTGCGCACTGGCCGATGTGTTGCTCGACAAGCGTAGCGCCGAGGCTGCCCGCACCCAGGCGCGCAAAGAGCTGCGCGAGAGCCTGACGGGCGTTGCGCCGCTGTTTGGCGAGATGGCCTGCTTCATGAGTGAGGAGCAAAGCCTGGTCGATTGTTGTCTATTGCCCATACTCTGGCGCTTGCCGGTAATGGGTATCGAATTGCCGCGGCAAGCCAAGCCGCTGCTTGATTATATGGAGCGACAGTTTGCTCGTGAGCCTTTCCAGGCGAGCCTGTCTGCTGCTGAACGTGAAATGCGCAAGCTTTAAGGAGCCGTTGATGAACTCCAGTCGCCCCTATCTGGTTAGAGCACTGTACGAGTGGATCGTCGACAACGATTGCACGCCCCATATGCTGGTCAACGCCGAGTACCCGGCCGTCCAGGTGCCTCAGGGCTTCGCCAGTGATGGCCAGATAGTTTTGAATATTTCCCCCAGTGCAGTGCGTAGCCTGCACATGGACAACGAGGCGGTGAGCTTTGAAGGTCGCTTTGGTGGGGTTGCCCATTCGTTGTATGTGCCGATCAGCGCGATCCTCGGGATCTACGCCCGAGAGAATGGCCAGGGCATGGTCTTCGAGCTGGAGCCGCCATTGAGCGATGATGAAGATGAGTTCGAAGAAGAAGGTGTCGAGCCAGATGACGATGGTCCGCCAGAGGGTGGCGGACAGCCGCCGCGCCCGAGTGGCCGGCCGAGTCTGAAGGTGGTCAAGTAACGAAAAAGGCGATCCGTGATGGATCGCCTTTTTTGTGTTGCCGCGTCTGACCTGTCGCGGAGCAGGCCCGCTCCTGCACGCTCGTAGCGGGCTGCCGTGCTATCACAGGTCGCTGATGGTGCGAACCTGGTCCTTGTTGATGCGAGTGCGCTTGCCGTCCAGTTGTTCGAACTCGTAGAAGCCTGAGTTACGGTCGTAGTGCGGTTGGTCCACGGCCTGGATTTCGCGGCCATCGTTCAGGGTGATCAGGCTCGGGGTGGAGCAGCCGGCCAGGGTGGCGCAGGCGCCGATCAGCAGGGCGGGCAGCAGGTACTTGTTCATGCGGTGTTTCCTGAGTTGTCGAGGTGTAAGCACCGCGTGGTAAGTCCGCTCGCACGCGAGTGCTCAGAGCAAGGGCGCGTGGGAGCGGGCTTGCCCCGCGATGGTAGTGGCTGATCAGTCGATGTATTCGAACAGCTTGACGATCTTCTGCACGCCAGAGACGCCCTGCACCACGTTGGTGGCGGCATTGGCTTCGTTTTGGGTGACCAGGCCCAGCAGGTAGACGATACCGTTTTCTGTGATCACCTTGATCCGCGAGCCAGGGACGTTGGCGTCACCGAGCATCGAGGCCTTGATCTTGGTGGTCAGCCAGGCATCGTTGTTGCGCGCCAGGATCGACGAGGGCTGCATCACCTGCAGCTCGTTGTGGACCTTCTTGACCCGTTGCACCTGGCCTGCGGTCTGCTCGGCGAGGCTCTTGAGGTCGGCGCGTGGGGTCTGGCCGGCCAGCAGTACAACACCGTTGTAGCTGCTCACGACAATGTGCGAACCCTTGTCCAGGTCAGGGTTGGCCTTGGCGACGTTGACCGAGACCTTGGTCTCGATCAGCGAGTCGTCGATCTTGCTGCCGATGGTACGGGTGCCGCGATCATCCTCGATGGGGTTGTCGCGGGTCGAGGTCAGGACCGAGCTGCAGCCGGAGATGCTCAGGCACAGGGTCAGGGCCATCAGGCCGAAACGCTTGGGGATCATTCTTCACTCCCGAACAGTTGGCTGTCGATCAGATCGCACAGGCAGTGGATCGCCAGCAGGTGGACTTCCTGGATCCGCGCGGTGACCGTCGAAGGCACGCGGATCTCTACATCTTCGGGCAGCAGCAGCGAGGCCATGCCACCGCCGTCGCGCCCGGTCATTGCTACGACAATCATTTCGCGGTCATGTGCGGCCTGGATCGCTTGTATCACGTTGGCCGAGTTACCGCTGGTGGAAATCGCCAGCAGTACGTCGCCGGGCTGGCCCAGGGCGCGGATCTGCTTGGAGAAGACTTCGTTGTAGCTGTAGTCGTTGGCGATCGAGGTAATCGTCGAGCTGTCGGTGGTCAAGGCGATCGCCGGCAGGCTCGGGCGTTCGCGCTCGAAGCGGTTGAGCAGCTCGGAGGAGAAATGCTGGGCGTCGCCGGCCGAGCCGCCGTTGCCGCAGGCGAGCATCTTGCCCTCGTTGAGCAGTGCATTGACCATGACCATGCTGGCATGTTCGATGTGCGGTGCCAGGATGTCCATTGCCTGTTGCTTGGTGTCGATGCTGGCCTGAAACAGCCGGCGAATTCGGGATTGCATGTCCATCTGGTGTGACCTTAAGAGGGGCGGTGGCCTTTGCTACGCGCAACAGGGACCAGCCCGCGAAACATAGAGCAAAAAATTCGGAATGGGTTCAGCATTCGAAGGCGTTTTGCAGCCATTGCAGCGGTTGGCCTGCGTGGCCACTGCCTTGCAGAGCGACTACATCGAAGCGGCAGGGATGATTGGCCCAGCGGGACTCCTTCTGCAGGAACAGGTTGGCGGCTAGCGCCAGTCGCTTCTGCTTGCGCCCGTCGATGCTACCGAGGGCGCCGCCGAAGTCCGCGTGCAGCCGGTAGCGGACTTCGACGAATACTACTGTATCGGTGTCGAGCATGACCAGATCAAGCTCACCACCCTTGCATCGCCAGTTGCGCGTGACTAGCTGCAAACCTTGCCCTCGAAGATACTCAAGGGCTTGGTCTTCAGCATCTTGGCCGGCGCGGCTGGACGATGCGTCGGGCATTAGCGCGGGGTGTCCGGCAGGCGCTTGACCTGGCCGCCAGCAAACTCTGCCCACGGCAGTTGACGTTCAACCCGCTGGTTGGCATTCATGCTCAGGCTGCCCGACAGGCCTTCGACGCGGTTGTCCGGCAGAGCCTTGAGTTGGCCCAGGCGTGGCGCCAGGCTGTAGGCATCGACGCCCATGGCATACAGGCGACCCAGGCTGCCGGCAGCTTGCGGCCACTGCTGGACCACTTGCTGGCGCAAGCTGTTGCTGCTGTCGAGCAGCCATGGCGTTTCGCAGAAGCGGATGCCGGTCATGTCGTTGTACTGGTTGACGTCACCGCTGGCGCTGTACAGGTTGGACGTGGCATAGACCGGCACGTCACCGGCGTACTGGAAGTTCAGGGTCGGCTTGATCTGCTGGGCCTGCTGCGGCGTCGAGGCGAGGAAGATGAAGTCGATGTCCTGGCGGCGCGAGGGCTGCGCGGCGATGTTGCCACCGACAGTGCTCTGCAGGCTCTTGGCGCGGCCCTCGCTCTGGCGCAGCTGGAACAGCTCGGCAATCTGTTGGGCCAGGGCAATCGGCTGGGCGATGCGCTCGGCGGCCAGCAGGGTGCCGCCATTGGCTTCCCAGTCCTTGCGGAAGGCGGCCAGTACGCGGTCGCCCCATTCGCCGCTAGGCACCAGGGCGACGGCGCGAACCATGCCATCGGCACGGGCGCGGCGCGAGACTTCGCGGGCTTCGTCTTCAGCAGCCAAGCCGAACTGGAACAGTTGTGGCGGGGCTTTCTGGCCAGCGTCGGCGTAGTTCAGGGCCAGGGTAGTGATCGGCAGCTGCGGGTAGGCGGCGAGCTTCTTCACCAGCGGCTTCTCCAGCGGGCCGATGACCAGTTGCACGCCAGCGGCCTGGGCCTGACGGTAGAAGTCGTCCAGCGAGCTGATGCGCGAGCTGTCGAACACCTGCACCGCTGGCACCGCTTGACCGGATTGCTGGGCCTGGAAGTGGGCAGCCATGAAGCCATCTCGCAGGGCGCGGGCGACACCGGCCAGTTGGCCTTCCTGGGGCAGCAGCAGGGCGATCTTGGTCAGGGGTTGGCTGGCCAGTTCCTTGAGCTTGACCAGCGCGGTCGGCAGTTGCTTGGCCGCTGGGTGCTCTGGGTTCTGAGTGCGCCAGGTATCGATGGCGGCCTGTTGTTGCTCCAGGGTGCCTGCGCTTTTCACTGCCAGGGCCAGGCTGGTCCAGCCGGCCAGGGTTTGATCGGTGCTCGGTTGCAGTTGCTCGGCTGGCAACGCGGCGACCAGTGCCCAGATCGCGTCATTGTTGGCGCTGGCGGCCTGACCGCTGAGCAGTGGCGTCAGCGCTACGCGCTGCTGGGCAGCGGCGAGGGTCTGGCCATCGGCCTCCAGCGCCGCGGCGTGCACGCTATAGGTGCGCACCTGTTGCTCTTCGGGCAGCTCGCCAAGGCGCTGCAGGCTCGGGTGGGCGAGGGCGGTCAGGGCGGCCTTGGGCTGGTTACGGCTCATGGCCAGTTCAGCGCTGAGCGTGCTGGCGAACACTTGCTGGGCAGGCTTGAGTGGATCCAGTGGCACCTGCTCGAGAATGCGTGCGGCGCGTGGGTAGTCCTTCTGCTTGTAGGCAAGGTCGGCGGCGCTCAGGCGCAGCAGCGCGGCGTCCTCCGGCGACTTGCTGTTGGCTGCCTTGTCGAGCAGCTGTTCGATGCTGGCATCCGGGGTGCGCGGGAGTTCGCCCAGGCTGGATGAGGGCGAGCTGGCGCAAGCTGCCAGCAGGGCAGCGAGGCAGAGGGCTGTAAGCAGCCGCAGGCAAGCGATCATGTAAAGGTCCTGTTACTCGATCAAGTTGGCCGGCAATTGTACCCAACCGCTGGCCGGGGCGCGATGTTGCTGATGCTGAACCTTCACTATAGGTCGCTTGAGGGCGTGCGCCGGTGAAGTTCATTGCGCCCTATTGCCAAGGCTCGGGCTACAATGGCGCCTTTGATCCGAAAGACAGGTGTGCGCAGTGACAGATGTAGCAGGGGCTTCGAAATCCACCACCGGTACGCTGTACGTCGTCGCCACGCCTATCGGCAACCTCGACGATATGAGCGCGCGGGCGCTCAAGGTATTGGCCGATGTTGCCCTGATCGCTGCCGAGGACACTCGCCACTCGGTGCGCCTGATGCAGCATTTCGGTATCGATACCCCGCTGGCTGCCTGTCATGAGCACAACGAGCGTGACGAAGGTGGGCGCTTCATTACCCGGCTGCTGGCGGGTGACGATGTGGCGCTGGTCTCCGATGCGGGCACGCCGCTGATCTCCGATCCGGGTTATCACCTGGTGCGCCAGGCGCGTGCCGCCGGGGTCAATGTGGTGCCAGTGCCGGGCGCTTGCGCGCTGATCGCGGCGTTGTCCGCGGCCGGGCTGCCGTCTGACCGATTCATTTTCGAAGGCTTCCTGCCGGCCAAGACCGCCGGGCGTCGCGCTCGCCTGGAGCAGGTCAGGGAAGAGCCGCGCACGCTGATTTTCTATGAAGCACCGCATCGTATTCTTGAGTGCCTCGAAGATATGGAGGCAGTGTTCGGTGCTGATCGTCCGGCGTTGCTGGGGCGTGAACTGACCAAAACCTTCGAGACCCTCAAGGGTTTGCCCCTGGGTGAGCTACGCGCATTCGTCGCTGGCGACAGCAACCAGCAGCGTGGCGAGTGCGTGGTGCTGGTGGGCGGATGGAGTGCGCCAGAAGATGAGCAGGCGATCAGTAACGAGGCACAGCGGGTACTGGATCTGCTGTTGGCTGAGTTGCCGCTCAAGCGTGCGACTGCTTTGGCGGCAGAAATTACCGGTGTGCGGAAAAACCTGCTTTATCAGGCCGCGCTGGAAAAGCAGAAAGCCCAATAATGGCTTACTGATATTCAATTGAGTGTTTCGAATTATTTGCCGGCGCCCGAACAGGCGTGCTGGGCGATCAGCCGTAAAGCGCGCTCGGCTTGGCGATATAGCTGCTATATCACTTGTTCTTGAGCGCGCCTGCCGTTAACCTTGTCGGCGGAGAGTCGATCGGACAGTCGCTGCCTTCTTTTGTTCCGCAAAAGAGGGGGGAGGAAAGTCCGGGCTCCATAGGGCAGAGTGCCAGGTAACGCCTGGGAGGCGCGAGCCTACGGAAAGTGCCACAGAAAATAACCGCCTAAGCACTTCGGTGCCGGTAAGGGTGAAAAGGTGCGGTAAGAGCGCACCGCACGTCTGGCAACAGTTCGTGGCTAGGTAAACCCCACTCGGAGCAAGACCAAATAGGGTTCCATTAGGCGTGGCCCGCGTCGGAACCGGGTAGGTTGCTAGAGGCGTCCAGTGATGGCCGTCGTAGAGGAATGACTGTCCTCGACAAAACCCGGCTTACAGATCGACTCTCCACCTCTCCCTCCCTGCTTGAATCGATAGCAGGAACGCATTGGTAATACCGAAAAAATCTTACTCTTAATAAATTACTTTAACTTCGCACTCTATCCGACTGAGTGTGCGCGATTTTTTTCCTCAGATTTACCTGCTGATACTCCTTCTTGCTCTCATTGTTACGCTAAATCGCCGTCCTGTAAGGGATTTCCCTACGAGCGTGCCTTGACGGTGTGGCGGGCGGATTCCTATAGTGTGCGCAAGTGGCAGAAAGTGGGATGAAGTGGGTTTTCTGACACAAAAACGCTAACATTGTGGGGAATCGCAGCCGTGTTCCGCGGAGCCAACGCCGTCAGCCTCGATGCAAAGGGCAGACTCGCCATGCCGAGTCGGTACCGTGACGAGCTCGATTCGCGTTGCCAAGGGCAGTTGATCGTGACCATTGATGCGGTCGATCCCTGCATTTGCGTATACCCCCTCGATGAGTGGGAACAGATAGAAGCCAAGTTGCGCGCCTTGCCGTCGTTGCGTGAGGAAAACCGCCGCCTCCAGCGTTTGCTGATCGGTAATGCGGTTGACCTGGAGCTCGATGGCAGTGGGCGTTTCCTGGTGCCGCCTCGCCTGCGTGAATACGCCAAGCTCGACAAGAAGGCGATGTTGGTGGGGCAGCTGAATAAATTCCAGCTGTGGGATGAGGATGCCTGGAACGCAGTTTCGGCAGCCGATCTTGCAGCTATCCAACAACCGGGCGCTATGCCTGATGAATTGCGTGACCTGATCCTGTGACGATAGATAGCGGCTTCAACCACATCACCGTGCTACTCGACGAAGCTGTCGAGGCACTGGCCCTGCGCGACGATGGTTGCTATCTCGATGGCACCTTCGGCAGGGGTGGTCACAGCCGCCTGATTCTCAGCAAGTTGGGGCCGCAGGGCCGGCTGCTGGGGTTCGACAAAGATCCACAAGCGATTGCTACTGGGCAAGCGCTGGCGGCCGAAGACGGCCGCTTCGTCATTGTGCAGCGCAGCTTTGCCGAGCTGGGCCGGGAAGTGGCCGAGCGCGGCCTGGCGGGCAAGGTCAGTGGCGTGCTGCTTGACCTGGGCGTGTCCTCGCCGCAGCTCGATGATCCTGAGCGCGGCTTCAGCTTCCTCAACGACGGCCCACTGGACATGCGCATGAACCCTGCCCAGGGCATCAGTGCTGCCGAGTTCATTGCCACTGCCCCGGTCGAAGAAATCGCCCGCGTCTTCAAGGAATATGGCGAAGAGCGTTTCTCCGGACGTATGGCCCGTGCCGTGGTCGAGCGCCGCGAAAAACAGCCGTTCACCCGTACCGCCGACCTTGCCGAAGTGCTCAAGGTCGCCAACCCAGCTTGGGAAAAAGGCAAGAACCCGGCAACCCGCGCCTTCCAGGGTCTGCGGATTCACGTCAACAACGAGCTGGGCGATCTTGAAGCCGGTCTTGAAGCTGCGCTCGATGCGCTGCAAGTCGGTGGCCGCCTGGTAGTGATCAGCTTCCACTCGCTGGAAGACCGTATCGTCAAGCTGTTCATGCGCAAGCTGGTCAAGGGCGAGGCAGACAACTTGCCGCGCAACCTGCCGGTGCAGCACAAAGTCTTCGAGCCGAAGATCCGCTTGATCGGCAAGGCGCAGTTCGCCTCCGATGCCGAGCTCAAGGCCAACCCGCGGGCGCGCAGCGCCGTCATGCGGGTGGCGGAGAAGTTGCGGTGAGCCGGCTATTTGCCAAACCTTTGCCAGGCGGTAGCTTCCTGATGCTCCTGCTGTTTGTCGGTGTGCTGGTTTCAGCGATCGCCGTGTCCTACAGCGCGCACTGGAACCGCCAGTTGCTCAATACCCTGTACGGCGAACTGAGCGAGCGCGACAAAGCCCAGGCCGAATGGGGCCGGTTGATTCTTGAGCAAAGCACCTGGACTGCCCACAGCCGCATCGAGAGCCTGGCCAGCGAGCAGTTGAAGATGCGCGTGCCTGCCGCTGACGAAGTGCGGATGGTGGCGCCATGATGAAGCTCGAAGGCGCACTCTACCCCTGGCGCTTCCGCGTCGTGATCGCTTTGCTGGCAGTGATGGTCGGCGCCATTTGCTGGCGGATCATCGATCTGCAGGTGGTCGATCGTGCCTTCCTCAAGGGCCAGGGCGATGCGCGCAGCCTGCGTCATATCCAGATTCCGGCACACCGCGGGCTGATCACCGACCGCAACGGCGAGCCGCTGGCGGTGAGTACCCCGGTCACCACCTTGTGGGCCAACCCCAAGGAAATGCAGCCTTACAAAGACCGTTGGGCGCAATTGGCTGCCGTGCTCGGGCAAAACCCGCAGCAATTGACCGAGCGTCTTACTCAGCAGGCCAACAAAGAATTCATCTACCTGGTGCGCGGCCTCACCCCAGAGCAAGGCCAGCAAGTGCTGGACCTGAAAGTCCCGGGTGTCTACGGCATGGAAGAATTCCGCCGTTTCTACCCGGCCGGTGATGTCACCGCGCATATGGTTGGCTTTACCGACCTGGACGACCACGGCCGCGAAGGGGTGGAACTGGCCTACGACGAATGGCTGGCCGGAGTGCCCGGCAAGCGCCAGGTGATCAAGGACCGGCGCGGCCGGTTGATCAAAGACATCCAGGTAACCAAAAACGCCAAGGCCGGAAAGACCTTGGCGTTGTCGATAGACCTGCGCCTGCAATACCTGGCTACCCGCGAGCTGCGTAATGCCATCGCCGAGCAGGAAGCCAAGGCCGGCAGTCTGGTGATCATGGACGTCAAGACCGGCGAAGTGCTGGCCATGGTCAACCAGCCGACTTACAACCCGAACAACCGCCGCAGCATGTTCCCGGCCGCCATGCGCAACCGGGCGATCATCGATGTGTTCGAGCCAGGCTCGACAGTCAAGCCGTTGTCGATGAGCGCCGCCCTGCAAAGCGGGCGCTGGAAGCCGACCGACAAGGTCGAGGTCTATCCGGGCAGTCTGCAGATTGGCCGCTACACCATCAAGGACGTGTCACGCAGCGAAGGCCCGATTCTCGACCTGACCGGCATCCTGATCAACTCGTCCAACGTAGGCATGAGCAAGATCGCCTTCGATATCGGCGGTGAAGCCATCTACCGAGTCATGTCGCAGCTGGGCCTGGGGCAGTACACCGGCCTGGGCTTCCCCGGCGAGCGCGTAGGGAACCTGCCTAACCACCGTGAGTGGCGCAAGGCCGAGACTGCGACCCTGTCGTACGGCTACGGCCTGTCGGTCACCGCGCTGCAACTGGTGCACGCCTACGCCGCCCTGGCCAACGACGGCAAGATGGTGCCTCTGAGCATCGTCAAGGTCGACAAGACCCCAGAATCCACGCAAGTGGTGCCCAAGGAGACCGCCGAAACCATCCAGGGCATGCTCCAGCAGGTCATTGAAGCGCCGCGCGGTGTATACCGGGCACAGGTGCCGTTCTATCACGTCGGCGGCAAGTCCGGTACCGCGCGTAAAGCGACCGTCGGCTCTAAGGGCTACACCGAAAACGCCTACCGTTCGCTGTTCGCCGGCTTCGGTCCGATGAGCGATCCGCGTTATGCGATCGTCGTGGTCATCGATGAGCCGAGCAAGGGTGGTTACTTCGGCGGCCTGGTCTCGGCGCCGGTCTTCAGCAAAGTGATGTCGGGCACCCTGCGCCTGATGAACGTACCGCCAGACAACCTGCCGCCGCCTGCACCCGCAACGCCTGCCGCGCCGCAGCAGGTCAACGCCGCAGTCGCCAAAGGAGGGCGTGGTTGATGACGATGCCACTGAGCAAGCTGTTCGCCCATGCCAGCCGCGATCCGCTGATCCGCGAATTGACCCTGGACAGCCGTGCCGTGCGTCCAGGCGACCTGTTCCTGGCTGTGCCAGGGGCCAAAGTCGACGGTCGCGACCACATCGCCGATGCCTTGGCCCGTGGCGCTGCGGCGGTCGCCTATGAAGAGCAGGGCGCAACCGTACTGCCGATCACTGACGCGCCGCTAATCCCTGTCAAAGGCTTGATCGCCCAACTGTCGGAGATTGCCGGGCGCTTCTATGGCGAGCCGAGCCGTCAGCTCAATCTGATCGGCGTCACCGGCACCAACGGCAAAACCAGTGTTACCCAGCTGCTGGCGCAGGCGCTCGATGCATTGGGTCAGCGTTGCGGGCTGATTGGTACGCTCGGCACCGGATTCTACGGCGAGCTGCAGAGCGGTCGCTTGACCACGCCTGACCCGATTGCCGTGCAGGCGACCCTGTACGACCTGAAGAAAGCCGGTGGCAAGGCCGTGGCCATGGAAGTCTCGTCGCATGCGCTGGAGCAGGGCCGGGTTGCCGCGCTCGCCTTCGACATCGCGGTGATGACCAACCTGTCGCGTGACCACCTGGACTACCACGGCAGCATGCAGGCCTATGAAGCGGCCAAGGCCAAGTTGTTCGCCTGGCCTAACCTGCGCGCCCAAGTGGTCAACCTGGACGATGAGTTCGGTCGTCGCCTGGCGGCCGATTTCGCCCGCAAGCCGGCTGCCGATCACGTCGAAACGCGGCTGCTCAGCTACAGCTTGGAAAACCCCGAGGCGTCGTTGTTCTGCCGCGAAGCCAAGTTCGACGACGATGGCGTGCATGCCATCCTGGTGACGGCGCAAGGTGAAAGCATCCTGCGCAGCCAGCTGCTGGGGCGCTTCAACCTGAGCAACATGCTCGCGGCGGTCGCCACTTTGCTCGCCCTGGACTACTCGCTCGACGAAGTCCTCAAGGTCACAGCGAAACTGCAAGGCCCGGTCGGGCGCATGCAGCGTCTGGGCGGCGGCGACAAGCCGTTGGTCGTGGTCGACTACGCGCACACCCCCGACGCCTTGGAAAAAGTCCTCGAAGCCCTGCGCCCACATGCTCATGGCAAGCTGCTGTGCCTGTTCGGCTGCGGTGGCGACCGTGACCGTGGCAAGCGTCCACTGATGGCCGATGTGGCCGAGCGCCTGGCTGATCGCGTGCTGGTCACCGACGACAACCCGCGTACTGAAGATCCTGCGCTGATCTTCGACGATATCCGCCCTGGCTTCGCCCAGCCTGGTGCGGTCGAATTCGTCGCCGGCCGGGGCGCGGCCATTGCCCACCTGATCGCCACCGCCGCGGCCGACGATGTCATCGTCCTGGCCGGCAAGGGGCACGAGGACTACCAAGAGATCAACGGCGAGCGCCACGATTTCTCCGACCTGGTCGAAGCCGAAAAGGCACTAGCAGCCTGGGAGGCTCCACATGCTTAAGCCCATGACCCTTAGCCAGCTGACGGCACCACTGCAAGCGCGCCTGGTTGGTACTGACATCAGTTTCAGCGGGGTCAGTATCGACAGCCGCACGGTCACCGATGGCCAGCTGTTCGTCGCGCTCGCCGGGCCACGTTTCGATGGTCACGATTACCTGGCCGACGTGAAGGCCAAAGGCGCCGTGGCGGCGTTGGTCGAGCGCGAGGTTGCCGATGTCGATCTGCCGCAGCTGGTCGTCGCCGACTGCCGCCTGGCTCTCGGTCAGCTCGGTGCGCTGAACCGCGCCGCCTTCGACAAGCCGGTCGCAGCCATCACCGGTTCCAGCGGCAAGACCACGGTCAAGGAACTGCTGGCCGCCATCTTGCGCACGCGCGGGCCGGTGCTGGCTACCCGTGGCAACCTCAACAATGATCTCGGTGCGCCGCTGACCCTGCTGGAAATCGGCGTCGAGCACACGGCGGCAGTGATCGAGCTGGGCGCTTCGCGCATCGGCGAGATCCGCTACACCGTTGGCCTGACCCGGCCGCAGGTGGTCATCATCAATAACGCCGGCACTGCCCATGTCGGCGAGTTCGGCGGTCCGGAAAAAATCGTCGAAGCCAAGGGCGAGATCCTTGAGGGCCTGGGCGAGGGCGGCACGGCCATTCTCAACCTGGACGACAAGGCCTTTGCGATCTGGCAAAAACGCGCCGGCAGCCACGCCATCCTCAGTTTTGCCTTGAATAACAGCCAGGCAGATTTCCACGCCAGCGACGTGGGTCGCGATGAGCGCGGTTGCCCATCGTTCACTCTGCACGGCCCGGCCGGTTCGGTCCCAGTGCAGTTGAACCTGCTCGGCACCCACAACGTCAGCAATGCCCTGGCCGCGGCCGCCGCCGCGCATGCCCTGGGGGTCAGGCTGCCGGGGATCGCCGCTGGCCTGAACGCGGTGCAGCCGGTCAAGGGACGTACCGTGGCGCAAGTCGCGCCCAATGGCGTGCGGGTCATCGACGACAGCTACAACGCAAATCCCACCTCGATGTGCGCCGCCATTGATATACTCGCCGGCTTTTCCGGACGCACCGTCCTGGTGCTCGGGGATATCGGCGAACTGGGTCAATGGGCGGAGGAAGGCCACCGGCAGGTGGGCGACTACGCACGCGGCAAGGTCGACGCCTTGTACGCGGTAGGGACCAACATGACACATGCGGTCAGGGCGTTCGGCGCCAATGGCCGTCATTTCGCTACTCAAGCTGAGCTGATCGACGCCGTTCGCGGTGAGAACGCCAGCGACACCACTATCTTGATCAAGGGCTCGCGCAGCGCTGCGATGGAAAACGTCGTGGCGGCCTTGTGCGGTGCCAGCGGGGAGAAACATTAATGCTTTTGCTGTTGGCTGAGTATCTGCAGCAGTTCCACAAAGGCTTCGCGGTCTTCCAGTACCTGTCCCTGCGCGGGATCCTCGGGGTGCTGACTGCGTTGTCGCTGTCGCTGTGGCTGGGCCCGTGGATGATTCGTACCCTGCAAATCCGTCAGATCGGTCAGGCTGTGCGCAATGACGGCCCGCAATCGCACCTGTCCAAGTCCGGCACCCCGACCATGGGCGGTGCCTTGATCCTGTCTGCCATCGCCATCAGTACCTTGCTCTGGGCTGACCTGACCAACCGCTATGTCTGGGTGGTGCTGATCGTCACCCTGCTGTTCGGCGCCATTGGCTGGGTCGATGACTACCGCAAGGTGATCGAGAAGAACTCGCGTGGCCTGCCGAGCCGTTGGAAGTACTTCTGGCAATCGGTGTTCGGCCTGGGTGCGGCAATCTTCCTCTACATGACTGCGCCGACCAGCGTCGAGACCACGCTGATCGTGCCGTTCGTCAAGGACCTGACCATCCCCCTGGGGATCGGCTTCGTGGTGCTGACCTATTTCGTCATCGTCGGTTCGAGCAACGCGGTCAACCTGACTGACGGCCTCGATGGGCTGGCGATCATGCCGACGGTGATGGTCGGCGGTGCACTGGGCATCTTCTGCTACCTGTCGGGTAACGTGAAGTTCGCCGAGTACCTGTTGATTCCGTACGTGCCGGGCGCGGGCGAGCTGATCGTGTTCTGCGGCGCGCTGATCGGTGCGGGCCTGGGCTTCCTCTGGTTCAACACCTATCCGGCCCAGGTATTCATGGGCGACGTCGGCGCCCTGGCGCTGGGCGCAGCGCTTGGCACCATCGCGGTGATCGTGCGCCAGGAAATCGTGCTGTTCATCATGGGCGGTGTGTTCGTCATGGAAACCCTGTCGGTGGTGATCCAGGTCGCCTCCTTCAAGTTGACCGGCAAGCGCGTGTTCCGCATGGCACCGATCCACCACCACTTTGAACTCAAGGGTTGGCCTGAGCCACGGGTGATCGTCCGCTTCTGGATTATCACGGTGATTCTGGTGCTGATCGGCCTTGCAACCCTGAAACTGAGGTAGACGAGCGTGTCACTGATCGCTTCCGACCAATTCCGCATCGTTGTCGGCCTCGGCAAGAGCGGCATGTCCCTGGTTCGCTTCCTGGCGAACCGGGGCATTGCCTTTGCGGTCGCCGACACCCGCGAGCAACCGCCGGAACTGGAAACCCTGCGCCGGGAATACCCGCAGGTGGAAGTACGCTGTGGTGAGCTGGACGTCGACTTCCTGTGCCGCGCCAACGAGCTGTACGTCAGCCCGGGCCTGGCCCTGGCCACTCCGGCCCTGCAGCAAGCGGCAGCCCGTGGCGTCAAACTGTCGGGCGACATCGAACTGTTCGCCCGCAACGCCAAGGCACCGATCATTGCCATCAGCGGCTCCAACGCCAAGAGCACGGTAACTACCCTGGTCGGCGAGATGGCCGCCAAGGCAGGCAAGCGTGTGGCAGTCGGCGGTAACCTGGGGACGCCCGCACTGGACCTGCTCGATGACCGCGTCGAGTTGTACGTCATGGAGCTGTCGAGCTTCCAGCTGGAGACCACCGATCAGCTCAACGCCGAAGTGGCGACCGTGCTGAACATCAGTGAAGACCACATGGATCGCTACAGCGGTCTGCCGGCCTACCACCTGGCCAAGCACCGGATCTTCCGTGGCGCCAACCAGGTGGTCGTCAACCGCCAGGACGCCCTGACCCGGCCACTGCCGGTCGAAGGCCGTCCATGCTGGAGCTTCGGTTTGAACGCCCCCGACTTCAAGGCCTTTGGCCTGCGTGAAGTCGATGGTGAGAAGTACCTGGCATTCGAATTCCAGAACCTGATGCCGGTGCGCGAGCTGAAAATTCGCGGTGCGCATAACCAGAGCAATGCCCTGGCGGCCTTGGCCCTGGGCCATGCCGTGGGCTTGCCGTTCGCGCCGATGCTGGCAGCACTGCGCGAATTCAGCGGCCTGGCCCATCGCTGCCAGTGGGTGCGCGAGCGCAATGGAGTGAACTGGTACGACGATTCCAAGGCGACCAACGTCGGTGCCGCCCTGGCGGCCATCGAAGGTTTGGGCGCCGATATCCAAGGCAAGCTGGTGTTGATCGCTGGCGGTGACGGCAAGGGCGCCGACTTTGCCGCGCTGCGTGAGCCGATTGCACGCTACTGCCGCGCCGTGGTGTTGCTTGGCCGCGATGCCGAGCGCCTGGCGCAAACGCTGGGTGATGCCGTGCCGCTGGTGCGGGTCAAGACCCTGGACGAGGCCGTCCAGCAGTGCGCCGAACTGGCCCAGCCTGGCGATGCCGTGTTGCTGTCGCCCGCTTGCGCCAGCCTCGACATGTTCAAGAACTTCGAAGAGCGTGGGCGCCTGTTCGCCCAGGCGGCGGGAGGCCTGGCATGATCTTCGGCATCCTCAAGCCATACCCGTCGCCGCTGATCAGTGGCCGTGGCATCGACCTCGACTTCGCCTTCCTTGCGGGCTGCCTGGCACTGCTCGGCCTGGGCCTGGTGATGATCACCTCGGCCTCCTCGGAAGTGGCCGCCGTGCAGTCCGGCAATCCGCTTTACCACATGTTCCGCCACCTGGTGTACGTGGCCATTGGCCTGGTCGCCGGCGGGGTGACCATGTTGGTGCCGATCGCCACCTGGCAACGCATGGGCTTCATGATGCTGCTGGCCGCCTTCGGCTTGCTGTTCCTGGTGCTGGTGCCGGGCATTGGCCGTGAAGTGAACGGCTCGATGCGCTGGATTGGTTTCAGCTTCTTCAACGTCCAGCCATCGGAGATCGCCAAGGTCTTCGTGGTCATCTACCTGGCCGGCTACTTGGTGCGTCGCCAGCAGGAAGTGCGTGAGAGCTGGATGGGCTTCTTCAAGCCGTTCATCGTGTTGCTGCCGATGGCCGGGCTGTTGCTGATGGAACCGGACTTCGGCGCCACCGTGGTGATGATGGGCGCCGCCGCAGCGATGCTGTTCCTCGGCGGGGTGGGGCTGTTCCGCTTCTCGCTGATGGTGGTGCTGGCAGTGGTTGCGGTGTTTGTCCTGGTCCAGGCGCAGCCCTATCGAATGGCGCGGCTGATCACCTTCACCGACCCCTGGTCCGATCAGTTCGGTTCCGGCTACCAGTTGACCCAGGCGCTGATCGCCTTTGGTCGCGGCGAATGGCTGGGCGTGGGCCTGGGCAACAGCGTGCAGAAACAGTTCTACCTGCCTGAGGCGCACACCGACTTCGTGTTCTCGGTATTGGCCGAAGAGCTGGGCGTGGTCGGCACCCTGTGCACCGTGGCGCTGTTCGTGTTCATCACTGTGCGCGCGCTGTACATCGGCCTGTGGGCCGAGAAGGCCAAGCAATTCTTCGCCGCCTACATGGCCTTCGGCCTGGCGTTCCTGTGGATCGGCCAGTTCCTGATCAACATCGGTGTGAACGTCGGCCTGCTGCCGACCAAGGGCCTGACCTTGCCGTTCCTCAGTTACGGCGGCAGTTCGTTGGTGATCTGCTGTGCCTGTGTCGGGCTGTTGCTGCGCATCGAATGGGAAAGTCGCACGCACCTGGGCAGCGAAGAGCACGAATTCAAAGAAAGCGATTTTGCCGAGGAGACCGCTCATGGCCGCTGACGGTAAAAACGTTCTGATCATGGCAGGCGGCACTGGCGGACATGTGTTCCCGGCGCTGGCCTGCGCCCGTGAATTCCAGGCGCGCGGCTACAGCGTGCACTGGTTGGGCACCCCACGCGGTATCGAAAACGAGCTGGTGCCGCAGGCTGGCCTGGCGCTGCACCTGATCCAGGTCACTGGCTTGCGCGGCAAGGGCAAGCTGTCGCTGCTCAAGGCGCCGTTCACCCTGATCAAGGCTGTGTTGCAGGCGCGCAAGATCATCGCCCAGCTCAAGCCGGTCTGCGTGATCGGTTTCGGCGGCTATGTCACAGGCCCTGGTGGAGTGGCGGCAAAACTGTGCGGCGTACCGCTGGTGATCCACGAGCAGAACGCTCGCGCCGGTACCGCCAATCGCCTGCTGGTGCCGCTGGCAGCGCGGGTCTGCGAAGCCTTCCCGGACACCTTCCCGGCCAGCGAAAAACGCCGCACCACGGGCAATCCGGTGCGCCCGGAACTGTTCCTCGACGCCCAGCGCGCACCGCTGGCCGAGCGCCGTGCGCGCTTGTTGGTGCTCGGGGGCAGCCTCGGTGCGGAACCATTGAATAAATTGCTGCCTAACGCCCTGTCGCAAGTGTCTGCAGACCTTCGGCCAGAGGTGTTCCACCAGGCCGGTAAGCAGCATGCGCCGATCACCGCCGAGCGATATCGCGAAGCCGGGGTCGCGGCTCAGGTCGAGCCGTTCATCAAGGACATGGCCCACGCCTACGGCTGGGCCGATATGGTGGTGTGCCGGGCCGGTGCCCTGACCGTCAGCGAGCTCGCTGCGGCAGGCCTGCCCTCGATGCTGGTGCCTTTGCCCCACGCCATCGATGACCACCAGACCCACAATGCCAACTATCTGGCTCGTGAAGGCGCCGCCTTCCTGATGCCACAAGCGACAACTGGCGCAGCGCAGCTCGCTGAACGCCTGAACGAGGTGCTGATGCAACCCGAGAAACTCAATTCCATGGCTGGCACCGCACGGCGCCTGGCCAAGCCTGCCGCAACCAGCACCGTGGTCGATATCTGCCTGGAGGTGGCCCATGGTTGAAAGCCAGAAAGCCATTCCCCAGCCAAAAATGGGCCGTATCCGCCGTATCCACTTCGTCGGTATCGGCGGCGTGGGCATGTGCGGTATTGCCGAAGTGCTGCTGAACCTGGGCTATGAAGTGTCCGGCTCCGACCTCAAGGCCTCGCCGGTTACCGAGCGCCTGGAGTCGTTCGGCGCGCAAATCTTCGTCGGCCACCGCGCCGAGAACGCCGCCAATGCCGATGTGCTGGTGGTGTCCAGCGCAATCAATCCGGCCAACCCGGAAGTCGCCACCGCACTTGAGCGGCGCATTCCCGTGGTGCCGCGTGCCGAGATGCTCGCCGAGCTGATGCGCTACCGCCACGGCATCGCCGTTGCCGGCACCCATGGCAAGACCACCACCACCAGCCTGCTGGCCTCGGTGTTCGCCGCTGGTGGGCTGGACCCGACCTTCGTCATCGGTGGTCGTCTGACCGCAGCGGGCACCAATGCCCAGCTCGGCGCCAGCCGCTACCTGATCGCCGAAGCGGACGAGAGCGACGCCAGCTTCCTGCATCTGCAGCCGATGGTTGCCGTGGTCACCAACATCGACGCCGACCACATGGCTACCTACGAAGGCGACTTCAACAAGTTGAAGAAAACCTTCGTTGAGTTCCTGCACAACCTGCCGTTCTACGGTCTGGCGGTAATGTGCCTGGACGATCCGGTGGTGCGTGAGATCCTGCCGCAGGTCAAGCGTCCAACGGTGACCTATGGCTTCAGCGAAGAGGCCGACATTCGCGCCATCAACGTGCGCCAGCAGGGCATGCAGACCCACTTCACCGTGCTGCGCCGCGACTGCGAGCCGCTTCAGGTGTCGGTCAACATGCCAGGCAACCACAACGTGCTCAACGCCTTGGCGACCATCGCCATCGCCACTGACGAGGGCATCAGCGATGCCGCCATCGTCCAGGGGCTGTCTGGCTTCCAGGGCGTGGGTCGACGCTTCCAGGTCTACGGCGAACTGCCGGTCGACGGCGGCAGCGTGATGCTGGTCGACGATTACGGTCACCACCCGACCGAAGTCGCCGCGGTGATCAAGGCGGTGCGCGGTGGCTGGCCAAGCCGGCGTCTGGTGATGGTCTACCAGCCACACCGCTACAGCCGTACGCGCGATCTGTACGACGATTTCGTCCAGGTGCTGGCCGATGCCAACGTGCTGCTGCTGATGGAAGTCTATCCGGCTGGCGAAGAGCCGATTCCAGGTGCCGACAGCCGCCAGCTGTGCCACAGCATTCGCCAACGTGGCCAGCTCGATCCGATCTACATCGAACGAGGCGTGGAGTTGGCGCCGCTGGTCAAGCCGCTGCTGCGCGCCGGCGACATCCTGCTGTGCCAGGGTGCCGGTGATATCGGTGGCCTGGCCCCGCAACTGATGAAAAGCCCGCTGTTCGCTGGCGCCGTAGTAAAGCAGGAGAAGTCCAAATGACCAGCGCCTACGACAAGCTGCACTCGACCCTGGACGTCAAGGCGTTCGGCCGCGTCGCCGTGCTCTACGGCGGCAAGAGCGCCGAGCGTGAGGTGTCGCTGAAATCCGGCGCCGCAGTGATCGACGCGCTGACCAGCGCTGGGGTCGACGTGGTCGCCATCGATGTCGGCGACGACCTGCTCACTCGCCTGCAAAGCGAGAAGATCGATCGCGCCTTCATCATCCTCCACGGTCGTGGCGGTGAAGACGGCAGCATGCAAGGCCTGCTCGAGTGCCTGGGTATCCCCTACACCGGCAGTGGCATCCTCGCTTCGGCGCTGGCCATGGACAAGCTGCGCACCAAGCAGGTGTGGCAGAGCTTGGGTATTCCAACGCCACGTCACGCCGTGTTGGGTAGCAAAGACGATTGTGTTGCCGCCGGTACGGAACTGGGCTTCCCGCTGATCGTCAAACCCGCCCATGAAGGCTCAAGTATCGGCATGGCCAAGGTGAACAGCGTTGAAGAGCTGGTCGCCGCCTGGCAAGACGCCGCCAAGTACGATTCGCAAGTCCTGGTCGAGCAATGGATCCACGGCCCGGAATTCACCATCGCCGTATTGCGTGGCCAGGTGCTGCCGCCGATCGCCCTGGGCACGCCGCACGTGTTCTACGACTACGACGCCAAGTACATCGCCAATGACACCCAGTACCGCATCCCGTGCGGCCTGGACAGTGCCAAGGAACAGGAACTGATCGACCTGACCGCGCGCGCCTGCGATGCCATCGGCATCGAAGGCTGGGGCCGGCTGGACGTGATGCAGGACGAGCAGGGCCGGTTCTGGCTGCTCGAAGTCAACACCGCACCGGGCATGACTGATCATAGCCTGGTGCCCATGGCGGCTCGCGCGGCCGGTCTGGACTTCCAGCAATTGGTGCTGGCGATCCTGGCCGAAAGCGTTGTGACGCGAGGTTAAGCAAGCATGCAAGGCGCGATGATACGTCAGCAGCAACCCGTTACCGGCCGTAGCAAGCCGGTGCCGCGAGGTGCCAGCCGACTGGTGGCCGACGAGCCCGTATCGGCGCGCCTGCCGCGGCCAAGCCTGGGTGGCCTTAAGCGCCTGCTGTGGCCGGTATTGCTGGTGGCTGCCGGCTTTGGCGCTTATGAGGGCGCCGTGCGCCTGATGCCTTATGCCGACCGACCGATTACCAAGATCGCTGTGCAAGGTGATCTGAGCTACATCAGCCAGCAAGCGGTGCAGCAGCGAATCGCCCCCTACGTGGCCGCGAGTTTCTTCAGCGTCGACCTCAGCGCCATGCGCGCCGAGCTCGAGCAGATGCCGTGGATCGCGCACGCCGAGGTACGCCGGGTATGGCCCGACGAGGTGGTGATCCGCCTCGAAGAGCAATTGCCGGTGGCGCGCTGGGGCGATGAAGCCTTGCTCAACAACCAGGGCCAGGCGTTCACCCCGCGTGAGCTGGCCAACTATGAGCACCTGCCGCAGCTGTTCGGGCCGCAGCGCGCTCAGCAACAAGTCATGCAGCAATATCAGGTATTGAGCCAGATGCTGCGCCCCATGGGCTTTTCCATCGCTCGCCTGGAGCTGCGCGAGCGAGGCAGTTGGTTCCTGACCACCGGTGCCGGTAGCGCCGGTCCCGGTATCGAGCTGCTGTTGGGGCGCGACCATCTGGTGGAGAAGATGCGCCGTTTCATTGCCATTTACGACAAGACACTCAAAGAGCAGATCACCAACATCGCCCGCATTGATCTGCGCTACGCCAACGGATTGGCTGTTGGCTGGCGGGAACCGATTGCACCGACGACGGCCCAACCCGCCGTTGCGAAGAATTAGAGAGAGGCAGGACCATGGCAAACGCGCATAGCGGCAAAATGATCGTCGGGCTGGACATCGGCACCTCCAAGGTGGTGGCGCTGGTGGGTGAAGTCGGCGAAGACGGTACCCTGGAGATCGTCGGTATCGGTACTCATCCGTCCCGCGGCCTTAAGAAGGGCGTGGTGGTGAACATCGAGTCGACCGTGCAGTCGATCCAGCGCGCCGTGGAGGAGGCCCAGTTGATGGCTGGCTGCCGGATCCACTCGGCGTTCGTTGGCGTGGCCGGCAATCACATCCGCAGCCTGAACTCGCACGGCATCGTCGCCATCCGCGACCGTGAAGTCAGCACTGCCGACCTTGAGCGGGTACTCGACGCTGCCCAGGCCGTGGCCATCCCGGCGGACCAGCGCGTGCTGCACACCCTGCCGCAGGACTACGTGATCGACAACCAGGAAGGCGTGCGCGAGCCGCTGGGCATGTCTGGCGTGCGTCTGGAAGCCAAGGTCCACGTGGTCACTTGCGCCGTCAACGCGGCGCAGAACATCGAAAAATGCGTACGCCGCTGCGGCCTGGAAATCGACGACATCATCCTTGAGCAGTTGGCCTCGGCCTACTCGGTGCTCACCGATGACGAGAAAGAACTGGGCGTGTGCCTGGTCGACATCGGTGGCGGTACCACGGATATCGCCATCTTCACCGAGGGTGCGATCCGCCACACCGCGGTAATCCCGATCGCTGGCGACCAGGTTACCAACGACATCGCCATGGCCCTGCGTACCCCCACCCAGTACGCCGAAGAAATCAAGATTCGCTACGCCTGCGCCCTGGCCAAACTGGCCGGTGCCGGCGAGACCATCAAAGTGCCAAGCGTCGGCGACCGTCCGCCGCGCGAACTGTCGCGCCAGGCCCTGGCTGAAGTGGTGGAGCCTCGTTACGACGAGCTGTTCACCCTGATCCAGGCCGAACTGCGCCGCAGCGGCTACGAGGACCTGGTGCCTGCCGGCATCGTTCTCACTGGCGGCACCGCGAAGATGGAAGGGGCCGTGGAATTGGCCGAGGAAATCTTCCACATGCCGGTACGCCTGGGCGTACCGCACAGTGTTCGGGGCCTGAGCGACGTAGTGCGCAACCCGATCTATTCCACCGGCGTGGGCTTGCTCACCTACGGTCTGCTCAAGCAGTCCGAGGACTTGATCCTGACCGGTAATAGCAACAGCAGCAGCAACAGCTATGGCGATGAACCGAAGGCTCCAGTGCTTGAGCGATTCAAGCGTTGGGTCCAGGGCAACTTCTAAGTTTCAAAGCAGTAGTGGTAGGCGCGACAACTAGAGAACTGTAAGGAGAGGGAAAATGTTCGAGCTCGTAGACAACGTCCCGCAAAGTCCGGTCATCAAAGTGATCGGCGTCGGCGGTGGCGGCGGCAACGCCGTCAACCACATGGTCAAGAGCAGCATCGAAGGCGTGGAATTCATCTGCGCCAACACTGATGCTCAAGCGCTGAAAAACATCGGCGCGCGTACCATCCTGCAACTGGGTACCGGCGTGACCAAGGGGCTGGGTGCTGGTGCCAATCCAGAAGTCGGCCGTCAGGCTGCGTTGGAAGACCGTGAGCGCATCGCCGAGGTGCTGCAGGGCACCAACATGGTGTTCATCACCACCGGCATGGGCGGCGGTACCGGTACCGGTGCGGCGCCGATCATCGCCGAAGTGGCCAAGGAAATGGGCATCCTCACCGTTGCAGTGGTGACCCGTCCGTTCCCGTTCGAGGGCCGCAAACGTATGCAGATCGCCGATGAAGGCATCCGCATGCTGGCTGAGAGCGTCGACTCGCTGATCACCATCCCCAACGAGAAGCTGCTGACCATCCTGGGCAAGGATGCCAGCCTGCTGTCGGCATTCGCCAAGGCTGACGATGTTCTGGCTGGCGCAGTGCGCGGCATCTCCGACATCATCAAGCGTCCCGGCATGATCAACGTCGACTTTGCCGACGTGCGTACCGTGATGGGCGAGATGGGCATGGCCATGATGGGTACCGGCTGCGCCAGCGGTCCGAACCGTGCTCGTGAGGCCACCGAGGCTGCAATCCGCAACCCGCTGCTCGAAGACGTCAACCTGCAGGGCGCTCGCGGTATCCTGGTGAACATCACCGCCGGTCCCGACCTGTCCCTGGGCGAGTACTCCGACGTCGGTAGCATCATCGAAGCCTTCGCCTCCGACCACGCGATGGTCAAGGTCGGCACCGTGATCGATCCAGACATGCGCGACGAGCTGCACGTAACCGTAGTGGCCACTGGCCTGGGTGCGCGCATCGAGAAGCCGGTCAAGGTCGTCGACAACACCCTGCAGACCGCTCAACAGGCGTACGAGGCTTCTAACCCAGCCCCGGCTCGTCAGGAGCAGCCAGCGGTCAACTACCGTGACCTGGAGCGTCCGACCGTGATGCGCAACCAAGCGCATGCGGGCGCCGCAGCAGCCGCTAAACTCAATCCTCAGGATGACTTGGACTATCTGGACATCCCAGCTTTCCTGCGTCGTCAGGCTGATTGATGGAATTTATCAGGGGTATAAAGGTGATTGGTATTCAGCAAAGGTCGGGTCTGTTATTATCCCCAGCCTTTGTTGATACCAGTTCGCAATTTGCGCTGAAGCGGCCAATGCCATGATTAAACAACGCACCCTGAAGAATATTATCCGTGCTACGGGCGTCGGCCTGCACTCCGGTGAGAAGGTCTACCTGACCCTCAAGCCTGCGCCTGTGGATACCGGCATCGTCTTCCGCCGCGCCGACCTTGACCCTGTGGTCGAGATCCCGGCTCGCGCGGCCAACGTCGGCGAGACAACCATGTCGACGACGTTGGTCAACGGTGACGTCAAGGTCGATACGGTCGAGCACCTGCTCTCCGCTATGGCGGGCCTGGGCATCGATAACGCCTACGTCGAGCTCTCCGCCTCGGAAGTGCCGATCATGGATGGTAGCGCCGGACCTTTCGTATTCCTGATTCAATCGGCCGGCCTGGAAGAACAGGACGCGCCCAAGAAGTTCATCCGCATCCTGCGTGAAGTGACAGTGGAAGATGGCGACAAGCGCGCTACTTTCCTGCCTTTCGAAGGGTTCAAGGTGAGCTTTGAGATCGACTTCGATCACCCGGTCGTCAGCGGCCGGACCCAGAGCGCCAGCGTCGACTTCTCCAGCACCTCGTTCGTGAAGGAAGTCAGCCGCGCCCGGACCTTCGGGTTCATGCGCGACATCGAGTACCTGCGCAAGCACAACCTCGCGTTGGGCGGCAGTGTCGAGAACGCCATTGTTGTCGATGAGACCGGCGTGCTTAACGAAGACGGCCTTCGCTACGAAGACGAATTCGTCAAACACAAGATCCTCGACGCCATTGGTGACCTGTATCTGCTGGGCAACAGCCTGATTGGCGAGTTCAAGGGCTTCAAGTCCGGACACGCACTGAACAATCAGTTGCTGCGCAAGCTGATCGCTGAAACTGATGCCTGGGAAGTGGTCATTTTCGAAGATGCCAGCACGGCACCGATCTCTTATATGCGCCCTGTTGCGGCCGTGTAAGTTCGAACACTCTCTAGTTCATTGAGGCCACCTTTGGGTGGCCTTTTTTATGAGGGCTAGCAAACTCACGCCACGCACCTCGCAGCCTCAGCGCTTATCCTTTGGCTGCGCGTGACTGGCCAAGCGCTCCAGCGCCGCCCGCAGGTTGGGATCGCTGATGCCCTCGGCGGTATCGCGCAGGCTCTCGGCCGCATTGCTCGACAGCTCTGGTGCATGCCCACTGCGTTTAGCCGGCGTCACCGGGGGTTGCACCCTGAAATGAATCCGCTGCAAGTTGCCAAAGGCTTCCAGGGCCAGCAACTGACGCTGCAGGCGCTTCTGCTGATAGCGCAGGCGCGTGGCCCAGTGGCCATCTGTCACCACCAGCAGCAACACGCCATCGCGCCAGGACGCCACATGACAGTGGGCGCGGGCGGCCGGTTGCAACTGGCTTTCGAGCAATCGCTGCAGATGCTCCAGACGTTCGGCCTGGTTGAGCAGTAAGCGCAGCGGCCGGGCTTCGCGTAGGAGCGCAGCCGGCGGCCGGGCGGGCGAAGGTTTATAGGCCATGAGGATTCGCAGGAAGTTACAGAATCACCATGGTAACAGAAGGTGGGTTTTGCATAGGCTGCTCTGTGTTGGTGACGATAGTCGCGCGAAGACGGCGGAACTCATGGCGTCGCGTAAGAGTCATTCTCAATACGTTTCATCTTCGCTACACCTTGAACTTGCAAAAAAAGTCCCTATGTTAGAAACGTCCCCGCCCTAGCGCTGTGCCAGCATCGTGGAAATCCACCACTTTCCTCACCATCGTTTCCGGGTAGAATGCTCGTTCGCATGCGGCCCAAGGGCTGCTCGGGCGACTCATGGGGCCGCCCTCCATCCCTAAGTGTGGAAGATCCTGCCGATATGTTTGCGCCTTTGTTAAAGAAACTTTTTGGAAGCAAGAACGAGCGCGAGATCAAACGCCTGCTCAAGACGGTCAGCACCGTCAATGCCTTCGAAGAGAAAATGTTGGCCCTCTCCGATGAGCAGCTGCGTGGCAAGACCGCAGAGTTCAAAGAGCGCCTGGCCAAAGGCGAAACCCTCGACCAATTGCTGCCAGAAGCCTTCGCTGTGGCCCGTGAGGCCGGTAAGCGCGTGATGGGCATGCGTCACTTCGATGTGCAGCTGATCGGCGGCATGACCTTGCACGAAGGCATGATCGCAGAAATGCGCACCGGTGAAGGCAAGACCTTGGTCGGTACCCTGGCTGTCTACCTCAACGCATTGTCCGGCAAGGGCGTGCACGTGGTCACGGTCAACGATTACCTGGCTCGCCGCGACGCCAACTGGATGCGTCCGCTGTACGAATTCCTCGGCCTGTCGGTGGGCATCGTCTCGGCCTTCCAGCCGCCGGAAGAGAAGCGTGCCGCCTATGCTGCCGACATCACCTACGGCACCAACAACGAATTCGGTTTCGACTACCTGCGCGACAACATGGCCTTCAGCGTCGACGAGAAGTTCCAGCGTGAGCTGAACTTCGCGGTCATCGACGAAGTCGACTCGATCCTCATCGACGAAGCGCGCACCCCGCTGATCATCTCCGGCCAGGCCGAAGACAGCTCCAAGCTGTACATCGAGATCAACCGCCTGATCCCGCGCCTGACCCAGCACATCGAAGAAGTCGAAGGCCAGGTCACCCAGGAAGGCCACTACTCGATCGACGAGAAGAGCCGCCAGGTCGAGCTCAACGAAGCCGGTCACCAGTTCATCGAAGAGATGCTCACCCAAGCCGGTCTGCTGGCAGAAGGCGAGAGCCTCTATTCGGCACACAACCTGGGCCTGCTGACCCACGTTTACGCCGGCTTGCGCGCGCACAAGCTGTTCCACCGCAACGTCGAGTACATCGTCCAGGACGGCCAGGTCCTGCTGATCGACGAACACACCGGCCGGACCATGCCGGGTCGTCGCCTGTCCGAGGGCCTGCACCAGGCCATCGAGGCGAAGGAAAACCTCAACATCCAGGCTGAGAGCCAGACCCTGGCCTCGACCACCTTCCAGAACTACTTCCGTCTGTACACCAAGCTGTCCGGCATGACCGGTACCGCCGACACCGAAGCGTTCGAGTTCGCCCAGATCTACGCCCTCAACGTGATGGTCATTCCGCCGAACAAGCCGTTGGCGCGTAAAGACTTCAACGACCTGGTGTACCTGACCGCCGAAGAGAAGTACCAGGCGATCATCGCCGACATCAAGGAAAGCATGGCCAGCGGCCGTCCGGTGCTGGTCGGTACGGCGACCATCGAGACCTCCGAGCACATGTCCAACCTGCTCAAGCAGGAAGGCATCGATCACAAGGTGCTCAACGCCAAGTACCACGAAAAAGAAGCCGAGATCATCGCCCAGGCCGGTGCACCGGGCGCGCTGACCATCGCCACCAACATGGCCGGCCGTGGTACCGACATCCTCCTGGGCGGTAACTGGGAGGCTGAAGTAGCCGCCCTGGAAAACCCCACCGCCGAGCAGATCGCCCAGATCAAGGCGGACTGGCAGAAGCGCCACCAGCAAGTGATCGAGGCCGGCGGCTTGCACGTGATCGCCTCCGAGCGCCACGAATCGCGTCGTATCGATAACCAGCTGCGCGGCCGCTCCGGTCGTCAGGGCGACCCAGGCTCCAGCCGCTTCTACCTGTCGCTGGAAGACAGCCTGATGCGCATCTTCGCCTCCGACCGGGTGAAGAACTTCATGAAGGCGCTGGGCATGCAGTCCGGCGAGGCCATCGAGCACCGCATGGTCACCAACGCCATCGAGAAGGCTCAGCGCAAGGTCGAAGGGCGCAACTTCGATATTCGTAAGCAGTTGCTCGAATACGACGACGTGGCCAACGAACAGCGTAAAGTCATCTACCACATGCGCAACAGCCTGCTGGCTGCGCAGAACATCGGCGACACCATCGCCGAGTTCCGCCAGGAAGTGCTCGATGCCACCATCAGCCAGCACATTCCGCCGCAATCGCTGCCAGAGCAGTGGGACGTGGCCGGTCTTGAGGCGTCGCTGTCGAGCGATTTCGGCATCAAGCTGCCGATCCAGCAGTGGCTGGACGAGGACGACCACCTCTACGAAGAGACCCTGCGCGAGAAGCTGCTGAACGAGATCACCAGCGCCTACAACGAGAAGGAAGACCAGGCCGGCGAAGACGCCCTGCGCACCTTCGAGAAGCAGATCCTGCTGCGCGTGCTGGACGACCTGTGGAAAGACCACCTGTCGACCATGGACCACCTGCGCCACGGTATCCACCTGCGCGGTTATGCGCAGAAGAACCCCAAGCAGGAGTACAAGCGCGAATCCTTCACCTTGTTCCAAGAGCTGCTGGAGTCGATCAAGCGCGACACCATCCGCGTGCTCTCGCACGTTCAGGTACGCCGCGAAGATCCGATCGAAGAAGAAGCCCGTCTGCGTCGCGAAGCCGAAGAGCTGGCCCAGCGCATGCAGTTCCAGCACGCCCCCGCGCCTGGCCTGGAAAGCGAGCAGCACAGCGAGGAGGGCGCGGAAGTCGCCGTCGCCGCAGCGCCGGTGCGCAATGACCTGAAACTGGGCCGCAACGAGCCGTGCTGGTGTGGTTCGGGCAAGAAGTTCAAGCATTGCCACGGCCAGATCGAGTGATCGAGCTGTTCCCGCGTCACCCTGACAACTGAAACACTGCGCCGCGAACGGTTTCGACCTTCGCGGCGTTGTTCCCTCTCACGCCTGGCCGTATCTTGTGCGGCACATATTTTCTAGGAGCGCATTCATGGCTGTTGGTCTTGGTCCTTTGCCCACCCTGCACCCGGTTCCGGGGTTTGAACTCGGCATCGCTTCGGCGGGCATCAAGCGCCCTGGGCGCAAGGACGTGGTAGTGATGCGCTGCGCCGAAGGCTCCAGCGTTGCCGGCGTATTCACCCTCAATGCCTTCTGCGCCGCCCCGGTGATCCTCTCCAAGCAGCGCGTGCAGGGCACTGTACGCTACTTGCTGACCAACACCGGCAATGCCAACGCCGGTACCGGCGCCCCTGGCCTGGCCGCCGCTGAGCGCACCTGCGCCAAGCTGGCTGAGCTGGCCGGTGTCGACGCCCAGTCGGTACTGCCGTTCTCCACCGGCGTGATCGGTGAGCCGCTGCCGGTCGAGAAAATCGAAGGCGCGCTGCAGGCCGCCCTGGACAACCTGTCGGAAAACAACTGGGCCGAAGCCGCCACCGGCATTATGACCACCGACACCCTGCCCAAGGGTGCTAGCCGTCAGTTCCAGTTCGAAGGTCAAATCATCACCGTTACCGGCATCAGCAAAGGCGCCGGCATGATTCGCCCGAACATGGCCACCATGCTCGGTTACATCGCCACCGACGCCAAGGTCGCCCCAGCGGTGCTCAAGGACCTGATGCTCGACGGTGCCAACAAGTCGTTCAACCGCATCACCATCGATGGCGACACCTCGACCAACGACTGCTGCATGCTGATTGCCACCGGCAAGGCCGATGTGCCCGAGATCAGCGAAGCCAAAGGCGCGCTGTTCGAGGCGCTGAAGCAGGCGGTATTCGAAGTCTGCATGGAAGTCGCCCAGGCCATCGTGCGTGACGGTGAAGGCGCTACCAAGTTCGTCACCGTGGAGGTCAACGGTGGTGGCAATCATCAGGAGTGCCTGGACGTTGGTTACGCGGTGGCCCACTCGCCGCTGATCAAGACCGCCCTGTTCGCCTCCGACCCCAACTGGGGCCGCATCCTCGCCGCCGTTGGCCGTGCCGGTGTGCCGCAACTGGATGTCAGCTTGATCGACGTGTTCCTCGGCGAAGTGTGCATCGCCAGCAAAGGTGGCCGTAGCCCAAGCTACACCGAAGAGCAAGGCTCCAAGGTGATGGCCCAGGAGGAAATCACCATTCGGATCGAGCTGGGTCGTGGGCAGTGCAGCGAAACCATCTGGACGACCGACCTGTCCCACGAGTACGTCAAGATCAACGCTGAGTATCGCACCTGATCTGCTGATCCTTGGGGCCGCTCTGCGGCCCCAAGGCACTTCAGCCACTTAGATGGAGCCGAACCATGAGTTACCACCTGATCATCGGCGACAAGTTGTACTCCTCCTGGTCGCTGCGTGGCGCCCTGGCCCTGGAACTGGCCGGTGTGCCCTACGAAGAAACCCTGATCAAACTCAACCAACCCGATACCCGCACGCGTATCCTGGCGTTTTCTGCGTCTGGCAAGGTGCCCCTGCTCAAGACCGAGCACGGCGTCATCGCCGACTCGCTGGCGATTGGCGAGTACCTGGCCGAGCGTCATCCTCACGCTCAACTGTGGCCAGCCGACACTGTCGCGCGTGCCCAGGCGCGCTCGGCCTGCGCGCAGATGCACAGCGGCTTTTTCGCCCTGCGCGGGGCGATGCCGTTCGACCTGTCGCGGGACCAGGCGCTGGAAAACGTGCCCTTGGACGTGCAGGTGGACATCGACCGCATCGTCGCGCTGTGGTCCGAATGCCGCCTGGCGGCCAAGGAAAGCGGCCCGTTCCTGTTCGGCAAGCCAAGCCTGGCCGACGCGTTCTTCGCCCCTGTAGCCGTACGCCTGCGTACCTATCGGGTGGAAGTGCCGGCCGAAGCGGCCAGCTACATCGAGACCATCTATCAATGGCCGGCCTTCCAGGCCTGGCAGCAAGCAGGCTTGGCGGAGCGTGAAGGGTGAAACGGATTCATGTAGTAGCGGCAGTCATCCGTGGCGCTGATGGGCGCATTCTGATTGCGCGCCGCGCCGACACCCAGCACCAGGGCGGCTTGTGGGAATTCCCCGGCGGCAAGGTGGAGGAGGGTGAGGGCGTCGAAGCGGCTCTGGCCCGAGAGCTGCGCGAGGAGCTCGGTATCGACGTGAGCCGCTCGCGGCCGCTGATCAAGATCAGCCACGATTACCCGGACAAGCAGGTGTTGCTGGATGTGCGTGAAGTCGATGCCTTCACGGGCGAGCCGCATGGCGTCGAGGGCCAGCCGCTGGAGTGGGTTGCGCCGCGTGATCTGGGCCAGTATGAATTTCCTGAGGCGAACAAGCCGATCGTCGCGGCTGCGCGTTTGCCTGATCAGTACCTGATCACCCCCGATGGGCTCGAGGTGCCGCAGCTGTTGCGCGGTATCCAGAAGGCAGTGGCAAGCGGGATCAAGTTGATCCAGCTGCGCGCACCGGATATGTACGACCCCAAGTACCGCGACGTGGCAGTGGATGCGGTCGGGCTGTGTGCCGGCAAGGCGCAGTTGATGCTCAAGGGGCCGCTGGAATGGTTGGGTGACTTCCCCGCCGCGGGCTGGCACCTGACCGCTGCGCAGTTGCGTAAGTATGCCGCCAAAGGGCGCCCGTTCCCGGAGAACCGCTGGTTGGCGGCGTCGTGCCATTCGGCGCAAGAGTTGGCCCTGGCTGAGCAGATGGGCGTGGATTTCGTCACCTTGTCGCCGGTACAGGCGACCCAGACCCATCCAGAAGCGCTGCCGTTGGGCTGGGAGCAGGCAGGGCGGTTGATCGAGGGGGTTAGCCGGCCGGTGTTCTTGCTTGGCGGTGTGGGCGCCGAACAGCGTGAGCGTGCCTGGCAGGTGGGGGCGCAAGGTGTGGCGGGGATTCGGGCGTTTTGGCCTGAGGTTTGAGTCGCCACTGCAAGGGGCTGCAAAGCAGCCCCAGCAATTTCAGCCTCAAGGTTTTGTAGCTGCCTGCCACAAAACCTCCGCCAGCCCCTGGCGCCGGCCAATGATCCGCGCCGCGACAAACAGCAAATCCGAAAGCCGATTGATATACGCCAAGCCCACTCCGGCCAGCGGCTCCAGCGCATTGAGCTGCTGACAGCGCCGCTCGGCACTGCGCGCCTGGCTACGGCAAACATGCGCCTGTGCCACCAATGCCGATCCACTGGGCAGAATGAAGTTCTTCAGCGGCCCGAGCTCCTCGTTCCACAGATCGATAGCCGCCTCCAGCCGCTCCACCTCCGCTTGGTTCAACGCTTGATAACTGGGCATCGCCAGCTCCCCACCGAGATCGAACAGGCGATGCTGACACGGCGCCAGCACCTCGCTCAGCTCATCCAGCCCTGCCTCGCTCAGACCTGCCAGCAGCAGCCCCAGCTGACTGTTGAGGCTATCCACCTCGCCAATCGCCTCGATCCGTGGGTGATCCTTGGGTACCCGGCGGCCGTCGCCAAGCCCGGTCTCGCCCTTGTCGCCGGTGCGGGTGTAGATCTTCGACAGGCGATAGCCCATGTGTCATGCCTCCGTGTTGCCCGCCGCGGTCGGCGCGGGCTGGCCAAGGGGCAGGCGCAGGGTAAAGCACGTTCCCTGGCCTGGGGTGGAGTGCACCTCCATCTGCCCCTTGTGGTTGTTGGTGATGATGAAATACGAGACCGACAGGCCCAGCCCTGTGCCCTGGCCGATCTCCTTGGTGGTGAAGAATGGCTCGAAGGTGCGTTTGCGCACCGCTTCGGGCATGCCGATGCCGTTGTCCTCGACCTGGATCTCCGCCCACGGCGGATTGAGCCGAGTACGCAGGGTGATGCGCCCCGGCTCGCAGGGCTGCGGGCGCAGGTGGATGGCCTGGGCGGCGTTTTTCAGCAAGTTCAGCAGTACCTGCTCCAGCTCGTTGGCGGTGCACGGCACCGGCCCCAGTTTGGCATCGAACTGGCGGACGATGGCCTGGCCCTTGAAGTCGAAACCGATGGCCAGGTCGAAGTCGTTGCCAGCAATCTCCACCGCCTGATCGATCAACGCCGGCAGGTCGCACGGGGCCAACTGGCGATTGCTGCGCCGGCTGAAGCTGAGCATGTGGGTGACGATCTTCGCCGCCCGTGCCCCCGCTTGCTGGATGCCGTCGAGCAGTTGCGGCACTTCGCGGCTCTCCAGGTAGCGGTTGACCACCGGCAAGTCGATGCCCAGCTCTTCGGCCTGCTCCTGGTTGCGTGGCAGCTCTGGCGACAGACGCCGACGAATGTTCTGCACGTTGTGCAGGATCGCGCCGAGCGGGTTGTTGATCTCGTGGGCCATGCCAGCGGCCAGGCCGCCCACCGAGAGCATCTTCTCTGACTGCACCATCATCTCTTCCAGCGACAGGCGCTGGGTGATGTCATCGATGCGGATCACCACGCCACGCCCGCCGCCGCCCATCAACGGGTAGAAAGTCAGGGCGTAGTGGCGCGGCTCGTCATCCTTGGGCCAGGTGACCCGTTCGATCTTCGCTACCCGGTGCTTCTCGACACTCTCTTTAAGCTGCGGCAAAAATGGCTTGAGCGGCTCGAAGGCGATAAAGATCGGCTGGTTCAACGCCTCATCCAGCGGCGTGCCGGAGAGCACCGTGGCTTCATGGTTCCACTGGGTCACGTAGAGTTGTTCGTCTAGCGCGATAAGCGCCGAGGGCATCGAGTCGATGATGCTGTTGAGGTAGTTCTGAAAGCCGGTGAGTTTCTTCTCGATCTTGCTGCGTACCTGGACCTCAAGCTCCAGCTTGCGGTTGGTGTGGCGGGTTTCCTCGGCCAGGCCCTGGGCTTGATCGTAGGCGCTCTGGAACTCGTCACGGGTGCGCTTGAGTTGCTGCTCACGGGCCTCGATGCGCGAAAGCATGGTGTTGAAGGCGTTGGCCAGGCTGCCGATCTCATCATCGTTGCCGCGCTCGGCACGCAGGGCATAGCTCTCTTCACGGGTTACCTGGCGGCTGAGTTCTTCGAGCTGGTTGATCGGCTGGGTGATCAGGCGCTTGATCTGCCGGGCGATCACTAGCCAGAGCAGAATGCTGAAGATCAGGATTGCGATACTTGCGCTCAGGGTGCCGGTGTAGAAGGCGGTCGGCAGTTCGCTGCTAGCGACCAGCAACAGGTGCGCGGGTGGGTTGGCGGCGCGCGGCAGGCGGATCAACTGGCTGCTGCGAAACTCCATCAGCCGCCAGCCATCGACATTGCGGTAGCGCTTGGGCAAGGCCAGAGGCTCGCCATGCTGCAACTGCGCCAGCATGCGTCCGTCGCTGCCATAGATGGCGGCGGCGCGCAGCGGCGAGTAGCTATCGAGCTCCTTGAGCAGTTCAGTTGCGGCCTCTGGCGAATCGCCGGCGCGGGCTGACAGTTGCGGGTTGGATACCAGCCGGCCGATGGTCTGCAAGGCTTGTGGCGCCATGCTTTCCTGGGTAATCCAGTACGCGGCGCTGATGAACGTCAGGTTGGCCACCAACAGGATGGTTACCAGCAGCACCAGCAGGGCGGCCAGCAGTTTCTGCCCGACCGGGAGGTTGTCCAGCCGTTGGCGCAGGTTCATGGGCAAGGCAGTGTCCGTATCCAGTTGAAGGGGCGCTGTCAGTCGCTAGGCAGGCCGCGGGCTTGCAGGTTTTCGACCAGGCGCTGACGCAGGTGTTCCAGCTGCGCTAGGTGCAGGCCATGGCGGGCAGCGCTGCGACAGGCGTGGCCAAGCAGGTAGTGCACCTCGGTACGGCGTGCGTTGCGTACGTCCTGATACATGGAAGAATAGTTGGCTGCAGTGGCCAGGATCACCCGTTCGACCTCTTCACCCAGTTCTTCAGCGGCCTTGGGTTGGCCACAGCGGCGCAGCAACTCGGTCAACTCCTCGCACAGCGCGCTGACTTCGCCCAGGTGTCCCAGCAGGCCACCGTTCTGGCAGTCGTGCAGTACCGTCAGAGGGTTGATCGCGCAGTTCAGCGCCAGTTTGCGCCACAGTCGGGTGAGGATATCCACGCTCCACTCGGCAGGGATACCGGCGTCGTGCAGATCGTCGAACCACTCGGGCGCCGCGGGGTTGAGTGGGTCGCCCAGCCAATTGAAACCGTGGCCGGCAAAACGCACCCGCCAGTCTTCTTCACGAAACGCGCCTTCGGTGCTGGAGGCAAAGATGCAGCGCGCGTGGGGCACCTGCTCGGCGACTTCATCCTGGCTACCCAGGCCGTTCTGCAGCAGGACCAGTTCGGCACCTTCGGCCAGCCGCGGCGCCAGGCGGGCGACGGCAGGCGCGGCGTCATAGGCTTTACAGGCCACCAATAAGCGGTGGATCGGGCCACCGAAGTCATCGGTTTCGGCCGGGATGGCGAAGTGCGCGGGGTGATCCTGTTCGACCAGGGTCAGGCCACCAGCGGCCTGATACGATGCCAGCCGCCGCTGATCGCGCAGGATCAGCCGTACCGCCTTGCCAGCGCGAGCCAAGCGGCACGCCCAAAGGCTGCCCAGGCTACCGGCGCCGAGAATATGCCAGGTGCTGCTCATCTGCGTTTCGCAACCCGTTATAATGTGTCCCGCATTTTAACCATCAAACCCTGCGTGCTCCATCTTCATGCCGAGCGCGTCTTTATTTTTGGAGAACAACCATGCCTTCGTTCGACGTGGTATCGGAACTGGACAAGCACGAAGTGCAGAACGCTGTCGACAACGCCATCAAGGAACTGGATCGTCGCTACGACCTGAAAGGTAAGGGTAGCTTCGAATTCAAGGACAAGGAGCAGACCGTTCTGTTGACCGCCGAGGCCGAGTTCCAGCTTGAAGCCATGATCGAGATCCTGCGCGGTGCCCTGGTCAAGCGCAAGATCGACGTCAAGTGCCTGGAAACCAAGGATGCCTACGCCTCGGGCAAGGAAATGAAGCAAGAAGCCAAGTTCCGCGAAGGCATCGATAAAGAGCTGGCGAAGAAGATCGTCGCCCACATCAAGGATGCCAAGCTCAAGGTCCAGGCCGCCATCCAGGGTGAGCAGGTCCGAGTTACCGGCAAGAAACGCGATGATCTGCAAGAGGCCATTGCTGCCCTGCGCGCCAAGGAATTCGACATGCCGCTGCAGTTCAACAACTTCCGCGACTGATCGCACAGCGGCCCGGAACAACGCTGGCTCAATGATGTCCATCGGGTCCGCGGCCGCTGAAATCCTGCGGCCTGCTTTACTGTGTACGTGCCGTTCGGCATCAGGAGATAAATATGGATTTGAACGCTGAGGTCGATCAGCTGGTCCGCCAATCGCAGACCTGGCTTCCCTTGATCATGGAATACGGCAGCCGTCTGCTGCTGGCGTTGCTGACCCTGGCCATCGGCTGGTGGATTACCAACAAGCTCAGTGCCCGCCTGGGCAAACTGGTGGGCCTGCGCAACGCCGACCTGGCCTTGCAGGGGTTTATCAGCACCCTGGCCAACATCGTCCTGAAAGTGCTGCTTCTGGTCAGCGTGGCGTCGATGATCGGCATCGAAACCACCTCGTTCGTGGCTGCCATCGGTGCGGCGGGCCTGGCGATCGGTTTGGCCTTGCAGGGCAGCCTGGCGAACTTCGCCGGTGGCGTGCTGATCCTGCTGTTCCGCCCGTTCCGCATTGGCGACTGGATCGAGGCGCAAGGCGTCAGCGGTACGGTCGACAGCATCCAGATCTTCCACACCGTGCTGCGTACCGGTGACAACAAGACCGTGATCATGCCCAACGGCAGCCTGTCCAACGGCATCATCACCAACACCAACCGCCAGCCGACGCGCAAGGTCGTGTTCGATGTCGGTGTCGATTACGACGCGGACCTGCAAAAAGCCCGTAACGTGCTGCTGGAGCTCGCCCAGGATCCACGGGTGTTGCAGGACCCGGCGCCGCAGGCCGTGATTTCCACTTTGGGCGACAGTTCGATCACGGTATCCCTGCGTATCTGGACCAAGACCGCCGACTACTGGGACGTGATGTTCATGCTCAACGAGCATGCACGTGATCGTCTGCGCGCCGAAGGGATCGACATTCCGTTCCCGCAGCGAGTGATCCGTGTGGTGCAGGAAGCGGCCACCGAGTAAACCCTTAAAGCTCGTGGGAGCGGGCTTGCTCCGCGAATACGCGTCATCGAACGATATCGTTGCAATGACTGGCGCAATTCGCGGGGCAAGCCCGCTCCCACGTTTTCATTTCTGCGCCCTTACACTTGTTCACAGCCAGGCCCCGCCTTTTCTGGCATATAACCTGACCCATCTTCATACCCCGTTGATCCCTGCCATGAAACCACTGCTGTATATCACCCCCAGGCGAGCCTTGCTGTTCGGCCTGACCTTGGCCCTGTTCGAGCTGCTCACCTACCTTGCCAGCGACGCCGTCATGCCCGCCATGCCGGTGGTGGTCGATGAACTCAACGCCAGCCCCGAGTTCATCCCCCACGCCTTGAACCTGTACCTGCTGGGCGGGGTGGTCCTGCAATGGCTGATCGGTCCGCTCGCTGACCGCTACGGCCGGCGTCCACTGCTGCTCAGTGGTTGCCTGATCTTCGGCGCAGCTTGCCTGGCGACCTATTGGGTGCATGACATCGGCGTGTTCAACCTGCTGCGCCTGCTGCAGGGTATCGGCTTGGGTTTCGTGGTCACGGTCAGCTACCCGGCGCTTAACGAGGCGTTCAGTGAGGCCGATGCGGTGCGCATGATGGCCCTGCTGGCCAACATCGCCTTGCTCTCGCCGCTGCTGGGGCCGTTGGTTGGTACCTTGATGCTGCAATGGCTGGACTGGCGCTGGCTGTTCCTGGCCTTTGCGGTGGGCGCAGTGCTGACCTGGCTGCTGCTGTACAAGTTGATGCCGGAAACCCTTGGGGTCGAGCGCCGCGATGGCTCGCGCCTGCCGTACACACCGATCCACCTGTTGCCGTTGTTGGCAGGCTATGGCCAGTTGCTGGGCAACCGCCGCTTCGTCGCGGGCAGTGCGGCATTGGGTCTGGTGGGTCTGCCGCTGATTGGCTGGATTGGCTTGTCGCCGGTGCTGCTGATTCACGATGAAGGCCTGAGCACCATGGCATACGCCCTGTGGCAGTTGCCGGTGTTCGGTGGGCTGATCATGGGCAACCTGATCATCAACCGCATTGCTGATCGCTATCCGCTACCGAGCCTGGTACGCGGAGCGCTGCTGCCGTACCTGGCGGGCTTGGCGCTGATGGTCCTGGCTACTTGGCTGTGGCCGTCGGTGACCAGTGTAGTGGCGGGAATGTCGCTGTATGCCCTGGGCCTGGGCGTGGCCAACGCGGTGCTGTACCGCATGACCTTGTTCTCCAGCGAGCAGAGCAAAGGCCTGGTGTCAGCCATGCTCGGCATGATCACCATTGCCCTGCTGGGGCTGGGTGGCGCGGTGCTGGCGATGATCGGAGCGGGCGCGAGCCTGTTGCATTTTGCCTTGGCGGCGGGTGTGGCGGGGGCGTTGGCACTGTGGCCATTGTGGTTTGTGGTGGGCGGCCAGTCGGGGGAAGGTGCGGTCGCGCCGTAATTCGAGATCGGTGTGGCCCTCTTCGCGGGCAAGCCCGCTCCCACAGTTACAGCGCAGCCCTCAAGCTTTGCGCTGTGCCTGTGGGTGCGGGCTTTGCCCGCGCAGGCCACAACTACCAGCGCAGCCCTCAAGCTTTGCGCGGGGTCTGTGGGAGCGGGCTTGCCCGCGAAGAGGCCCGAACTACCAGCGCAGCCCTCAAGCTTTGCGCTGTGCCTGTGTGAGCGGGCTTGCCCGCGAAGAGGCCCGAACTACCAGCGCAGCCCTCAAGCTTTGCGCTGTGCCTGTGGGAGCGGGCTTGCCCGCGAAAAGGCCAGAACTACCAGCGCAGCCCTCAAGCTTTGCGCTGTGTCTGTGGGAGCGGGCTTGCCCGCGAAGAGGCCCGAACTACCAGCGCAGCCCTCAAGCTTTGCGCTGTGCCTGTGGGTGCGGGCTTTGCCCGCGCAGGCCACAACTACCAGCGCAGCCCTCAAGCTTTGCGCTGTGCCTGTGGGAGCGGGCTTGCCCGCGAAGAGGCCCGAACTACCTGCGCAGCCCTCAAGCTTTGCGCTGTGCCTGTGGGAGCGGGCTTGCCCGCGAAGAGGCCCGAACTACCAGCGCAGCCCTCAAGCTTTTCGCTGTGCCTGTGGGAGCGGGCTTGCCCGCGAAGAGGCCAGAATTACCAGCGCTGGACTCAAGGCTGCTCGGTAGCGGTGTTCTCGACAGGGGCCGGCTTGCCGCGCCCAGCCTCCTGACGCCACTGCAGGGCGATCAGGATCAAGGTCGGCACTCCCAGCAGCGCAGTGATCAGGAAGAAGTCGTGATAGCCGAACTTCTCCACCATCACCCCTGAGTAACCACCAATCAAGCGCGGCAACAGCAGCATGATCGAGCTGAGCAGCGCGTACTGTGTCGCCGAGAACTTCAAATTGGTCAGGCTGGACAGGTAGGCGACGAACGCCGAAGTGGCCATGCCGGAGCTGAAGTTATCCAGCGAAATAGTCACCACCAGCATTTCCAGGTTCGGCCCCATATCGGCCAGCATCAGGAACAGGATGTTGGTCGCCGCCGATGCCACGCCGCCGATGAACAGGATCGGCATGATGCCGAAACGCACGATCAGCAGCCCGCCAGCACCGGCGCCGAGCAGAGTCATGATCAGGCCGAAGATCTTGCTGACGCTGGCGATCTGGTCCTTGGTGAAGCCCATGTCGATGTAGAACACGTTGGCCATCACGCCCATCACCGTATCGGACATGCGATAGGTGGCGATCAGACCCAACAGCAGCAGCGCCTGCCAGCGATAACGCGCGATGAAGTCGTTGACCGGCGTCAGCACCGGTGCCAGGCCGCGGCGGCCCAGGGAAGACAGGCAGGCCCAGGTCAGCAGCACGTACAGCAGCAGACGCAGGAAGGCGCGGTCTTCGAGGAACAGGTCGAGTACGGTCGAGTCGCCGAACACTACGCTGGCCCAGTCGGTATTGAACAGCTGGGTGAAGCTGGCTGGGACCGATACCAGCAGGATGATCAGCACGAACACCGAAGCCAGCTGGTGGCCCAGGCCATAACGTGCAGCAGACAGTTGAGTGCGCAGCGGAACCGGTGGTTCACGCATCACCAGGGTAGTGAACACCGCCGGCAGCATGATCACGCCAAACAGCACGTAGGTGCCGGTCCACGCCTGGTGCAAGTAGCTGAAGCCAGTGGAGCCAAACCACTCGGCGAAGAACAGTGCACCGGCCGTGGCCAACAGCGCGGCGACCCGGTAACCGGCCATGTAGCTGGCGGCGAGGGCGGCTTGGCGCTGGTCATCGGCGATTTCCAGGCGATAGGCGTCGACGGCGATGTCCTGGGTAGCTGAAGCGAAGGCCACCAGCACCGCCAAGGCAATCAGCCACGACAGATGCTTTTGTGGGTCGCACAAGCCCATGCCGACCAGGCCGATCACCACCAACACCTGCGACAGCAGCAGCCACGAGCGACGCCGGCCAAGGCCGCCGAGCAGTGGCAGGCGCCATTGGTCGAGCAGTGGCGACCAGACCCATTTGAAGGCGTAGGCAAGGCCGATCAGGCTGGCATAGCCGATGGTTTCGCGCGCCACACCGGCTTCGCGCAACCACACCGAAAGCGTTGAGAACACCAGCATGTACGGCAGGCCGGCGGCAAAGCCAAGCAGCAAGAGCACCAGGGTTGACGGGCTGGCATAGGCAGCGAGCGCAGCGCGCCAGGTTTTACGGGGCATGGGCCAACATCTGCCTCAAGTTTACGAAAACAAAGCGCGCACTCTAACCGCTGTGCTCCATTGGACGCCAGCCATGGTGCGTCATATCCACACGATTATTGGTTACATTGACCCCTTCCGCGCGCAGCCGAGCACGCTGTTCGTCGCCCGACGGGGTGCCCAGTGCCAGGCTCAGGCGCCCTCCGGCGCCGAGCACCCGGTGCCAGGGCAAACGGGTGTCCGCAGGCAACTGCCCAAGGGTACGCCCGACCCAACGCGCTGCTCGCCCTAACCCTGCCAACTCGGCCAGCTGGCCATAGCTGACGACCTTGCCCGAGGGAATCTGGCCCAGCACGGAATACAGTGCCATTCGTCGGGCATCGGCATCTTCCGCCGAAAGGTGCGAAACCCCTGACATCAGGCGAGCGCCGGGTGTGGCAGGCCAAACGGCGTGTAGGCCTGGTAAATGAGAGTTGAACTCAACGGCATGGGCTGGGTCTGTCCTTGCTCTAGTCGTGTGCATCTGGATAATGCCCGGCTTTTTTCGTCAAACCGAGCCCGTAGTCAGCTTATGTATTCTAGAACCTTGCTCTGCCTTATCGCCGCATCCCTGTGTACCCCTGTGTTGGCCGACACCGTCTGGATGAAGAACGGTGACAAGCTCAGTGGCAAGATCAAGGTCTTCGACGGCGGCAAGCTGCTGCTCGAGACGCCGTATGGTGGCTCCATCGCCCTGGACTGGAAACAGGTGCAGACGCTGGAAAGCGATCAGGAGATGCTGGTCAAGCAGGACGCCTACACGGGCGAGAAAGCCAAGTCGCTCAAGGCCGCCGAGCCAGGCAAGGTCACCCTGGCCAACGGCGATGCGCCCAAGACCGTCGATCTGGCCAGCATCGAGCAGATCATGAAGCCGCGACCTTTGGTCGAAGACTTCCTGTGGAAGGGCAATGTTGACCTGGCCATGGACTACAAGCGCGCCGAGAACGACACCGACGACTACGACGTCAGCTTCAAGACTACCGCCCGCCACGGCCGCTGGCGGCACAACGCCGAAGGCGAGTACAACCGCGAAACCAAGGACGACGTCACCACCACCAACAATTGGAGCGCCGAGTACGCGCTGGATCGTTTCCTCACCGAGAAATGGTTCTGGCAGGGCCGTCTGGAATACAAGCGTGACCACATCGAAGACCTGGCCCGCCAGCGTACCGTGGGTACCGGCCCGGGTTACCAGTTCTGGGATGACGAGCTGGGCGCGTTCTCGCTCGGCTCGCTGATCAACCGCACGGACTACCAATACCGTGATGGCGGCAAGGACAACTTCTATTCGGCGGCAGTCAAGTGGGACTACACCCGCTACCTGATCGGCAAGAACGTCCAGCTGTTCACCAATGGCGAGCTGGGCAAGCCGCTGGGTGGGGTCGCCGACTACTCGCTGGATGCCGAGATCGGCCTGCGCTACAAGGTTACCGAGTGGGCCTCGCTGAACCTCAAGGCCGAGAAGGACATGATCCAGGGTACCCGTGACAGCGATCTGGACAAAACCCGCTATACCGCAGGCTTTGGCGTTACCTGGTAAAAGCAGTTGCTAGCGGTAAGCTACAAGCGGCAAGCAAGAGCGGACGTACGGACCTTTAACCGGCGTCGCTGGCTTGCTTTTTCTTGCCGCTTGTAGCTTATAGCTTGCAGCTGATTTTCTTCAGGAGCCTCTTTCGTGAGTACCAACGCCCTTCGCCCCGCCCGGGAACTGCTGCTCAAGGAATACCGCGGCGTGCTCTCGACCCATTCCAAGTCCATGCCCGGCTACCCGTTCGGTTCCGTCGTGCCGTACTGCCTGGACGCCGAAGGCCATCCGCTGATCCTCATCAGCCGCATCGCCCAACACACCCACAACCTGCAAAAAGACCCCAAGTGCTCGCTGCTGGTCGGTGAGCGCGACGCCGAGGATGTGCAGGCCGTTGGCCGCCTTACGGTCATGGCCGAGGCGCACAAGCTCACCGATGAAGCGGCCATCGACGCGGCGGCCGAGCGTTACTACCGCTACTTCCCGGAAGCCGCCAATTACCACAAGGCCCATGACTTCGATTTCTGGGTGCTGCAGCCGGTGCGCCACCGCTACATCGGCGGCTTCGGTGCGATTCACTGGCTCGACCAGGTCACCCTGGCCAACACCTTTGCCGGCAAGGCCGAGGCGAGCATGATCGAGCACATGAACAGCGACCATGCCAACGCCATCGCCCACTACGTCGAACTGAGCGACTTGCCGCGCACGCCAGCGGCGCAACTGGTCGGCATCGACAGTGAGGGCATGCACCTGCGCATCGGTCAGGCGGTTTACTGGCTGCCATTCCCAAGCACCTGCAATACGCCGACACAAGTTCGCGAAGCCCTGGTTTTGCTGGCGCGCGCCCACAGTTGGCCAACCGCGGCGGACGTCGAGGGTTGAAAAAACGAGCACACGCATCCATTTGAGGTCTTACTGGAAGGTTGTCTTCCGTCGAGGAACCCTTGATGCGTGTTTTCCTACTGCTGTTTCTGATTTTTCCGGTGCTGGAGCTGTTCGTCTTCGTCAAAGTCAGCGCCGCCATCGGTTTCTTCCCGGCGCTGCTGTTGATCATCGCCGGTTCCGCCCTGGGTGTGCTGGTGATGCGTGTGGCCGGCTTGGCCACCGCCTTGCGTGCCCGTGAGAGCCTGCAGCGCGGCGAGCTGCCCGCCGAGGACATGTTCCAGGGCATGATGCTGGCGGTCGGTGGTGGCCTGTTGCTGATCCCAGGTTTCATCAGCGACGTGCTCGGCCTGATCTGCCTGCTGCCGTTCACCCGTCACCTGGCGGCGCGCAAGCTGCGTCAGCGGGCCGAGGCTCAGGCCATGCGCCAGCGAGCGTTCCAGGACGATCCGTACAGTGCCCGTCCGCCAGAGGGTGCCCACCGTCCTAACGTCATCGAAGGCGAGTACGAGCGGCGCGACAAGTAACTGTTGCAAGCCTTTGCCCAGCGGCCCCGAGAGGGGCCGTTGTGCGTTTTGCGATAAGGCTATGAAATTTTTTCCAGGGCAAGCCTTGTAATTGTTTCCAGCGGCCTCATGTATGTGGTCACCGCAAGGTTTCTGGTGGCAACGCCAGACAAGACTCAGGGGTTTGCTGATGCAGGCCCCTCCCGGCAACGCCGGAATGCCTCAACCGCCGGTGTCGACACCGGCCGATGAAAACCACAATTTGGGAGAGATCGACAATGAAGCTTCGTCCTCTGCATGACCGCGTAGTCATCCGTCGCAGCGAAGAAGAATCGAAAACCGCTGGCGGTATCGTCCTGCCGGGTTCGGCCGCTGAAAAACCAAACCGCGGTGAAGTTGTTGCCGTCGGCACCGGTCGCATCCTGGACAACGGCGAAGTTCGCGCGCTGGCCGTGAAAGTGGGTGACAAAGTGGTTTTCGGCCCTTACTCGGGCAGCAACACTGTGAAAGTCGATGGCGAAGACCTGCTGGTAATGGCTGAGAACGAGATTCTCGCCGTTGTCGAAGGCTGATTTCCCCGATTTCCCGTTACTCCAAAGAATTTCCAAGGATTAAACGATCATGGCTGCTAAAGACGTAAAATTCGGCGATTCCGCCCGTAAGAAAATGCTCGTTGGTGTCAACGTTCTGGCTGACGCTGTTAAAGCGACCCTCGGCCCGAAAGGCCGTAACGTTGTCCTGGCCAAGAGCTTCGGTGCGCCAACCATCACCAAAGACGGTGTTTCGGTTGCCAAGGAAATCGAACTGAAAGACGCCTTTGAAAACATGGGCGCCCAACTGGTCAAGGAAGTTGCTTCCAAGGCCAACGATGCTGCCGGTGACGGCACCACCACCGCTACCGTTCTGGCTCAAGCCATCGTCAACGAAGGCCTCAAGGCCGTCGCTGCCGGCATGAACCCGATGGATCTGAAGCGCGGTATCGACAAGGCCACCGCCGCTGTCGTCGCCGAGCTGAAAAACCTGTCCAAGCCATGCGCCGACTCCAAGGCCATCGCTCAGGTAGGCACCATCTCCGCCAACTCCGACACCTCCATCGGTGAGATCATCGCCGAAGCCATGGAAAAAGTCGGTAAAGAAGGCGTCATCACCGTTGAAGAAGGCTCGGGCCTGGAAAACGAACTGTCTGTCGTAGAAGGCATGCAGTTCGACCGCGGCTACCTGTCGCCTTACTTCGTCAACAAGCCAGACACCATGGTTGCCGAGCTCGAAGGCCCGCTGCTGCTGCTGGTCGACAAGAAGATCTCCAACATCCGTGAGCTGCTGCCAGTTCTGGAAGCCGTTGCCAAGGCCGGCCGTCCGCTGCTGATCGTGGCTGAAGACGTTGAAGGCGAAGCGCTGGCTACCCTGGTAGTCAACAACATGCGCGGCATCGTCAAGGTCGCTGCGGTCAAGGCTCCTGGCTTCGGTGATCGCCGCAAGGCCATGCTGCAAGACATCGCCGTTCTGACTGGCGGTACCGTCATCTCCGAAGAGATCGGTCTGTCCCTGGAGTCGGCTACCCTGGAGCACCTGGGTAACGCCAAGCGCGTCATCCTGTCCAAGGAAAACACCACCATCATCGACGGCGCTGGCGTCGACGCTGACATCGAAGCACGCGTCAAGCAGATCCGTGCCCAGATCGAAGAGACTTCGTCTGACTACGACCGTGAGAAGCTGCAAGAGCGTCTGGCCAAGCTGGCTGGCGGTGTTGCCGTGATCAAGGTCGGTGCTGGCACCGAAGTTGAAATGAAAGAGAAGAAAGCCCGCGTTGAAGACGCCCTGCACGCTACCCGTGCAGCCGTTGAAGAAGGCGTGGTGCCTGGCGGTGGTGTTGCCCTGGTACGTGCCCTGGCAGCCATTGTCGACCTCAAAGGCGACAACGAAGACCAGAACGTCGGTATCGCCCTGCTGCGCCGCGCCGTTGAATCGCCGCTGCGCCAGATCACTGCCAACGCCGGCGACGAGCCAAGCGTTGTCGCTGACAAGGTCAAGCAAGGTTCGGGTAACTTTGGTTACAACGCCGCTACCGGCGAATACGGCGACATGATCGAGATGGGCATCCTTGACCCAGCCAAGGTCACTCGCTCGGCGCTGCAAGCTGCAGCTTCGATCGGCGGTCTGATGATCACCACCGAGGCGATGATTGCCGACGCTCCTCAGGAAGCTCCTGCTGGCGGCATGCCTGACATGGGCGGCATGGGTGGCATGGGCGGCATGGGCGGCATGATGTAAGCCAGCCTTACCCCCTCGCTGTAACGAGAAGCCCCGCCTAGTGCGGGGCTTTTTGTTTTTTGTGTCGAGATATCAAGGCCGCTTTGCGCCCATCGCAGCGGTTCGGCGCTGCGACGAGCCCTCTTCTACAGACAGCCCGTCCCTGTAGGCGATGGCTCGCCCGCGATGGGCCGCAAAGCGGCCCCAAACCTGCTCAGGCGACGCTATTCTGCCCGACCGGCACGCAAGCCACTCCCCGGCGATACAACACCAAGTAATAACAGCCCAATCCAATTAGCCAGCAGAACACCGCCGTCCACACGTTGTGCGAGAAAAAATGCGCCCCCTGCAACATCCGCCCCAATGACAACACCACGCCGGTCGTGGTCGCCACCAGCAACGCCGCTCGCGCCATGCGCGGGCGCCGGTCACGCAGCACGAAGAACAGCGCAAACAGGCTGAACCCAGTCGCCGCATGCCCACCCGGCCAGCACATCCCCGGTTTGTCGGTCGCAGGGCGTGCCTCCAGCAGCTTGCTGTAGGTCTCCTTACCGCCAAACTGGCTCAGGCTCCATGGGCACTGCACCGCCGTCAGCTGCTTGAGCGGGGTGACGAAACTGGTCGAAAGCGCCAGCGACAGCACCAGGCAGCCGAGCTCACGGCGCCAGGCAAACAGGCGCGGCCAGACCAAGCTGGTGATGAAGGCGAGCACCGCCAGCAAGCCCAAGCCGATCACCGCCTGCTTGACCCGATCGTGCAGGATGGTTTCCAGCCAATAGCTATGGCGGCCGATGAACTGCCCCGCGCCCGGGTCGAAGGCCAGTGTGGCCAGGTCCATGTCCAATGGGGTCAATTCAAGCAGCAACAGGCCCGCAGCGATGGCCAGCGGGATGCCCAGGTACAGCCAAAGATTGAGCGGGCGAGGTCGAGCGGCTGAATGCATGGTGGCTCCAGGAGCGAAAGAGATCGGCCATTGTCTGCTCACCGCTATCTTGAGCGGGTGAAGGTTCGGTGAAAAAAGCGTCGGCATCGACGATATCCCCGCAAGGCTGGCGCCCGGCCATTGATGGCCGTAAGCTGCGCCTGCCGCGCACTGCGAAAGCGCCGCACAGGAGACCCCGATGCGCATTCTTTTGGTTGAAGACAACCGCGATATTCTTGCCAATCTGGCCGATTACCTCGGCATGAAGGGCTACACCGTCGATTGTGCCCAGGATGGTTTGTCTGGCCTGCACCTGGCCGCGACCGAGCACTACGACCTGATCGTGCTCGACATCATGCTGCCCGGCATCGATGGCTACACCCTGTGCAAGCGCCTGCGCGAGGATGCCCGTCGCGACACGCCGGTGATCATGCTCACCGCTCGCGATCAACTGGATGACCGCCTGCAGGGCTTTCGCTCCGGTGCCGACGACTACCTGCTCAAGCCGTTCGCGTTGTCGGAGCTGGCCGCGCGCATCGAAGCGGTGCTGCGCCGCAGCCAAGGGGGAGGGCGCCGCACGTTGCAGGTCGCCGACCTCAGCTATGACCTGGACACCCTCGAAGTCACCCGCCAGGGCCGCTTGCTCAAGCTCAACCCGGTGGGCCTCAAGCTGCTCGCGGTACTGATGCAGAAGAGCCCGCACGTGCTGCGCCGCGAAGTGCTGGAAGAAGCCCTGTGGGGCGATGACTGCCCCGACAGTGACAGCCTGCGCAGCCATGTCCACCAGCTGCGCCAAGTGATCGACAAACCTTTCGACAAACCGTTGCTGCATACCGTCCACGGCGTCGGCTATCGCCTCGCCGAGGGTCGCGATGGAGTTTAAGCAAAGCCTTGCCCAGCGCATCATCATCGCCTTTGCCTTGATGAGCGCCCTGGTGGCCGGGGCCTTCGCCTTCGGTATCGTCGCCACCGTGCACCTGGTCGAAGAACGGCTGATCTCTGCCGTGCTCGGCGGTGACCTGCAGCGCCTGCTGCGCATGGACAGCGTCAGTGACTGGAGCCACCGGCCACGCCCGGACCAGCTGTTCTACTTCAGTGGCGGGCGCGACGATTTCGAGTTGCCCAAGGACTTGCGCCACCTCAACGCCGGTTTCCATGAAGTGTTCCGCGATCAGTTGTCTTACCACGCCATGGTCGAGGTAGTGGACGGTCGTCACTACGTGCTGTTGCAGGACCAGAGTGATTTCGAAGAGCGCGAGCGGGTGCTGTTCGCGGTGGTGGTAGTGGGTTTCGTGCTCAGCCTGGTGCTGGCGGTGATCCTCGGCTGGCTGCTGGCCCGGCGCGTGATGGCCCCGGTAATCCGCCTGGCGCGCCAGGTTCGCCATCGCGATCAGTTGCTCGGCCTGGCGCCGCCCTTGGCCCCGGACTATGCCGCGGACGAGGTTGGCCAGTTGGCGGTGGCCTTCGATGACACCCTGGGCCGGTTGCGCGATGCGTTGACCCGCGAGCGGCTATTCACCAGTGACGTCAGCCATGAATTGCGCACGCCACTGATGGTGCTGGCCACTTCTTGCGAGCTGCTGATGGAAAACCCCGGCCTGGACAGCCGCGCGCGTAACCAGGTGGAGCGCATCGCCCGCGCCACCGAGGAGATGCGTGAGCTGGTCAAGACCTTCCTGATGCTCGCCCGCGCCCAGCGCGATGAAGGCGCGGTCGCCTCCAAGGCGACTTTGCGTGAGGTGGCCGACGATCTGATCGGCGTCTGGCGCGATACCGTCGAGCAAAAGGGCCTGACCCTGTACTACGACGGCCGGGTCAGCGCCAGCCCGGTGCTGTACAACGCCACCTTCCTGCAATCGGTGATGGGCAACTTGCTGCGCAACGCGGCGCACTACACCGACAGTGGCTACATCCGCCTGAGCCTGGAGGCTAACGGTTTCAGTGTCGAGGACAGCGGTGTGGGTATCCCGGAAGAGCAGCGCGAAGCGATGTTCCGCCCCTTCGTGCGTGGCGATGAGCGCCGCGGCGAGGGTCTGGGCCTGGGCCTGTCACTGGTGCAGCGGATCTGTGACGACCAGGGCTGGCGGGTCACCCTGAGCGCGACCTTGCCACACGGGTGTCGCTTCCAGGTCGACCTCAGTCAGGGCGCGCCAGCGCCGGAAGCGGGCACGCTGATCGGCCAAGAGCCCTCTACCAAGTAATTAGTAACTTCTTGCAAAACTTGTGGAAAAGTCCGACAGATTTTTCACATTTGCATAACCTGATTCCAACGCGCGCTTACCTAAGGTGAGCGCACTGGAGTCTGGAGATGCCCAATGCGTAGCCCCATCAAACTCGAATTTTCCGAGAAGTACGACCAGCAACACGCCCGTGACTACTTCCTCAAGCACCAGGATGGCTTGGCTCGTCGCCTGTCTCACCAGCGTGATGAGCAATTGGCGCGGCGCGCCCTGGCACTGGCGGGCGACCCTGGCCTGGTGCTCGACCTGCCCTGCGGCGCTGGCCGCTTCTGGCCGCTGCTGGCGGAAAAGGCCAATCGGGTAATCATTGGCGCCGACAACTCCGAAGCGATGATCGGGACAGCCTGTGCCGCGCAACCGCCAGAGGTGGTGGCGCGGGTACGGCCCTTGCAGACTTCAGCCTTTGCCATCGATCTGCCGGACAACGCCGTGGACAGCATCTTCTGCATGCGCCTGTTCCACCACATCGGCGAAGCGGCCCATCGCCAGACCATTCTCTCGGAGTTTCATCGGGTTAGCCGCGACAGCGTAATCCTGTCGCTGTGGGTTGATGGCAACTTCAAAGCCTGGCGGCGCAAAAAGCTCGAGCAGCGTCGTAGCGCCAAAGCGGAGCAGGGCAGTTACCAAAACCGCTTCGTGTTACCCGCTGACACAGTCGAGCAAGAATTTTTGACTGCCGGCTTTAGAATTCAGGAACGTCTGGACTTCCTGCCGTTCTACGCCATGTGGCGAGTTTACGTATTACGCAAGGGGTAGGTATTCATGGCGGTAGCCCAGGGTCGCGGTTCGCAGTTCGATTACTACTGGCAACAGCAGGGTGAGTGGGTAGAGGAACCCAATCAGCGGCGCGGCGGCGAAAGCGGCGTGCAGCGGCTGAACGACGCAAGCGGGCAGTTGCTGTACGCCAAGCGCCAGGTCGGGCACCTCTATCGCAGCCTGCTGCATCCGTTTGGTCGGCCAACGGTGCTGCGCGAGCAGGACGCCTTGCACAGCTTCGAACAACTGGGTGTACGCGTGCCGCGCATCGTCTACTGCGGTGTTCAACGCGATGGCGATCACCAGTGGCGTGCGCTGTTGGTCAGCGAAGCGCTGGATGGCTTTGTCGATCTGGATACCTGGCATGCCGAGGGCGCGCGGCAGCGCTATCCGCAGGTGGTGCACGAACGCATGCTCAAGGATTTGGCCGACAATCTGGCGCGCATGCACCTGGGCCATTGGCAGCATGGCTGCCTGTACGGCAAGCATGTATTCATCAAGATCAGTGGCGAGGGCGAGCAAGCCCGCGCTGAAGTCGCGTTGCTCGATTTGGAGAAGTGCCGGCGGCGCATCAGTCGCCAGCGTGCAGCGCTGAATGACCTGGGTCAGCTACGCCGCCATTCGTCACTCAACGAGGCAGAGTGGCAAACACTGCTCTATTTTTACCAGATGGCGTTTGGCAGCGCTGTCAAAGGGTTAGAGCAATGAAACTAGAAATAGCTCGAGCTTTGTTTCTGGTGGGCGCATTGGTGGTGACGACGGCAGCTGCGGCTGCCTGGGACGAACCGGGCCCAACGGTATTCAGCAAAGCTGATCAGGCAGGGCAGTGCGCTCTGCCGCGTGTGGCAAAACAGCAAGCCGTGGCGCAGCCAGACAATGATCTGCTGCTGTTCCTGTTCGGCTTGCGTCAAGGGTTGCGGCCGTTCGGCTGACAATATCCGAGTCATTCATTCCCTGTAAGAGCTGGCGAAGCCTGCGACGGGCTGCATGGCAGCCCCCATCCGCTAGCGAGGGCTTCGCCAGTCTCCACGACTACCTCTCGATCACCGTCTGCTGTTCCCCTGCAATCGTCTTGTGCGCCAGCAAGGTATAGATGCAGGGCAACACAAACAGGGTAAACAGTGTCCCGATCGACATCCCGGTTGCGATCACCATGCCGATATCGAAGCGGCTCACCGCCCCGGCGCCTGTCGCAAGAATCAGTGGCACCATGCCAAATACCATCGCGGCGGTGGTCATCAGCACCGGGCGCAAGCGAATCGCTGCCGCCTCTTCAATCGCCTCGCGCCTGTCCAGGCCCTTTTCTTCACGCAATTGATTGGCGAATTCGACGATCAAAATGCCGTGCTTGGTGATCAACCCGATCAGCGTCACCAAACCCACCTGGGTGTAGATGTTCATGCTCGACACCCCCAAAAACAACGGCAGCAACGCCCCGCAAATCGACAGCGGCACGGTCACCAGGATCACCAGCGGATCGCGGAAACTCTCGAACTGCGCCGCCAGCACCAGGAAGATGATCGCCAGCGCCAGGCCAAAGGTTACCCACAGCGCGGTGCCTTCCTGGACGAACTGCCGCGCAACTCCGGCATAGTCGAAAGAGAAGCCTTCCGGCGCCTCTTCGCGGGCGATCTGCTGCACGGTTGCCAGCGCCTCTCCCATGCTGACCATCGGCACGCCCTGGATCATCGCCGAGTTCAGCTGCTGGAACTGGTTGAGCTGGCGCGGGCGGGCGCGGTCGCTGAGGGTGATCAGGGTCGACAGCGGCAGTAGTTGGCCCTGGTCGTTCTTCACGTAGTAGTTGTTCAGCCAGCCTGGGTTATCGCGGTACGGCCGCTCGACCTGGGCGATAACCTTGTAGCTGCGCCCTTCCAGGGTAAAGCGGTTGATCTCGGCTTCGCCCAGCAGGGTCGCCAGGGTACCGCCGAGCACGTCCATCGATACGCCCATCTGCGCCGCTTTGGCCCGGTCGATGTCGACCACCACTTCAGGCTTGTCGAACGCCAGGTCGATATCGAGGAAGGCGAACTTGCCCGAGGCCTGGGCACGTTCCTTGACCCGCTGGGCGACTTCCAGCAGGGCGGGGTAATCGCCAGCGCTGTTGATCACGAATTGGAACGGCAGACCCTCGCCGGTGCCCGGCAGCGAGGGCAGGTTGAAGCCAAAGATCTGCAGGCCGCCGATCTCTTCGAGCTTGGCTTGGACCAGCGGCAGTAACTCCATCTGGCTGCGTTCGCGCTCATTCCACGGCTTGAGCAAAAAGCCGCCGATGCCGCTCTGTACCCCATTGAAACCGTTGATCTGGAACGAGGAGTAATACTCGGGGAAGCTCTTGAAGATCGTGGTGAACTCGTCGGTGTAGGCGTTCAGGTAATCCAGGTTGGCCGGCTGCGGCGAACTGCTCATCATGAAGATCACGCCCTGGTCTTCGTTGGGCGCCAGTTCACTCTGGGTGAATTTCAGCAGGACCGGGATCAGGCACAGGATGATCACGGCGAACACCAGCACCACCGGCCGGCTGTTGAGGGTGCCGTGCAGCAGACGCTGGTAGCGAACCTTGAGCCCTTCGAACAGCACATCCAGGCGATGGGCCAGGCCGCTGGGGTTCTGCTCGTGACGCAGCAACAGTGCGCACATCATCGGCGACAGGGTCAGGGCGACAACGCCGGAGATGATTACCGCACCCGCCAGGGTCAGGGCGAACTCCTTGAACAGGGCGCCGGTCAGTCCTTGCAGAAAGCCAATCGGCGCATACACGGCGGCCAGGGTGATGGTCATCGACACCACCGGCATGGCGATTTCGCGGGCGCCCTCCAGGGCTGCATCGAAGGGCGACTTGCCCTCTTCGATATGGCGGTGGATGTTTTCCACCACGACGATGGCATCGTCCACCACCAGGCCGATGGCCAGCACCATCGCCAGGAGCGTGAGCAAATTCAGCGAATAGCCCATCATCTGCATGAAAAACAATACGCCGATCATCGACAGCGGGATGGTGATGACCGGGATCAACACCGAACGCAGCGCGCCGAGGAACAGGAACACCACGACGATGACGATCAGCACCGCCTCGCCAAGGGTCTTGATCACTTCATCGATCGAGGCCTGGATGAACAGCGTGGCGTCATAGGCGATGGACACCTTCAGGCTTGCCGGCAACTGGCTCTCCAGCTCTGGCATGATCCGCCGCACTTCCTTGATCACCTCCAGCGGGTTGGCCGCAGGCGTGGCCTTGATGCCGATGTACACCGATGGCGTGCCATCGAACGAGCTGACCGTGTCGTAGTTTTCCGCGCCCATTTCGACGCGCGCGACGTCGCCCAGCAGCACCCGGGTATCGCCCTCGGTCTTGAGCGGCAGGGCGGCGAAGGCTTCCGGCGATTTCAGTTCGGTGGTGGCGTTGATGCTGGTCACCACGTACTCGCCTTTGACCTCACCGGCAGCGGAAAGGAAGTTGTAGCGGCGCACCGCCGCGGTCACATCGTTGGCCGAGAGGCCGAAGCCTGCCAGCTTGACCGGGTCGATCCAGATGCGCATGGCGAACACCTGGTTGCCGAGGATCTCGGCTTCAGCCATGCCTGGCAGGGTGGCCAGCTTGGGCTGGATCACCCGCGACAGATAATCGGTGATTTGCGGGTTGCTCATCTGCTCGCTGTAGAAGCTGATGTACATCAGCGCCGAAGCGTCGGCGGCTTCTTTGCTCAGCACCGGGTCTTCGGATTCTTGCGGCAGCTTGTTGCGCACTTCGTTGGCCTTGGCCAACAGCTCGGTGAACAGCCGGTCGCTGTTGGCGCCAATACGCGCGTAGATGGAGATGATCGAGAAGTTCTGGCGGCTCACCGAGGTCATGTAGTCGATGCCTTCGGCGCTGGCCAGGCTCTGCTGCAGCGGCTGGGTGATGTAGCCCTGGATGGTTTCGGCGTTGGCTCCGGGGTAGGCGGTGGTCACCGTGATCAGGGCGTTTTCCATCTGCGGGTACTGGCGGATCTGCAGCTTGCTCCAGGCCTGGAAACCCAGCAGCAGGATCAGCAAGCTGACCACGCTGGCCAACACCGGGCGGCGGATGAACGGATCGGTGAACGCCATGCCAGCCTCCTCAGTCCGTGCGCTGCGCGTTGGGTGAGTTTTGCCGCTGCAGGGCGTGGTCGGGGGCAATCCGGATCGACGCGCCCGAGGTCAGTTTCAGTTGCCCGGCACTGACCACCTGATCGCCCGCCTTGAGTCCTTGGTTGATCACCACCACGCCGTCGCGGCGCTCGCCGGTTTGTACCGTGCGCTGCTCGGCGATCAGCACGGGTTGGCCTTCTGCGTTGGTTTCTGGCTGGCCGTCCTTGTCCTTCTTGGCGCTGACGACGTACACCGAATTGCCATACAGCGTGTAGGTAATCGCGCTTTCCGGCACCACCACTTGCGGGCGTGGATCAGGCAGCAGGATCAGCAGATTGGCGAACATCCCCGGCAGCAGCTTGCGCTCGGGGTTGGCCAGGGTGGCGCGCACCAGCAGGTTGCGCGTGCTTTCCTCGACCTTGGGGTTGATCGCGCTGAGGCTGGCTGGGAAGGTCTGTCCGGGGAAGGCGCCCACCTGTACCAGTACCTGCTGGCCGAGGCTCAGCTGCGGCAGGGCTTGTTCGGGCACGTTGAAGTCGACGTAGAGGCTGGATACATCTTGCAGGGTGGCGATCACCGTGCCGCTGGCGAGGAAATCACCGACATCCACCTGGCGGATGCCGATGGTGCCGCTGAACGGCGCCTTGATGCTCTTTTTCGCCAGCGATGCCTTGAGCTGATCGACCACGGCCTGGTTGCGCCGATATTGCGCAGTCAAGCGGTCGAACTCACCGCGGGAGATGGCCTGGTCGCCGACCAGTTGGCTGCCGCGGCCGAAGTCCACCTTGGCCAGCCCCAGGTCAGCCTGGGCGGTGCCCAGCAGCGCGGTTTCGGCGTCGCTGTCCAGTTGCAGCAGCAATTGCCCGGCCTTGACCTGTTGGCCGGAGTCGAAGTGCAGCGACTTGACCGTGCCGGCCACTTCCAGGCTCAGGTCGACGCCCTGCAAGGCCTTGAGACTGCCGACAGCGGGCAGTCGCTGTTGCCACTGGCGCTGCTCGGCGGTCGCGGCGGCCACGCTGATCGGTGGCTTGGGCGCGGTAAATACCTGGATCTGGTTGTAGATCGAGAAGGCCTTGATGCCCCCTAGGATCAATACAATCAGCAGCACGACGGCCAACATGATCAGCATGCGGCGGCGCAGCATAAGTCCGGTTCCTTGGATGCGTGGTTGTTATAGGTATGGCACGACCACGGGCGATCCTGCCCACGTGCGGATGGGAAGAGTATTGCCTGTTTTCAGAGAAGTGGGAAAGGGGGGGGAAGAGACAGGTGGCTGGGTAGGTTTTCAAGACCTGAAGTGGGGCTGCTTTGCAGCCCTTCGCGGGCAAGCCCGCTCCCACAGAGGCCGCGCCTCTCTTGAGCCTGCGCTAAACCTGTGGGAGCGGGCTTGCCCGCGAAGGGCCGCAAAGCGGCCCCACTATCTCAGTGCTTAGCACACAAAAGAGATCAGGCCAGATGCAGGTGGTTATCCCAGAACCCCGAAGGCAGTTCCATCGGCTGGCCGATCAAGTCTTGCTTGCGACAGTCATAGAAGCGGCAGCGCCCCTGCCCGGAGGTGACGACAAAACCATCTTTTACCGCACCCACCCCAGCACAATCGGGCATCGGTGCATCAAGCCTGACCTGGGCACTGTCCAGATCCCAGATAAACAAGCGGTTGGCACGCGGCGCAGTCAGCGCCACCAGGCGTAAATCATTGTGGATGGCCACGCTGGCGGTGTACTGGGCCATGGCCTGCAACTGCCGCTCTGGCACCGGGAAGGCCTTGAACGGCTCACCCGGGCGCTTGATCGCCAGCAGTTCGGCAGTTTCATCGGCATCGCCCATGAACTGCTGGCAGGCGACCACCGTACCATCGTCCGCAATGGCCAGGTGACGCACGCTGTTCATCTGCTGGGCAAGGGTTTCCTTGCTCAGCAGGGTGCCATCGCGCTGCATCAGGACCAGGCTCGGCTCCATCGCGTTGAGGTTCATTTCTACCCGGCTTTCGGCCTCGGTGCGGATACCGCCATTGGCCACCACCAGGGTTTCGCCGTCGGGTAGCCAGGCCAGCTCATGCGGGCCGATTCCGTGAGTGGGGATCTCGCCCGTATGCACCAGCCGTTCACCTTCGAAGCGATAGACGCCAAGCACGCCACGTCCTGGGTCGGTGGTGTCGTTCTCGGTGGCATACAACCACTCGCCGCTGTTATGGATCACCGCGTGGCCATAGAAGTGGCGGTTGGGTTGCGAGCGGATGGTTTGCAGCAGGCGCCCGTCACGCAGGTCGACCAGGTAGCTTTCGGTACCTGGGCGACGGGCGACGAACAGGGCGATCGGCAGCTCGGGGTGGTTGATGATGGCGTGGCAACGCTGGCCCACTTCGGTGGCGAACACTTGGCTGCCGTCCAGCCGGTAGCCGACGGCATAGTGCTTGCCGTCAGCGTCGTCACGCGCCGACAGCAGCAGCGGTTCGCTGCCTTTGTTGCGCAACAGGCTCCAACCGCCCAGGGTCAGGGCGCTGAGCAGGAGGCTACCGAGTTTGAGGGCCTGGCGTCGCAGCATGATCAGTCACCATCGTTGGCATTGAAGCCCAGCTGGATGTTCAACGCCTTGGCCAGCTCGCCTTCATGCAGGCGGTGCACCACGTTGAGGCTGTCGTAGATCTGGTTGAGCGTCTGTTTGCCGGCATCGTCGGCCAGCAGCTCGCCCAGGGTCTTGTGGTTGTCGGCCAGCAGTTTGACCGAGCTTGCGTAGGCGTCGTCGATCTTCTGCGCCAAGGCGCTCTGGTCTTTGCCAAGCAGGCCGCGCAGGCCTTGATTGTCGACCCCGACCCACACCGCTTGGGCGGCTTTGAGGCTGGCTTCCAGGCTTTTCAGCGAAGAGTGGCTACGCCAGGCTTCGGCTTGCAGCGGCTGGGCGATGCCCTTGCTCTGGCGGCCCATGGGTGCGCCGAGCTTCTTCTTCAGGGTATCCAGGGCGGTGACCTGGGCGCGCAGCAGATCGGCGATCGCTTCGTGCGAGTCAGCGTAGCGTTGGTTAGGGAACTTGGTCATCTGCGAGAGCATGCCGTCGGTGCTGTTCCAGCCCTTGAGGATCTCTTCGGCCAGGGCCTTCTGGTGCTCGCCAATGGCCACCAGCAGCGGGCAGTAGCGGGCCTTCTGCTCAGGCGTGGCGACGTCTGGCTTGCTGTCGAAGAGGATGTACTCGTAGGCCGACAGACCGCGTACCACTACGCTGGCCTTGCCCAGGCTCTGGGCGTCGATTGGCTTGTCGGCGTTGACCAGCTGCTCGACCTGACGGCCGACCAGGTTTTTCTTGTCGGGCCAGAACTGCACCTGCCAGGGGCGGTTACCCTCGGCCAGTGGGCCGACCAGCAGCGGTTGCAGCTCGGCCCAGGCTTTCTGCGCGTTGAGGAAGTCGGCGCGGGCGGCGTCCAGCGAGGTTTTGCCTTCGCAGTAGGCCAGGGCACTGGCGGCCAACTGGCGGTCGGCTTCGACCCAGCGGCTGTAGGTCGGCAGGATCACCTGCTTGGCGATGGCGGCGGAGGTCACCGCTTGTGGGTCTTGCGGCGAGCAAGCACCCAAGGCGAGTGCGGCGAGGCTGGTGAACAACAGTTTGGGTCGGAACATGCCCGGCTCCTTGCGCGTTTTAAAGAGAATTCAGGAACGCCAGCAGCGCGGCGCGCTGCTCGGCATTGAAGGTCAGGACCTGGTCGCGCGCCGCCTGCGCTTCGCCGCCGTGCCAGAGCACTGCTTCGAGCAGGTTGCGGGCGCGACCATCGTGCAGCAATTGGCTGTGGCCGCTGACCGCTGCGGTCAGGCCAACGCCCCACAGCGGTGGGGTGCGCCAGTCTTGGCCGCCAGCGGCAAATTCGCTGCGGTTGTCGGCCAGCCCCGGGCCCATGTCGTGCAGCAACAGGTCGCTGTAGGGGCGGATGAGCTGGTTGGCCAGTTCAGGCTCGGCGGCATCGGCGGCGGTGGTGAACTGCGGCGTGTGGCAGCTTTGGCAGCCCGCCTGGAAGAACAGGTTCTTGCCGGCCAGCACCGGCGGCGCAGCCACGTCGCGCCGTGCTGGCACGCCGAGGTTGCGGGTATAGAAGGTGACCAGGCGCAGGATGTTGTCGCTGACTTCCTTCTCGCCGTCGGCACCATCGCCATTCGGCGCGGCCAGGCAGTCGAGTTGGGCAGCTGTGCAGTCATCGTGCGGCAGCAGGGTAGTGGTCAGGCCCATGTCACCGGCAAAGGCGTGAACGTTCTGCTGGTTGACGTTGGGCTGGCCGGCCTTCCAGCCGAATCGGCCGAGCACGGTCTTGCCTTGGGCATCATCCCAGACCTGATTGGCCCGCCCGCGAATGCCGTCGCCATTGCGATCGTCGGGGTCAGCGTTAGCCAAGATGGCCGCCTCCGGGATGGCTTCGAGCAGGCCCAGGCCGATCATCGGCGGTGCCACGCGGGCGGAGAAGCGGGTATCGGCATGCATCGGCCCATAACCGAGTTGGCTGATTTGCAACTGCGGCCGGCGTAGCTCAACGGTGTAGCCATCGGCAAAGCGGACCGTCTCGCTGCTGTAGGTCACGCGCACCTTGCCTTCCGGGGTCACGCCGGGGATGGCCATGTCTTGCAGTTGGGTGCCGTAGGTCGGCTCCGGCACCACGCCCAGGCGCTGGATTTCTTGGGCGTAGGCAGGTTGGTCAGGAATCGACAAACGCACCAGCATCGACACCGCATTGCTGGCACCCGGCTCGGGCGGATGTCCGCGTCCGTCACGCACATGGCAGTTCTGGCAGGCGTTGGTATTGAACAGCGGGCCGAGGCCATCACGCGCGGTGGTGGTGGCGGGGGCGATCACCCAGGGGTTACGGAAAAAACTGTTGCCAACGGCAAAGTCCAGCCGACGCTCCGGCGAGAGATTGGCCGAAGGCAGGGAAAAGGCATTGCGGTCGCTGCGCAGGACCGTCGCCTTGCCGCCAGACAGGGCCTCGCCGGGCTCGGCCTGGGTGAAACGCGGGGCGTCGTCACAGGCGGCCAGGGCAGTAGCCAGTAGCAGGGGGCTTAGGCGGAGCAAGGACATCAACGATCCTGGGCTTGGGCAAAAAACCGGCGTGCAAGCTTAGCAGGCTAGGGGGGTTTGAATAAGAGCAATTTGCAACTACTGGATGAAATCGTTGTCAGTTACCGCGCCGGTTTGTGGGACGGTTCTTAAATTCGCTAAGGACATTTGACGCTGATTACCGGCGCCAATAGCATCGCGCACCTTTTTTTCAATGCATGCCAAGGAAGGAATGATGGCGATCAGTCAGCCTCGCGCCTATGGGTTTGCCCTGTGCGTGTTTTTCGCCATGGGCTACAACGCGCCTGCCTCGGCAGCTTCGCCAGGTGACCAGGATTTGATCCGCGAGCGGCAGAACCGTCTGCTCGAAGAGCAGCAGCGCCGTTTGGAAGAACTGCGCAACCTGCCTGGCGAGGCGGCCCGCCCAAGTGAATCGCACAAGCCGCCGTCCAGCCGTTGCTTCACCATCCGCACCATCGAGCTCAAGGGCGCTGAGCAGCTCTCGGCGGCTGATCAAAAAAGCCTGCTCGCCCCCTACATCGGCCAGTGCCTGGGCGCCGCCGAGCTCAACGCCTTGCTCAAGGCCATCACCGATCACTACCTGGCGCGTGGCCTGGTCACCAGCCGCGCTTACCTGCCGCAGCAAGACCTCTCAAGCGGTCACCTGCAGGTGCTGGTGGTCGAAGGCCGCCTCGAAGGGGTACGTTCCGAAGACAACAGCGGGCTGAGCCAGCGCGAGCTGGCCATGGCTTATCCCGGTGAGGCCGGGCAGTTGCTCAACCTGCGTGAAATCGAGCAGTTGCTCGACCAGCTCAACCGCCTGCCCTCCAATCAGGCGCAAATGGAGCTGACCCCAGGCGAAGCGGTGGGCGGCACTCAGCTGCTGGTGCGCAACCAGCCGGACAAGCCTTGGCGCGCCTCGTTGTCACGCAATAACGAAGGCCAACCGAGCACCGGTGAACAGATGCTCAACCTCGGTCTTGAGTGGGACAGCCCGCTGGGCCTGGCCGACCAGCTGGTGCTGCGCGGTGGCCACGACGTGGTCAGCGACCACAACCAGGGTTCGAAGAATGGCGCGCTGTATTACAACCTGCCCTGGGGTTGGTGGAACTTCAGCTACAGCTACAGCGAGAGCGACTACCGTTCGCAGCTGTTCGCCTCCGGCTACCCGTTCAAGCAGACCGGCGATAGCCAGAGCCACCAACTGCGGGCCGAGCGCGTGGTGCACCGCGACGCCACCAGCAAGACCTCGCTCAGCGCCGGCATTGCCCACCTGCGGACCAACAACTACATCGATGACAGCCGCCTGAGCGGCAGCAGCAATCGCCTGAGCGAGGCGCAATTTGGTATCAACCATGGCCGCCGCTTGGGCAACGCCTACGTCAATATCGATCTGGGCATGCAGCAAGGCACGGGCGCCTTCGATGCCCAGGACAACGGCCACCCCATGCCCGGTGAGCCGGTGGCGCGTTATCGCAAGTACAGCGCCACGCTCAGCCTGGTACAGGGCTTTGAGCTGTGGGGCGAGCAGTTGAGCTTTAGCAGCCTGGCCACCGGTCAACGCAGCGAGGACGTGTTGTTCAGCCCCCAGCGCATCAGCCTTGGCGGCCTGGCCTCGGTGCGCGGGCTGCGTGAACAGTCGTTGTCCGGCGACAGCGGCGGCTACTGGCGCAGCGACCTGCGCTGGACCCGGCCGGTGACCTGGCAGCCTCTGCGGCCAGTGCTCAGCCAGTACGGCGTGGGCTTGGGCTATGACCTGGGGGTGATCAGCAACGATCGCTACAACGGTGACAATCACGGTCGGGCCAGCAGCCACTCGCTGGAGCTGTTCGCCCGTGGTCAGCATGTGGGCGCCAGTATCACCTTCGCCCATACCTTGGAGCGCCCTGGAGTGCTCACGGAAAAAGAGCGGCCGGTGTTTTTCCGCCTCGACCTGTTCATCTGAAACCCTGATTCGCGAGATCCAACATGGACGTTCGTCTGTTTGCCTTCCTGGCCCGCCAACCTTCGGCCCAGCTTCAACCGCGTGAGCGCTTCTGCGGCCTGCCCAAGCGCAGCCTGGCCTTGCTGTTGGCCAATGTCATGTTCTGGCAGCCGTTGTGGGCGCAGGCCGATGGCATCGCGGTGAGCGCCGCGGGCACCAGTGTCGGCAAGGCAGGTAACGGCGTACCGGTCATCAACATCGCCAAACCCAACGCCAACGGTCTGTCGCACAACCATTTCAGCGACTACAACGTGGGTAAGAACGGCCTGATCCTCAACAACGCCACCGGTCGCACCCAAGCTACCCAGCTGGGCGGCATCATTGTCGGCAACCCCAATCTTGGCGGGCGCTCGGCGGCGGTCATTGTCAACGAGGTCAATGGCGCCAACCCCAGCCAATTGCGTGGCTACACCGAGGTGGCGGGGCGCTCGGCGCATGTCATCGTCGCCAACCCGCATGGCATCACCTGCGATGGCTGCGGCTTCATCAATACCCCGCGAGCGACGCTGACCACCGGCAAGCCGGTGCTCGACAACGGTCAGCTCAGCCGTTACCAGGTCGACGGTGGCTCGATCGCCATCGAAGGCGCTGGGCTCGATGCCAGCCGGGTCGACCAATTCGAACTGATCACCCGCAGCACCAGGATCAACGCCGAGCTACATGCCAAGCGCCTGGATATCGTCGCTGGACGCAACGATGTCCAGGCCGATACCTTGCACGCCACTGCGCGCGCGGACGATGGCAGCGCCCGGCCTGAACTGGCTATCGACAGCTCGGCCCTGGGCGGCATGTACGCAGGCGCCATTCGCCTGGTCGGCACCGAGCAGGGGGTGGGGGTAAAGCTTGCGGGCAATGTCGCAGCGTCTGCCAGCGACCTGACCATCGCGGCCGACGGCAAGGTCAGCCTGGCCCAGGCCAGCAGCACCGGCAACCTCGCTGTCAGTGGCCAGCAAGTCGAACTGACGGGCAAGACCTACGCAGGCGGTAGCGCTAGCGTGCACAGCGGCGCCCAGGTGCAGATCAAGCAAAGCCTGGCTGCCCGCGAGCGAGTCGACGTGCGTGCCGGCCAGCTGCGCAACGACGGTGTCATCGAGGCTGGGGTCGAGGCCGATAACAGCCGCAATACCCGTGGCGATGTGAGCCTCACCAGCCAAGGCCTGGTCAATGCCGGGCAGGTCATTGCCAGTCGTGATCTTGAGGTCACGGTCAGTGGCGCTGTGGACAATCGCGGCGGCGCGCTCAAGGGCAACCAGCAACGCCTGAGCGCCGACAAACTGGATAACCGCGCCGGTCAGGTGCTGGCCGAGCAGGACCTGCAGGTCACCAGCCGCACCCTGGACAATCGTAACGCCGGCGCCCTGCACAGCAAGGGCAGCGCTACTGTCAGCGCCCGGGAGCGCCTGGATAACCAGGGCGGGCGGGTCGTCGGCGTGCAACAGCTGACGGTCGACAGCGCTGCGCTGGGCAACAGCGCCAAGGGCCTGGTCGCCAGTGAAGGCACTCTCAATCTGACGGTCGGCGCCTTGGACAACCAGGGCGGTACGCTGTCTGCCAAGCAGCAGAAGATCACCGCCACGACCCTGGCCAATCAGGCTGGCACGGTCGTCGGCGCCTCGCTGGAGATCAACGCGCAGCAGCTCGACAACCAGGCTGGCAGCATCGTCGCCAGCGGCGGTCAGGCCAAAGTCACTGCCCACCAGCGGCTGGACAACAGCGGCGGCACCCTGCAAGCGAAAACCCACCTGCAGGTGACAGGCGGTGAGCTGATCAACCAAGGCGGCGCGATACTCGGCGCCAGCACCACGCTGGCCGGGCAGCGCCTGGATAACAGCCAGGCCGGGCGAGTGGTCGCCGATGCCGGCGCGCTGGCGGTTGACGCCGGAACCAAGCTGGACAACCGCCAGGGTCGCTTGCAGTCGACCATAGGGTCGGCGCAGATCGGCGCCGCCGAGGTCGACAACCGCGGCGGTGTGGTGGTCGGCCAGCAGGTTCGTGTCAGTGCCGCTGCCGGGACCTTGGACAATCGCGCCGGCCAATTGCTCGGCACTCGCCTGGTGCTGGCTGGCCAGACCCTCGACAACCGCGCCGGCGGCCAGGTACTGGCGGGCAGCGATGGCCTGAGCATTACCAGCAATCATGTGCGCAATCAGCAGGGCAAATTGCTCGCCGGTGGCGCCTTGGCGCAACTGCTGCTCGGCCAGGGACGACTGGATAACCAGCAGGGCACCCTCACTGCCGGCGTTGTCGAGCTGACGGCCGGCGATGCCGACAACAGCGGCGGCACCCTGGCCAGCCTGGATGGCAACCTGCAACTGACCGTGCAACGCCTGATCAACCAGGGCGGCCTGATCGAAGCTAGCCAAGCGCTGCAGATGGCTGGCCTGCGCGTGGACAACAGCGCCGGTGGGCGGCTGATCGCCCGTCAGGGCGCCGAGAGCCACGTTCTGCTGCAAGAGCAACTGGATAACCGTGGCGGTCGCATCGCCAGTGCCAGCACCGACTTCATTGTCTCGGCGCCGCAGCTGCTCAATCAGGGCGGCAGCCTGGAGCACGTCGCCAACGGCAAGCTGCAACTGCGTGCTGACTCGCTGAGCGGCGCCCAGGGCACCATCAATGGGCTGGGCAGTGGCACGTGGACGCTGGGTACGGTCGATGGCGTCGGCACCTGGCACCTCAATGGCAATCTCGACATCAGCGGTCTGCAAAGCATCGCCCTGGGTGCTGGCGAGCGTATCGCCAGTGCAGGCAACCTGCGCTTGGCCGGGGGAGGGCTGGACAGCGCCGGCGAGCTGCTCAGCGACGGCACGCTGACCCTGGACATGGGGGGTGACCTGCTCAACCAGGGGCTGATTTCCAGCCAGCAAGGCCTGCGTATCGCCGGCAATGACCTGACCCAGGCCGGTGGCCGCATCGCCAGTGGTGGGCCAATGTTGCTGGAGCTGGCCGGCGCGCTGCGCAACCAGGGCCGCCTGACCAGCAACCAGACCTTGCAGGTCAACGCCGCGCGCATCGACAACCAAGGCACGCTCGGTGCCCAGGGCAAGGTGACCCTGCACGCCAGCGGCGCCATCGAAAACCAGCAAGACAGCCTGCTGTTTGCCGGAGGCGATCTGCAGCTGCGCAGCGCCAGCCTGCTCAACCGCTACGCCGACCTCTACAGCAAGGGCAATCTCAGCTACGCGGCGCTGGACGGCAGCAAGGCCGAGCAACTGAGCAATCTTTCCGGCAGCATCGAAAGCGAAGGCGATATCGATCTCAAGGTCAAACAGCTGGAAAACGCCAAGGCGGACTTCGTCGTCGGCGAGGCCATCGCCAACCGCCGTATCGATATCAACTGCACCGATTGCAGCGGTGATCACCACACCGGTTTCTACATTGTCACCACCACCTACAAAGGCCAGGTCACCCGCGATTCGCCCGCAGCGCGGCTGCTGGCCAACCGTGATCTGCTGATCGACACCGTCACCGTGGATAACCGCCAGAGCCTGTTGGCGGCCAACCGCAACCTTAGCGTCAATGCGCACAACTTCTACAACCGCGGCCAGACCCTGGACAACCGCATCGAAGAGGTCAGCTACTGGCTGCATGGCGTCAGCCAGAGCGCCTATCGCGTTGCCGAGGCGGCCACCAACCAGTGGAATGCGCAGAATCGCGATCTGCCAGCGGATCAGCAGGCAGCGTTGCCGAGCGCCGTCACCCAGTACCCGATCAGCAGCACCACCAGCTACGTGCTGCCGGGCACCGACACGGCCCACAGCGGTACCGTCCAGGCCGGTGGCAGCCTGGCGTTGAATGTCAGTGGCGAACTGGTCAATGGCACGCTCAACCCGCACAACAACGCCCAGCTCACCGGTCAGGCGCTGGACAGCGCGGCCATCGGCGCTGGTGGTGTGCAGATTACCTTGGGCACCCAGGCCGGCGATCCTGGGCCGCTGCAGGACGTCAAACGTATCGAGACGCCAGCCGCCGACGGCAGCACCAAGGTCAGCTTCGTTCCGGTCGACTTCAGCGGTGCGCCGTTCATCAGCGTCGACCCTACCGCACTGCCGAGCTTCCGCCTGCCTGAAGGCGATTACGGTTTGTTCGTGCGCAACCGCGATCCGTCTTCCAGTTACCTGATCGAGACCAATCGCGAACTTACCGACCCCGGCCGCTTCATGGCCTCCGACTACCTGCTTGGCCAGCTCGGCTACGACGCAGATCGCGCCTGGCGGCGCCTTGGTGATGGCCAATACGAGACCCGGCTGATCGCCGATGCCGTACGCGCCCAGACCGGCCAGCGCTTCCTTGCCGATGGCCTGACCAGCGACTACGAGCAGTTCCAGTACCTGATGGACAACGCCGTCGCCAGCAAGGACGCCCTGGGCCTGACCCTTGGCGTGGGCTTGAGCGGCGAGCAGGTCGCCGCGCTGACCCATGACATCGTCTGGATGGAAACCCGCGAAGTTGCAGGTGAGAAAGTCCTGGCGCCGGTGCTGTACCTGGCCAAGGTCGACTCGCGCAACCTGCGCGGTGGCGCCCTGATCCAGGGGCGTGACCTGAACCTGCTGACTGGCGGCGACCTGAAGAACGTCGGCACCCTGCGCGCCAGCAATGACCTGACCGCCGTCGCAGGTGGCAGCCTGTACCAGGGCGGCCTGGCCCAGGCCAACGAAAACCTCGCGCTGATGGCCCAGGACAGCATTCGCAATGCCCTGGCCGGGGAGATCCGGGGCAACCAGGTCAGCCTGGTCAGCCTCAAGGGCGACATCCTCAATGACCGCACCGCTACTGAAGTGGCGGTGGGGTCCGGTAGTGCGACCCGTGTCGATGCCGGTTCGTTGATCAGTGCCAAGTCCGGCCTGAGCCTGGACGCTGCGACCGACATCACCAACAAGGGCCGCCTGAGCAGTGGTGGTGACCTGGCCGCCACTGCCGGCGGCAACATCAACCTGCTAGCCGTGCAGGACCGCAGTGTCAGCCGTGAAGCCTTGCGCCGTGGCTTGCGCACTGAAGAGACGGTTACTCAGCTCGGCTCGAGCCTTGACGCTGCAGGCAATGTCAGCCTCAAGGCCGGTGGCGATGTCAATGTCGTTGCCAGTCAGGCCGCTGCGGGCAAAAACCTCGATGTGGCCGCCCAGGGCACTATCAACATCGTGTCTGGGCAAGACCTGTACAGCCTTGAAAGCAACGCCAAGCACGGCAAGAAAAAGGTCCATGAGATTGCCGAGCAGAGCCGCCAGGTGGCGTCGCGCCTGAGCGCTGGGGATAACCTCGCCCTTGAGGCCGGCAATGACGTCAACCTGCTCGCCAGCCAGTTGCGCGCTGGCGAGGACGCTTATGTCTACGCCGGCAACGATCTGAACCTGCTGGCCGCGCAGGAGCACGACTACAGCCTGTATGACATGAAGAGCAAGGGCAGCTTCGGCGCGAAGAAGACCCAGCGCGATGAAGTCACCCACGTCAGCAACGTCGGTACGCAAATCACCAGTGGCGCTGACCTGACCCTGATCAGCGGGGCCGATCAGCTGTATCAGCGCGCGCGGCTCGACAGTGGCAACGACCTGACCCTGATCAGCGGCGGTGCCATCGCCTTTGAAGGGGTCAAGGACCTCCACCAGGAAAGTCACGAGAAGAGCAATAGCAGCGCCGTTTGGCAGTCCTCCAAGGGCAAGGGCGCCACGGATGAAACCTTGCAGCAGAGCCAGCTTACCGCCAAGGGTGAGATGCTGGTGGAAGCTGTAGCGGGGTTGAACATCGATGTGCGCGAGGTCAACCAGCAGACGGTTAGCCAGACCATCGAGGCGATGGTCCAGGCCGATCCCGACATGGCCTGGCTCAAGGACATGCAGCAGCGGGGCGATGTCGATTGGCGCCAGGTCAAGGAGGTGCATGATTCCTTCAAATACAGCCACTCGGGCCTAGGTGGCGCCGCCACCATCGTGATCGCCATCGTGGTGGCGTATTTCACCGCTGGCGCTGCCAGTGGGTTGGTTGCCTCAGGCGCATCGGCAGCAGGCGCCACCACCGCAACCGCGGCCGGTGGCGCTTGGGCGGCCGGCACCGGCGCTACCCTGACTGGGGTCGGCTGGGCCAACGCAGCGGTCACTGCCGGCCTGACCGGCATGGCTAGCACCGGGGCCATCAGCACGGTCAACAACCGTGGCAACCTCGCCTTGGTGGTCAAGGACGTGACGTCCAGCGATGCCTTGCGCGGCTACGCGGTGTCGGGTGTCACGGCAGGGTTGACCCAGGGCCTGTTCGACGGCTGGATGGGCACTGAAACCGGTCCGCCGGGGGCCATTCAGAATGGCGGCAATGTGCTGACCAGCAGTAACTTGACCCGGCTTGAGAGCATGGGGCGTTTCGCCGGTAATCAGCTGCTGCAGAACGGCACCTCGACCGTGCTCGATCGCGCTCTGGGTGGCGACAGCAGCCTCAGCGATGCCTTGCGTAGCAGCCTTGCCAATACTTTCGCCGCCGCAGGTTTCGGCCTGATTGGCGATGTGACTCTGCCCGAGCAGTTGGACTGGAAAGACGGCAGCCTGGGCAAGATCGCCTTGCATGCGGTAATGGGCGGTCTCGCCGCAGAGGCGGCCGGCGGCGACTTCAAGACTGGCGCATTGGCCGCAGGGGTCAACGAAGCCTTGGTCGATAGCCTGGCCAGCGCATACGGCGCGATGGACAGTGATACCAAGAAAAGCCTGCTGGTGATGAACTCCCAGGTGATCGGCGTACTGGCAACGGCAGCACAAGGCGGTGACGAGCAGGACATGCAGACCGGTGCCTGGGTGGCAGGCAATGCGACCCAGCACAACTACCTCGGCCACAAGGATGTGCGCGAGCTCGAGGAAAAAGCCCGTAACTGCGATGCCACGCAGTCTTGCGCTGAGCTTGAAGCCGAGGCCAAGGCGCGCAGCGAAGCCAACCATCAAAAACTGCTCAAATGTGGTGAAACAGGCACTTGCGCGGCGATCCGGGCCGAGATCGACATGGGCTCCAAGGCAATCGATGCCTTGGAAAGCCAATTGCCGGAAGGCGCGGCCAGCAAGATCCTGCGCGGCTACACCTTCATTGGCGGCGACAACCTCAGTGACTGGACCTTGGCCGGCCAGCTGCACCTTGACTACATCGCCCAGCTCTACCAATCGAACGATCCACGCTGGATGAGCGAAGCCAGCAAATACACCGAGCAAACCGGCTTCAGTCCCTTTGGCTTGAATCCGCTGGCGCTCGGCGGCATGGGTAAGGGCCTGGCCAGCGCGGGCTCCGTTGGCAAGGCTGGGAGTGTTGAGCCAGGCAGCGTTTCACCAGGCTCGACGCCAGCCAAATGGGACAACGCCGTGTCGCGTGCCGAAGGCGACTTTGGCGCGCTCAATCAGCCGTCGAAAACGGGCCAGACGCCTGCGTTCTTCAATCCGCAACGGTCGGCCAGTGAGGCGCTGAACAACGGTCGAATTCACATCGATGATCTGCGCAAGCTGGTACCTCCGGGCACACCTGACGGATTCAAACCTTCGGTGACGATTACCGACGGGAGTAAGTTCAACTACGTCATTGGTGGGCAGAAGGTCGAGGTCAAATGGCATGCGCCGGATAGCAATGCTGCGGCTAAGTTCCCCGGCTCCAACTCTGGCGCCGGCTGGACTGCGCAAATCAGGATTGGTGGCAAGCTGCTGGGCCAGGATGGCAAGCTCTACAGAAAGGCCGGTAATCAAACTCACATTCCCGTAGATTTCTAGCGATGAAAACACCTGACTATTATCAGTCCCTGCCCGACGGCATGCCGCCGCAGAGTATTCGTGATGAGTTCGAAGCCATCCTGCTGACGCCGGATGACATGGCCACACTGCCACTGACCGAGGCGCTATACGAGCTGGCTGATCGGCAATGGCATACCTACAGCTTGCTCGATGAGGCGCTGAAGGGGCGGCTGGAACAGTTGCTCATCAGTCGCTGGCGGGATGATCTTGAGATCACCGAGAACGTGTTGTCGATAGTGTCTCGACTGGGCTTGGTGGGGGTGTGGGAATTTCTTCTGGGGCTCGATAAGCAGCGGATTTCAGCTGCAACCCGCGAGGCGATCGACGATGCCGTGGCGGAGATGGCTGACAGCATTGCCGATCCCTACAGCGGGATGCGCTAGGGCCACCAAACGACAACGCCCGGTATATACGAATTGGGGCCGCTTTGCGGCCCTTCGCGGGCAAGCCCGCTCCCACAGGGATTGCGTCGACCTTCAGGTAAACGCTTCCTCTGTGGGAGCGGGCTTGCCCGCGAAGGGCTGCAAAGCAGCCCCGATTCTTAATTGACTGGCCGGCCCGAAGGCCGCCATTTTGATGAGCCAGGATCAGCCGATTAGAATTCGTGATCAGCGGTATCCGGGTTCAGGTTGGCAATGCCCAGCTTGCCGGCAGCCTGCTCGATCGCGCCGGTCTGCTTGACCAGCGAGGCGATGGCGTCACGCACGATCTGGTTGCCGGCAGCGTTGTCGGCGGCGATCAGCTGATCGTAGTGCTCGCCCTTGAGCGCGTGGTCAACGATGACCTGGATCTTGGCCTCGGTGGCCTCCAGGTCAGCCTTGAGGGTGGCGTCAGCGGCCGGGTCGACCTTGGCCACCAGCGACGACAGGCTCGGGCCGGTCAGCTTGCTGCCATCGACTCGGGTGTACTCGCCCAGGTAGACGTTGCGGATACCCTTGGCGTCGTAGAAGTGCGAGTAGTGGGTGTTGTCGCTGAAGCAGTCGTGCTCGTCTTCAGGCGAGTTGGCTTCCAGGGAGACCTTCATGCGCTCGCCGGCCAGTTCACCCAGCGACAGGCTGCCCATGCCGAACAGCATCTTGCGCACGCCGTCGTTGACCGGCTCGGCTTCAAGCTTGGCGCGGTAGTTGTCGGCGACGTTCGGTGCCCAGTTGCCAACCATCTCTTCGAGGTCTTTGACCAGCAGGTCGGTGACCGCTTTGAGGTAGGCACGGCGACGCTCGTTGTGACCGCCAGTGGCGCCTTTGCCTTCCAGGTAGTCGGTCGCTGGGCGGTTGCCCGCGCCTGGGCCGGTGCCGTTGAGATCCTGGCCCCAGAGCAGGAATTCGATCGCGTGGTAGCCGGTGGCGACGTTGGCTTCCGAACCGCCCAGCTCATTGAGGCTGGCGAGCTTCTCGGGGGTGATGTCCTTGACGTCGATCTTGTCTTCGCCGACCTGGATCTCGGTGTTGGCGATGATGTTGGCGCTGGCGGCTGGGTTACCCAGGGCGTGCTCGTAGCTCTTGTCGACGTAGTCGATCAGGCCTTCGTCCAGAGGCCAGGCGTTAACTTGGCCTTCCCAGTCGTCGATGATGGTGTTGCCAAAGCGGAACGCCTCGCTCTGCAGGTAAGGCACGCGCGAGGCGGCCCAGGCGTCTTTGGCTGCTTTCAGGGTTTCATCGTTAGGCTTGGCCAGGAACGCGTCGATGGCGCTCTGCAGGGTCTTGGCGGTGCTCAGCGAGTCGCTGTACACGGCATGGACCAGCTCGGCGTAGTGCTTGACCACGGCCTTGCCGGCGGCTTCGTCGATCGCCCCAGGCGCCGCAGCAGCGGTGCTGGCGGCAGCAGGTGCCTGGGCTTGCGGTGCGGCAGCCTTGTCGTCCTTGCCTTCGCCGCAACCGGCGAGAGCGATGGCGATGGCCAGCAGACTGGCGGAGGCCAGAGGCATTCGAATCATTATTGGTTTCCCTGCGTCGTGTGGTTGGACTGCGCGGCGTGGCACGCGAAACCGCAACATCATGCGAAAGATTTGCATTTGCTGTAAAGGGGTGGGCACGCAATTCATGCAAATGCCTGTTGCCAGGGCATTCTCAGCAGTGGCAAGGGTTACAGCGCCGACACCTGATTGCGTTGCGCCTGGCGCAGGAAGGCGGTGAGCTCCCGGGCCGACAACGGTTTGCTGTAGTGATAGCCCTGACCTTCATGACACCCCTGGGCAATGATGTAGGTCTCTTGTTCGGCGGTCTCCACGCCTTCGGCGATCACCTGCATGCCCAGGCTCTTGCCCAGCTGGATGATGGCGCGAACGATGGTCGCGTCGTCATCGTCATCGAGCAGGTCCTGGACGAAGCTCTTGTCGATCTTGATCTTGTCCAGCGGCAGCGATTTCAAATAGCTGAGCGAGGAATAACCCGTACCGAAGTCGTCGATGGCGATCAGCGCCCCGGAGCGGCGCAGGCTCAGCAGGTGCTGGGCGGCGGTGCTGATGTCTTCCATCAGGCCGGTCTCGGTGACTTCCAGCTCCAGGCTGCGCGGTGGCAGGCGGTAGGCCTGCAGCAGGTTGTTGACCACCCGCGGCAGCTCATTGTGGTGCAGCTGCACGGTCGACAGGTTGACCGCCATGCGCAATTCGCTGAAGCCCAGGTCGTGCCATTCACGCAGCTGCCGGCAGGCCTGGTCGAGCACCCATTCGCCGATGCTGATGATGTTGCCGTTCTGCTCGGCCAGCGGGATGAACTGATCCGGCGGGACCATGCCCAGTTCCGGGTGCTGCCAGCGCAGCAGCGCTTCGACGCCGACCACGCGATGATCGCGATAGCTGATCTGCGGCTGGTAGACCAGGTACAGCTGGTTGCGCGGCAGCGCTTCACGCAGGTCTTTTTCCAGCTCGCGGCGCCGACGCATCTCGCTGTCGACGCTGGCGATGTAGAACTGGTAGCGGTTGCGCGAGCGGGCCTTGGCCAGGGTCATGGTCTGCTCGGCTTTTTGCAGCAACTTCTCGGTGCTGTCACCGTCTTCCGGGAACAGGGTGATGCCGATGGTCGCGCGCAGGCGGATTTCCTGCAGGTCGACGGCGAACGGCGCTTCCAGATCATCGAGGATGCTCTGGGCCAGCTCGGCCGCTTCATAGGGCTGCTCGATATTGGCCTGGACCAGGGCGAATTGATCGCCACCCAAGCGCGCCAGGGCGCCAAGGCGGCCGCTGTGGGCGCGCAGACGGTCGGCCAGGGCCAGCAGCAACTGGTCGCCGACCTGGTAGTTGAATTGCTCGTTGATGCTTTTGAAGTCGTCCAGGCCCACGCACAGTACCGCCACGCGCCGTTGCAGGCGGCCGCCATCGACGAGGATCTGGTCGAGCTGCTGTTGCAACTGCTGGCGGTTGGGCAGACCGGTGAGGAAGTCGTACTGGGCCATGCGTTGCAGGCTGTTTTCGGCTTCGTGGCGCAGATGCGTGTTGCGTTCGATCGACGCCAGCAGCTGGTTGGCAGTATTGACCCACAGCCCCAGTTCGTTGCGCTCATGGCCCTTGATCAGTGGAATCTGATGCTGGCTGGGGCGGTCGGGGTTGATCTGGGTGAGGTGTTCGATGATTTTCGACAGCGGCTTGGTCAGCAGCCAGTGATAGACCAGGTACAGCACCAGGCCCATGGCCAGCGCGCGCAGCACGCCGGAGATGAAGATGATCACTGCGTTGATCAGAAAATCTTCGCCATAGGCGGCGGTGTCGAGGGTAATGCTCAGGTCGCCGTAGTATTCGCTATAGGGGCCGCGGCCGACCAGTTGAGTGGTGTAGGTGCGTTCCTGGCCGAGAAACAGGTCGGTCAGCCAGCGCATGGACATGTCCTGCAGCGGGCGGGATTTTTCCGCCAGCATGGTTTCGTTGGGGTGGCCGATAGAGGCCATGCGCACCGACTCGTCCTGGAACAGGCCTTCCATGACCTGCATGCCCATTTCCCGGTCGAGGCTGTACACAGCCTGGGTCGACGGGTCGCGGAACATGTCGAGGATGCGCTGGGCATCATTGTTCACGGCCTGGCGGGTCTTGTAGGTGTCGTAGACGATCTGCGCACAGCTCAGAACCACGCCGACCGCCAGTGCGCAAAGCAGCACGACCCTGAGCAACTTGACCGATAAGCTGTTGCGAAATTCCAGCTTCAATGGGGTTTCCTTAATCCATGCGCATGCCACTATTTTGCCATTAGCTTCGGCAATAGACTATCGACCTTGCTGCCTTCGGTACTGTATCGGTTGCGCGCCCCTGCGACTTGAGTGCGTTGCGTCAACTTTCCAGACGTTTGATGTTAGCGCGCTATGCCAGGGGAGCAAGAGGGAGAAGGGCGCCAGAGGGTGAAAAATTGTAGTGGCTGGCACTGATCGGGGCTGCCTTTGGCCTCGCTGTGCATGCCCCAGGCTTCTCTAGCGCCAAGCCATGGCGCAGCCACAAAAAAACCCGGCAAGTGCCGGGTTTTTTCTACAAGCCAGAAGCCACTCAGGCAGTGAAGGTCTTGCCTTCGAACTGCTCGGCAACGAACTTCCAGTTGACCAGGTTCCAGAACGCCTCGACGTACTTCGGACGGACGTTGCGGTAGTCGATGTAGTAGGCGTGCTCCCAGACGTCGCAGGTCAGCAGCGGGGTGTCGCCGTTGGTCAGCGGGTTGCCAGCGCCGATGGTGCTGGCCAGCGCCAGGGAACCGTCAGCCTTCTTCACCAGCCAGCCCCAGCCGGAACCGAAAGTGCCAACCGAAGTCTTGGTGAACTCTTCCTTGAACTTGTCGAAGGAACCGAAAGCGCTGTTGATGGCGTCGGCCAGAGCGCCGGTCGGCTGACCGCCAGCGTTTGGCGCCAGGCAGTTCCAGTAGAAGGTGTGGTTCCAGACCTGAGCGGCGTTGTTGAAGATGCCGCCCGAAGAGGTCTTGACGATCTCTTCCAGGGTCTTGCCTTCGAATTCAGTGCCTGGGACCAGGTTGTTCAGGTTCACGACGTAGGTGTTGTGGTGCTTGTCGTGGTGATACTCCAGGGTTTCCTTGGAGATGTGCGGCTGCAGGGCATCGTGGGCGTAGGGCAGCGGCGGCAATTCAAAAGCCATGGTGGATCTCCTGATTCAGGTCTAGTTCGCGGTTTGCGCAAGGCCGATCACGGGCGGCCCGGTAAACGTCGGCGAGTTTGTACTCTTTGCGACGCAAGCTCTGGATCATATCACCAGCCCCGGCGCATAACCACGCAACAACTATAGGGAATAGAGGTTCCAGAGCGGTTACATGGCCGCTGACCTATGGCCGTCAATTGAAGATCAACTGCGCAGCCACGGCGAACATCATCACTGCCACCATCAGGTCGAGCAGGCGCCAGGTGGTGGGTCGCGCCAGCCACGGGGCCAGCCAAGCGGCGCCCAGGGCGAGGGTGAAGAACCACACCAGCGAGGCGCTGGCAGCCCCCGCCACATAGGCACCGGGTACGCTTTGCTGGGCGCCCAGCGAGCCGATCAGCAGCACCGTATCGAGATACACGTGCGGGTTGAGCAAGGTCACGGCCAAGGCGCTGAGCAGTACCGCGCGACGTGAGCGCATGCCCTGGCCTTCCTGTTGTTGCAGGCTCTGCTTGGAGCAGGCCCGTTGCAGCGCCTTGGCGCCATACCAGATGAGAAACACCGCGCCGCCCCAGCGAGCTGCCGCCAGCAGCATCGGGTTATGCGCCAGTACCGTGGCCAGGCCAAACACCCCGGCAGCGACCAGAATGGCGTCACACACGATGCACAACAGGGCCACCGGCAGGTGGTGCTCGCGGCGCAGGCTCTGGGCCAGGACAAAGGCGTTCTGCGTGCCGATGGCCATGATCAGGCCAAAGGCGACCAACATGCCGTTTAGATAGCTTTGCCACATAGCGCGAACACTCCACTGACGCCAACCGCTAGGTCGACGCTGTTTTGCTGATTGAATGCTGGTCATTGTGGATATTCCCGCTGTATAAGAAAAACAAATAAAGCTGATCAGGCATTAGGAACAACGATGTTCGATTACAAACTGCTTGCCGCCCTCGCTGCGGTGATCGAACAGGGCGGTTTCGAGCGTGCGGCGCAGGTCCTGGGGCTGTCGCAGTCGGCGATCTCTCAGCGCATCAAGTTGCTCGAGGCGCGGGTCGGCCAGCCGGTGCTGGTGCGGGCTACCCCGCCCAGCCCTACCGAAGTCGGCCGGCAGTTGCTCAACCATGTGCAGCAGGTGCGTTTACTTGAGCGCGACTTGCAGCGCCAAGTGCCGGCGCTGGACGAGGAGGGCATGCCCGAGCGTCTGCGGATTGCCCTCAACGCCGATAGCCTGGCGACCTGGTGGGCAGGCGCCGTGGGCACGTTCTGCGCCGAGCAGCAGGTGTTGCTGGACTTGGTGGTGGAGGATCAGGAAGTGGGCCTTAAACGCATGCGCGCCGGCGAAGTGGCGGCGTGCCTGTGTGGCAGCGAACGGCCGGTGGCCGGGGCGCGCAGCCTGCTGCTGGGGGCGATGCGCTATCGAGCCCTGGCAAGCCCGGCGTTCATGGCTCGCTACTTCCCCCACGGCTTTGACTCCAAGCGGCTGGCGCGCACCCCGGCAATCGTGTTCGGCCCGGATGATTTTCTCCAGCATCGTTACCTGGCTTCACTGGGCATCCAGGAAGGCTTCCTGCATCACCTGTGCCCGTCTTCCGAAGGTTTTTTGCGCCTGACCGAAGCAGGCCTGGGTTGGGGGTTGGTGCCGGAGCGCCAGGTCGCCGCCCAGTTGCAGGGAGGTGAATTAGTGGAAATCTGCGCCGATACCCCTATCGATGTGCCGCTGTACTGGCATCATTGGCGCAACGGCGGGCAACTGCTCGCGCAATTGACCGAGCACCTGCGCCAGATGGCGCCGGGCTGGCTGGTGCCCTTGTAGGGGCTGGCGACGTCAACTGCATCTGAAATCTGGCAAGGCGGAGTGTTACATGCGAATTCTGGTCACCGGCGCGAGCGGCTTCATTGGCGGGCGCTTTGCGCGTTTTGCCCTGGAGCAGGGCCTGGACGTGCGCGTCAATGGCCGGCGTGCCGAAGGCGTGGAGCACCTGGTCAAGCGCGGCGCGCAGTTCATCCCCGGCGATCTGGGCGATGCCGAACTGGCCCGGCGCCTGTGCCAGGGCGTCGATGCCGTGGTGCACTGTGCTGGGGCGGTGGGTAACTGGGGCCGCTACCAGGATTTCCATCAGGCTAACGTGGTGGTCACCGAGAACGTGGTCGAAGGCTGCATCAAAGAGCACGTGCGGCGCTTGGTGCACCTGTCGTCGCCGTCGATCTACTTCAATGGCCGCTCGCGCCTGGATATCCGTGAAGACCAGGTGCCGCGGCGCTTGCACGATCATTACGCGACCACCAAGTATCTGGCCGAGCAGAAGGTCTTCGGTGCCCAGGAGTTTGGTCTTGAGGTGCTGGCATTGCGGCCGCGTTTCGTCACCGGCGCAGGCGACGCGAGCATTTTCCCCCGGCTGATGCAGATGCAGCGCAAACGTCGCCTGGCGATCATCGGCAACGGCCTGAACAAGGTCGACTTCACCAGTGTGCACAACCTCAACGAGGCGCTGCTCAGCGCGCTGTTCGCCGATGACCAGGCCTTGGGCCAGGCCTACAACATCAGCAATGGCCAGCCGTTGCCGCTGTGGGATGTGGTCAACTACGTGATGCGCCAGATGCATCTGCCGCAGGTCACCCGCTACCGCTCCTACGGCCTGGCCTACAGCATGGCGGCCCTGAACGAAGCCGCCTGCATGCTCTGGCCCGGTCGCCCGCAGCCGACCTTGTCGCGCTTAGGCATGCAGGTAATGAGCAAGGACTTCACCCTCGACATCAGCCGCGCGCGCCAGTATCTGGACTACCGCCCGCAGGTCAGCTTGTGGAGCGCGCTGGATGAATTCTGCGCGTGGTGGAAGAACGTCCCAGGCAACCAGTGAACCTGGCGCAGGTATGATGGTCATCAGTGCGCCGCCGTTTGCGCGGTTTATACTAATGCCTCTTTGCCACCACCGCGGTTGAATCCACCCATGCGTAACGATGCTCGAGACGATTTCGACGACGTGCCCACCCTGCGCGCCGGCACCCCCGATGATGATGAACTGCTCCCTGCGCATGTCGCGCGCACGCGGCAGAAGGCCGCGCGGCCGGCCAGCAATGGCCCGCTGTGGGCACTGCTGGGCGCGTCGTTCATCGCCTTGGCCGGGTTGGGCTGGTGGAGTTTTCAGCAGATCTCGCTGATGGAGCAGCAACTGGTGGCCACCCAGGAAAGCTTCGCCCGCATCAGCGAAGAAGCTGCCGGTCGCTTGCAGGCGATCAGCGGCAAGGTCGATGCCAGCGATGCCAGCGTCAGCACCGGGAGCGAGGCGTTGAAGTTGCAGATTCGCCAGTTGCAGGCAAGCTTGGCCGAACAGGGCAAGCAGCAGCAGGGGGTGGCGGGGCAAGCCGGGGATTTGGGCAAGCGCCTGGAGCAGGTGCTGGCCGATACCCGCGAGCAGCAAAAAGCGGTGACCGAGTTGCAGAGCCAGTTGCAGGCGCAACTGAAAGCGGTCAACGCTGAGCTGGCGGCGCTCAAGTCGGGGCAGTTGGACGGTGGCAAGCTGGACAGCGAGCTCAAGAGCTTGAGCAGTGAAGTTGCAGCGTTGAAGAAGCAGGGCAATCCGAGCGCGGCGATCGAGAGCCTGGAGCAGGATGTGCTGGTGCTCAAGAGCCAGGTCGACAACAAGCCAGCGGCCGCAGCTGGTGGGGCTTCGGTGCAGGAGTTCGATGCGTTCCGCGGGCAGACCACCCGCAGCATCAACACCCTGCAGAGCCAGATTCAGAACTTGCAGCAGCAGATCAACGCCCGGCCCTAGAGATCGTGAGGCCGCTTTGCGGCCTTTCGCGGGCAAGCCCGCTCTCACAGGTACCGCGCCGGACCTAAGATTGACGCTATCGCTGTGGGAGCGGGCTTGCCCGCGAAGGGGCGCACAGCGGCCCCGGGATGTCACTTACAACCGCGGATAATCGATATACCCCACCGCCCCCTTGCCATAGAAGGTCTCCGGACGCGGCTCGTTGAGCGGCGCATCGGCAGCCAACCGCGCCGGCAAGTCCGGATTGGCGATAAAGGCAATACCAAACGCCACCGCGTCCGCCGTACCGCTGGCCAACGCCGCATTGGCACTGGCCTTGTCGAACCGCTCATTGACGATATACGGCCCGCCAAAGGCTTGCTTGATCAGCGGCCCAATGCTGTCATCGGCCTGTTTTTCCCGCGAGCAGATAAACGCAATACCACGCTTGCCCAATTCGCGGGCAACGTAGGTAAAGGTCTCGACCCGATCGGCATCGCCCATATCATGGGCATCGGCCCGCGGCGCCAGGTGCACGCCAACGCGGCCCGCGCCCCATACCTCGATCACCGCATCGGTCACTTCCAGCAGCAGTCGTGCGCGGTTCTCCAGCGAACCACCGTAGTTGTCGTTGCGCTGGTTGGTGCTGCTTTGCAAAAACTGATCGAGCAGGTAACCGTTGGCGCCATGAATCTCCACGCCATCGAAACCCGCCGCCTTGGCATTTTCCGCACCCACCCGATAGGCATCGACGATATCGGCGATCTCTTCGCTTTCCAGGGCCCGTGGTGTGGGGTATTCGGCCAGCGGCCGGACCAGGCTGACATGGCCTTTGGGCTGGATCGCACTCGGTGCGACCGGTAATTCGCCATTGAGGTAGCTGGGATGGGAGATGCGGCCAACATGCCACAGCTGCAGGACGATTCGCCCGCCAGCCCCATGCACCGCCTTGGTCACGTTGTTCCAGCCGCGCACCTGGTCGTTGGACCAGATCCCTGGGGTGTCCGGATAACCGACGCCCATTGGCGTGACAGAGGTCGCCTCGCTGATGATCAGCCCGGCGCTGGCGCGCTGTACGTAGTACTCGGCCATCAGGGCGTTGGGCACCCGGCCGGCGTCGGCGCGGCAACGGGTCAGCGGCGCCATGATGATGCGGTTGGGCAGTTGCAGCTCGCCCAAGGTCAACGGATCGAACAGCGTGGTCATCGGTGTTACCTCGCAAGGATCAATGGGAAGCAGTGGCCAGTTCGGCGTCGCCACCGCGCTGGCTGAAAGCGATCAGGGTGACGATCAACGCCAGCAGCGCCAGGGCCGCTGCGGCCAGCGGCACGCGGGTCAGGCCCAGGCCATGGGCGATGACGCTGCCACCGACCCAGGCGCCCAAGGCATTGCCCAGGTTGAACGCGCCGATATTCAGGGTCGAGACCAGATTCGGTGCGGCCTTGCCGTAGCTGACCACGTTGACCTGCAAGGCCGGCACTGCGGCAAACGCGGCAGTAGCCCAGAGGAACAGGGTGATCTCGGCCGGCACCAGGGCGCTGCTGGTCCAGCTCAGCGCGGTGGACACCACGGCCATGGCGGCGAACACGCCGACCAGGGTGGCGCCTAGGCGGCGGTCAGCCAGCTTGCCACCGAGGATGTTGCCCAGGGTCAGGCCCAGGCCGATCAGCAGCAGGGTCCAGGTCACCCCGCGTGGCGAGACGCCGGTGACATCACCGAGCAGCGGCGCGACATAGGTGAACAGGGCGAACATCGAGGCGGCGAACAGCACGGTCATGCTCAGCGACAGCCAGATGCCGATACCCTTGAGGGCGGCAAGCTCAGCGCGCATGTCCACCGCTTCTTGCTGACGTTGCAGCGGTAGGAAGCGCACCAGGCCGATCAGCGCGATCACGCCGATACCGGTGACTGCCCAGAAGGTCGAACGCCAACCCGCCACCTGCCCCAGCGCCGTGCCCAGCGGCACACCAAGCACGTTGGCCAAGGTCAGGCCGGTGAACATCAACGCCACGGCCGAGGCGCGGCGATTGGCTGGCACCAGGCTGGCGGCGACCACCGAGCCGATACCGAAGAACGCACCGTGACACAGCGCGGTGACCACACGGGCGAACATCAGCAGGTTGTAGTCGCTGGCCACTGCACACAGCAGGTTGCCGACGATGAACACGCCCATCAGCGTCACCAGTGCGGCTTTACGCGGCAGGCGGGCGGTGGCCAGGGCCATGAACGGCGCGCCGATGGCCACGCCCAGGGCGTAGCCGGTCACCAGCCAGCCGGCACCAGGGATCGACACACCCAAATCCAGCGCCACCTCGGGCAGCAGGCCCATGATGACGAATTCGGTGGTGCCGATGGCGAAGGCGCTGAGCGCCAGGATCAAGAGGGGAAGCGGCATTGCAAGGTCCTTTTCAGAGCTCTTGGCTCATTTGCTTGAGAAACGCCTGGATGGTGTCCTCGTTGCGTTTGAAGAAGTGCCACTGACCGATCTTCTGGCTGCTGATCAGGCCGGCACGCTGCAACGTCGCCAGGTGCGCAGAGACGGTCGACTGCGACAGGCCGCAGCGTTGGTCGATCTGCCCGGCACAGACACCGTGTTCGGTGCTGTGGTGCTGGTCGGGGAATTGCGCCGCCGGGTCTTTCAGCCAGCTAAGGATGTCTCGCCGTACCGGGTGGGACAGGGCTTTTATTATTTCGTCGAGATCGAGAGGCATAAGAGGGGCTCGGGATGTGTAGCGGTATATCGCGATGGGGCGAAATATAAATCGGTATTTCGCGATATACAAATATGAAGAGGTTCTGAGCACAGCGCCAATCGCTATATCGCGTTATAACGATATGCCTGCGGCCAGTGCTAGACTGGGCGCCATGAACTACCTCGCACACTTGCACCTGGGCGGCCAGCAGCCGCAGCAATTGCTCGGCAGCCTGTATGGCGATTTCGTCAAAGGCGGCTTGCAAGGGCGCTTTCCACCCATGCTTGAGGCGGCGATTCGGCTGCACCGGCAGATCGACAGTTTTACCGACAGCCACCCGCTGGTGCTGGCGTCACTGGCGCGTTTTCCGCGTGAGCGGCGGCGTTACGCCGGGATCGTCCTGGATGTGTTTTTCGATCATTGCCTGGCGCGGCATTGGCAGGACTATGCCGAGCAGCCATTGGCGCAGTTCACCCACGGGTTCTATCAGGTGTTGCTGGCCGAGCCTGAGCTGCCGGGGCGCTTGGCGCAGATTGCGCCGTTGATGGCGGCGGATGATTGGCTGGGGGCGTATGGGGATTTCGCGACGCTGGAGCAGGTGTTCAAGGGCATCGCCCGGCGCTTGTCGCGGCCTGAGGGGATGGCGGGAGTGATGGGCGAATTGGACGAGTTGTATGAGCCGTTACTGGCGGACTTTCGTGAGTTTTATCCGCAGTTGCAGGCATTTGCGGCTGGCCGTTGATGATGTGTCAGCAGACCCCCCTCTTCGCGGGCAAGCCCGCTCCCACAGGTACGGCGTTGCCCTCGGGTTCAGAGCGGTCCTTGTTGGAGCCCACAGGTACGGCGATGCTCCTGGGTTCGCCGCAGGACCCTGTGGGAGCGGGCTTGTCGGGGCGCCGAACCGCCGCGAAGAGGCCGGTACTGATTTCAACAGACCATCAGGCCGCACGTGCCTGTCGACGAGGCGCCATCTCGATTTCTTCAGCACCGAACAGTGCTATATGAATGGCCTGCTGCGCCTGTAAGGCCAGGACCGCACGTTCTTTTTCCAGGCTGTCGATCGGTGGCAACAGGTGAATCTGCACCTGCCCACGCGGCTGAGCAAACAAACGCATCAAGTGCGACAGCAGGTCATCATCGCCAATGAACGGCGCGATCGAGTCGACCTCACCTTCACGCAAGTACTGAATCGCCACCGGCTGCACCGGCGTCCCCTGGTCAATCGCACCCGCCAGCAGGCGGCCATGGAAGGTGCGCAAGCTGCGCCCATCGGTGGTGGTGCCTTCAGGGAAAATCAGTAAAGGCCGCTGCTGAGCCAATTGCGCGCTGATCTGCTCACGCAGGCATTGGCCATCACCACCGCCGCGGCGAATGAACAACGTCCCGGCTTTCTCTGCCAGCCAGCCCGCCAATGGCCAGTGACGCACCTCGGCCTTGGACAGAAATGACAGCGGGGTGAGCATGCCCAGCAGCGGAATGTCAGTCCAGGACACGTGGTTGCCGATCCACAACATGGGGCGTTGCGGTAACTCGCCGATCACCTGCACCTCAAAGGGCAGGGCGGCGACCAGCCGTTGCATGAAAAACTGGCTCCAGCGCTGGCGTCGCTCGATCGACATCTCCAGCCCCAGGCGTTCGCGTACAGCCGCCACGCTAGCCATGCCAGCGCCGAGCAACAGCACCATCAGCAACCGGGCCAGGCGGGCGATCACCCGCAGCCGCAGCATCAGACCGCTGCCTTGAAGTGGCGGGCGTAGCGCGGGCAGAGATCGTCGCGCTTGAGCAGGATGAACACGTCGGCGACTTGGAAGTCTTCGTCCCAGCAGGGCTCGCCGCAGATCTTCGCGCCCAGGCGCATGTAGGCCTTGAGCAATGGCGGCATCTCGGCGATGACATTGTTCGGCAGGGCCAGGCTTGGCAGCGGCTTCTTCGGCTCGGCGCGCAAGTGTTCGGTGCACAGGTAGCGCTCACGCAGGCGCTGCATGATGGCGTGGGCCTGCACGCCGCCGTCCTGCATGGGAATGCTGGCGCAGCCCATCAGGTAGCTGTAATGGCCTTCGTTGAGGACTTCGGCCAGCTCGCCCCAGAGTACCGCAATGGTGCCGCCGTTGCGGTACTCGGCGGCGACGCAGGTGCGGCCCAGTTCGAGAATCGGGCCTTGCAGCTGCAGCAGGCCATGCAGGCTGAATTCTTCTTCGCTGTAGAAGCGACCCAGGCTGCTGGCGGCCTGGTGGTCGAGCAGGCGGGTGGTGGCGACCAATTCGCCCGTAATCAGGTCGCGTACGCCAATGTGGCGGCAGTGGATATCGTAGTCATCCATGTCCAGGCCCTGTTCGGCGCCTTTGAGCTTGGCCTTGAATTCGGCGCTGAACACCTTGAAACGCAGGGCCTGTGCTTCCTGCAGGGCCGCAGCGCCGACCAGGCGTTCGGCTTGCAGACGGCGTTCAGTGCTGTTGTCGCCAGAGCGAGCGATCCGAGTCATTACGAGTCTCCATAAGCCAGCCATTAAGGGTTGCGGCCGGTCGGCTTTGTTGTGCAAAGTCAGCCTAGGTACGCCTGGTGTCACCTCGGTTAATCTTTGGTGATGCTTGCGTGACAGCCTTTTAAGGAGCGTCTGATGGCCTGGTTGCAACGACTTAACGACCCACTACGCCAACCCCTGGCCGCCAGCCTTGGGCAAACCTATGCCGCCCAGCTCGAACGCCTGGGCACCGTTGCGCCGTTCGAATTGGCGGTGCTCGGCGGGCGGGCCATGGCCACCCCGGGGCTGGCGTTCCTGATCGGCTATCAGGCGGCCTTGCGCGTGCTCTGGCCCAGCGCCCCGGCCGCGCTCGGCGCGTTGTGCGCCACCGAGCGGCGCAGCGTGCGTCCGGCAGATATGCACAGCCGCCTGGAGGGCTTGCGTGTGACCGGGCGCAAGGACTTCGTCACCGCCGGGCTCGAAGCTGAATGGCTGCTGGTGGCGGCGCGTTGCGAAGCTGCGGGCGAGTCTGCTCAGTTGAAGCTGGCGGTGGTTTACCCAGGTGAGCCGGGGGTAACCCTGGAGGCGTTGCCGACCCTGCCGCTGATGCCCGAAGTCGGCCATGCTCGCCTGACCTTGCAGCACGCCGCCTGCGAGCTGCTGGCAGGCGATGGCTGGGACGCCTACGTCAAGCCGTTTCGTTCTCTGGAAGATCTGTATGTACTGGCCGCCCTGGTGGCCTGGTTGTACGGCGTCGGCCAGGAAAGTGCCTGGCCCCAGGCGTTGCAGCTACGTCTGCTGGGCCTGCTCGGCGGCTGCGCTGAAGGTAGCCGGCAGTGCGCCGACAGTGTGGGCTGCCATCTGTTGCTAGGCGGCCTGTTCGCCCAATTCAACGCCTTGCGTGGCGAGCTCGACCAAGCCTTGGCCGCAGGGCCTGAGCAGTGGGCGCAGTTGTGGCAGCGCGACCAGGGCGTGCTGGCCCTGGCCACTGCCGCACGGGATAAGCGCTTGGCCAAGGCCTGGGCCGCCATCGGACTGTCATGAAACGCTGCCAGGCTCGCCTGATCGTAGATGAGAGGGCGGGGCATGCGCGTGTTTCGCGGTGGGCTGTGGCTGCTGTCGCTGCTGGCCTGTGCGGCGCCAGCGCAGGACTGGCCTGTACCTGACTGGCAAAGCCAACCTACTGCCATCGACTGGCGGCCCGTCGACGACTATGCCTTCCCCGAACGCAACGAGACCGAGCGCAGTGGCGTGCGTAGCGATGCACTGCTGATCATTCGTGATGGCCGCATCCTGTATGAGCGCTACTACGCGCCGACTGCAGCCAATACCTCGCACTTGACTTGGTCGGTGAGCAAAAGCGTGCTGGCCACGCTGCTCGGCGTAGCTTATGGCCAACAGCGGTTCCGGCTAGAAGATCAGGCAGCGCGCTTCTACCCACCTTTGGCCAAGCACCCTGAGCTGCGCCTGGTCGATCTTTTACACTGGGCAAGCGGCCTGGCCTGGCAGGAGGATTACGAATACGCCCCGCTGAAATCTTCGGTGGTGGCCATGCTCTATACCCGCGGTCGCCAGGATATGGCGGCCTACACGGCGGCAATGGCTGCTGACCAGGCGCCAGGCCAACGCAGTCGCTATTCCAGCGGCGACAGCAACCTGCTGGTCGCTGCCTTGCGCGGGATGCTCGACCCGCAGCAGTACGCCAGTTATCCCTGGCAAGCGCTGTTCATCCCGCTGGGCATCGACAGTGCCGTGTGGGAACGCGATCGCGCCGGGACCTTTGTCGGCTCCTCCTATCTGTACCTGAGCGCCCGCGACCTGGGACGCATCGGTTTGCTGATGCTCCGGGAAGGTCGGTGGCAAGATCGGCAATTGCTACCCGTCGATTGGGTCGCCTTCAATCGAGCACTGTTTGCTCATGCGCAAGCTATCGAGGGTGAGGCCAACCCCGGCGGCCACTGGTGGCTCAACCGACCAGTGCCGGGCCATCCGCCACCCTGGCCGGACGCCCCGCAAGATGTGTACGCCGCGCTCGGCCACTGGGGGCAGGCGCTGTATGTACTGCCGAGCCAGAAACTGGTGGTGGTGCGCTATGGCGATGATCGCGATCGCAGCTACAGCCACAACGCGTTGCTCAAGCGGGTCCTGGCGGCGGTGGCTGGGGAGGGTAGATGAGGCGCGTGCTGTGGCTGTTAGTTGCCCTGCTGCTGGCGTGGGCCTGGCATGAGCGGCAAGCGCTAGCGGACTTCCCGGGGATTCTCTCAGCCTACTCGGCCAAGGAGTACTGCTCATGCCGCTTCGTCATGGGCTTGGACGAGCACTACTGTCGAGTTTATGTGCAGCAGTACCTGCCGCTCACTCGCCTGCAAGAGGACAGCGCCACCCGTTTGGTTATCGCCGAGGGCCTTGGCCGCAGCAATCAAGCCGCTTGGCAGGGCCCGCGTGAGGGCTGCCGCTTGCTGCCGTGAAGGCGGGCGAGTAAGGTTGAACGCTTTGTTTCACAGGATTTTCCATGTTCAAGTTTGCCCGCCTCCTGCCTGCCCTGCTGCTGGCTTTGTGCCTGCCCGCTCACGCCAACTGGCACCTCGACGGCGAGTCGTCGCGCTTGTCATTTGTCACAGGCAAGAATGGCGACACCATCGAGGTGCATCGCTTCCTGGTGCTGCATGGCAAGGTCGACCGCAAGGGCACGGCAGGGCTGAGCATCGAGATGGATTCGGTGAGCAGCGGCATTCCACTGCGCGACGAGCGTATGCGCGATGGCTTGTTCGAGTTCGAGCGCTTCCCCGAGGCCACGGTCAAGGCGCAGATCGATCTACGCCCGATCAACGACCTGGCTGACGGTGCGCAGATCGAGTTGCGCTTGCCGGTCACCGTCACCCTGCACGGCCAGTCGCACAGCTACAACGCCCTGCTGCTGGCCACCCGTCTGGATGAGCGGCGTTTCCAGGTGGTCACCCTCGAACCGCTGATCCTGCGCGCCAGTGATTATGGTCTGTTGCCGGGCCTTGAGAGCCTGCGCAAATTTGCCAAGCTCAACTCGATCAACCCGTCGGTGCCGGTCAATGCGGTGCTGATCTTCACCGCCCGCTGACATGCCGGGGCCGGTCTTTCCCTGGCGCGATGGCAACCAGTTCGAACTGCTGATCGACGGCCCCGCGTTTTTTCCGCGCATGGTCACGGCGATCGTGCGCGCCCAGCACCAGGTTGACCTGGAGTTGTACCTGGTTGAGGCCGGTGCCTGTGCCGAGGCGGTAGTCGACGCGCTGGAGCAGGCAGCACGGCGAGGCGTGCGGGTGCGCTGCCTGTTCGATGACTATGGCTCATTGGCGTTTACCTCGGCACTGCGCGAGCGCTTGCTCAGCGCTGGGGTGCTGCTGCGCTGGTACAACCGGCTGAACTGGCGTCGCGGTTTTCGCAATCTTTATCGCGACCACCGCAAGCTACTGCTGGTCGATGAGCGCTGGGCGGTGGTGGGCGGGACCGGGGTCACCGATGAGTTCTGGACCCCGGACGCCGATGCCAGCGAATGGCACGAAGTGATGGTGCAGATGCAGGGGCCGATCGTCAGTGACTGGCAACTGTTGTTCGATCGCCAATGGCACGCCAACAACCGCCGCACGGCCTGGCGCCCGCCTGAGGGCTTCGGTCTGCCGCGCTTGCCGAAAGTGCCGGCGCAGGGTCAGGGCATGGGCCGGGTGGCCTACGCCGATGCCCGCCAGCACCGCGACATCCTCCATTCGCTGGTACGTGCGCTGAACAGCGGCCAGCGCCGGATCTGGCTGGCGACGCCGTATTTCCTGCCGACCTGGAGCGTGCGCCGCTCCCTGCGCCGGGCGGCGTCACGCGGGATCGATGTGCGTCTGCTGCTGACCGGCCCGCGCACCGATCACCCGTCGGTGCGCTATGCCGGTCATCGCTACTATCCGCGCTTGCTCCGCTCAGGGGTGCGCATCTTTGAGTATCAGCCGTGCTTTTTGCACCTGAAGATGGTGCTGATCGACGATTGGGTCAGCGTCGGCTCGTGCAACTTTGACCATTGGAACCTGCGCTTCAATCTGGAGGCCAATGTCGAGGCGCTCGACCCGCCCTTGACGGCGGCGGTGTCGGCCAGCTTCGAGCGGGATTTCCTCCTGAGCCAGGAGGTCGACCTGGATCACTGGAATGCGCGCCCGCTCTGGCGCCGGGTCAAGCAACGGGTGTGGGGATGGCTGGATCGGTTGGTGGTGTTGTTGCTCGATCGGCGCAGCTGAGCGCGGTTTTACCAGCTATCGTTGGCGTTCCTGCTGGCTTATTTAATGTGTCTGCACCAGCCTCTTCGCGGGCCTGTGGGAGCGGGCTTGCCCCGCAATGAGGCCGGCACAGACACCCCAAACAGAGAGGTGCTTGCAATGACGGCAAAGAAAATTCTCATGCTGGTGGGCGACTACGTCGAGGATTACGAGGTAATGGTGCCGTTCCAGGCCCTGACCATGGTCGGCCATACCGTGCACGCAGTCTGCCCGGAAAAAATCGCCGGGCAGACCGTACGCACGGCGATCCATGACTTTGAAGGTGAGCAGACCTACAGCGAAAAACCCGGGCACAACTTTGCCCTGAACTTTGATTTCGTTCAGGTGCGAGCAGAAAGCTACGATGCCTTGGTGATCCCCGGTGGGCGTGCGCCTGAGTACCTGCGGCTGAATGAACAGGTGCTGGCTTTGGTCAAGGCGTTCGATCAGGCCAACAAACCGATTGCAGCGGTCTGTCACGGTGCCCAGCTTCTAGCTGCTGCCGGTGTGCTGGAGGGCCGGGAGTGCAGTGCCTATCCTGCCTGCGCGCCTGAGGTAAAGTTGGCTGGCGGCACGTTCATCGATATCGCGGTGGATCAGGCCCATGTCGAGGGCAATCTGGTTACGGCGCCCGCCTGGCCGGCACATCCTGCTTGGTTGGCGGCGTTTCTCAAGGTGCTCGGGACCAGGATTTCCTGACTGGCCGGCAGATCGCGATCAAAAAAACCGCCCATGTAGGGCGGTTCTTCTATACCCAGCGAAGTGGAGTTACTTAACTTCTACCGCCAGGCTTTCAGCGATCTTGCTCTGCCACAGTGCGGGACCGGTGATGTGCACCGACTCACCGTTGCTGTCCACCGCGACGGTGACCGGCATGTCCTTGACCTCGAACTCGTAGATCGCTTCCATGCCCAGTTCGGCAAAGGCCAGCACCTGCGATTTACGGATCGCTTGAGCTACCAGGTAGGCAGCGCCGCCAACGGCCATCAGGTACACGGCCTTGTTGTCCTTGATCGCTTCGATCGCGGTCGGGCCGCGCTCGGACTTGCCGATCATGCCCAGCAGGCCAGTTTGCTCAAGGATCTGGCGAGTGAACTTGTCCATCCGCGTTGCGGTGGTCGGGCCGGCTGGGCCAACCACTTCGTCACCGACCGGATCGACTGGGCCGACGTAGTAGATGAAACGGCCTTTCAGATCGACCGGCAGCTCTTCGCCACGGTTGAGCATTTCGACCATGCGCTTGTGCGCCGCATCGCGGCCAGTGAGCATCTTGCCGTTGAGCAGGATGGTCTCGCCCGGCTTCCAGCTGGCGACTTCTTCTGGGGTGATGTTGTCCAGGTTGACCCGGCGGGCGCTTGGACCGGCTTCCCAGACGATTTCCGGGTAGGCGTCCAGCGACGGCGCTTCCAGCTCGGCGGGGCCAGAACCGTCGAGCACGAAGTGAGCGTGACGGGTGGCGGCGCAGTTAGGGATCATGCACACCGGCAACGAGGCGGCGTGGGTTGGGTAGTCCATGATCTTGACGTCGAGCACGGTGGTCAGGCCGCCCAGGCCCTGGGCGCCGATGCCCAGTTGGTTGACCTTGTCGAACAGCTCCAGGCGGATCTCTTCGATGCGGTTCTGCGGGCCACGGGCCTTGAGCTCATGGATGTCGATGGATTCCATCAACACTTCCTTGGCCATGACCGCGGCTTTCTCGGCGGTGCCGCCGATGCCGATGCCGAGCATCCCAGGCGGGCACCAGCCAGCGCCCATGGTCGGCACGGTCTTCAGGACCCAGTCGACGATCGAGTCGGATGGGTTGAGCATGGCCATTTTCGACTTGTTTTCCGAGCCGCCGCCCTTGGCTGCGACATCGACTTCGACCTTGTCGCCAGGAACGATCGAGTAGTGGATGACGGCCGGGGTGTTGTCCTTGGTGTTCTTGCGAGCACCGGCCGGGTCGGCCAGGATCGAGGCGCGCAGGACGTTTTCAGGCAGGTTGTAGGCGCGACGCACACCTTCGTTGATCATGTCGTCGACGCTCAGGGTGGCGCCGTCCCAACGCACGTCCATGCCGACGCGCACGAACACGGTAACGATACCGGTGTCCTGGCAGATCGGGCGGTGGCCTGTGGCGCACATGCGCGAGTTGATCAGGATCTGGGCGATCGAATCGCGCGCAGCAGGCGACTCTTCACGCAGGTAGGCCTCGTGCATCGCCTGGATGAAGTCGACGGGGTGGTAGTACGAGATGAATTGCAGGGCGTCGGCAACGCTCTGAATCAGGTCGTCTTGCTTGATCACGGTCATGCAGCGCGCTCCTCTTAAAGACGGGAACATTCGTAAAGGCTTTCCGACGCTGCACACCTGCGCGTCGAAACGCCTGGCAAGGCGTCGGCAGGTCAGGCCGACGCAAAAAAGGCGCGGCAGTATAGCGTGCATCGGTGGGCGAAACACCTGCGGGTGGTCTGGACCATGGTCGGCAAGCGACGGGCACCCTTTTTGCTGGCGCTGCCCGCTTGCCTTAGAGTGGCGCTGTAGACCCGGAGAAATGATGACCATGGCTGAACTCAGTGTCGGCGAGCGCCGCTGGACGGTGCCTTCTGGCAGCAACCTGCTCGATGCCTTGAACGAGGCGGGGTTGAATGTGCCCTACAGCTGCCGCGCCGGCAGTTGTCACGCTTGCCTGGTACATTGCCTGGAGGGGCAACCGGCGGATGCCTTGCCCGAAGCCCTGGCACTGGAAAAACATGCACAGGGTTGGCGCCTGGCCTGCCAGTGCCGGGTAGTAGGCGACTTGCGCGTGGCGGTGTTCGACCCGCTGCAGGATGGTATTCCCGCGCAGGTCTGCGCGATGGACTGGTTAGGTGATGTGTTGCGCTTGCGCCTGCGGCCCGAGCGGGTGCTGCGTTACCAGGCCGGCCAGCATGTGGTGCTGTGGAACGGATCGGTCGCGCGGCCTTATTCGCTGGCAAGCCTGCCGGGTGAAGATGATTTTCTCGAGTTTCATATCGACTGCCAGCGGCCAGGGGCTTTTTGCGACAAGGCCCGTGGGCTGCAAGTGGGTAATGTGTTGCGCCTGGGCGAGCTCAGAGGCGGGGCGCTGCACTACGACCCCGATTGGCAGGCGCGACCGCTCTGGTTGCTGGCGGCGGGTACAGGGCTTGCGCCATTGTGGGGCATCCTGCGGGAGGCTTTGCGGCAGGGGCATCGGGGTGAAATCAGGGTGATGCATGTGGCGCGTGACCACGCAGGGCATTACCTGGCCGAGACGCTGGAGGCTATTGAAGGGGTGGCTGTCGAGCGGGTGCTGGCGCAGCAGCTGGATGAAGCACTGACGGCATTGCGGCCGTCGTCACGGCAGACCGTGGCGCTGGTGTGCGGCTCGCCGGGGAGTGTGGAGCGGTTTGCGCGGCGGCTGTTTATTGCGGGGGTGCCGAGGAATCAGGTGTTTGCCGATGTGTTTGTCGAGCATGCCTGATTTTTTGCGGTGTTCATGCTGGCCTCTTCGCGGGGTAAGCCCGCTCCCACAGAAAACCTGCAGCCCTTGAGTTCAGTGGGCCTGTGGGAGCGGGCTGGTCCCGCGAAAGGGCCGCACAGCGGCCCCTTCGAAGGCTATCAACCGACCAGCGGATCACCGACATGCAGGATCTTCATGCCGTTTGTGCCACCAATGGTGTGGTAGCTGTCGCCTTTGGTCAGGATGACCCAGTCACCTTGCTCGACCAGACCGCGCTTGAGCAGCTCATCGACCGCCGCTTGGCTGACCTTGTCGGCCGGCAGCGAAGCCGGGTCGAACGCGATCGGGTAGACGCCGCGGAACATCGACGCGCGCGCTTGGGTAGCGCGGTGCGGCGACAGGGCGAAGATCGGTACGTGCGAACGCAGGCGCGACATGATCAGCGGGGTGTAGCCACTTTCGGTGAGGGCGATGATCGCCTTGACGCCGGGGAAGTGGTTGGCGGTGTACATCGCGGCCAGCGCGATGCTTTCGTCGCAGCGCTCGAAGGTGGTGTGCAGGCGGTGGCTGGATTTCTGGTTGGTCGGGTGCTTCTCGGCACCCTGGCAGATCCGCGCCATGGCCTGGACCGCTTCGATCGGGTAAGCACCGGCGGCGCTTTCGGCCGAGAGCATGACCGCGTCGGTGTTGTCGAGCACGGCGTTGGCCACGTCGGACACTTCTGCGCGGGTCGGCATCGGGTTCTGGATCATCGACTCCATCATCTGGGTCGCGACGATCACTGCTTTGTTGTTGCGGCGGGCGTGCTGGATGATCTTCTTCTGGATACCGATCAGTTCGGCGTCGCCGATTTCCACACCCAGGTCACCCCGGGCGACCATGACGGCGTCGGAGGCGGCGATCAGGGCGTCGAGGGTCTCGTCGTCGGCTACGGCTTCGGCGCGCTCGATCTTGGCTACCAGCCAGGCGCTGCCGCCAGCTTCGTCACGCAGCTTGCGGGCGTATTCCATGTCCTTGGCATCGCGCGGGAAGGACACGGCCAGGTAGTCCAGGTCCATTTCTGCGGCCAGCTTGATGTCGGCCTTGTCTTTTTCGGTCAGGGCCGGTGCGGTCAGGCCGCCACCTTTGCGGTTGATGCCTTTGTGGTCCGACAGCGGGCCACCGACGATCACCACGCAGTGCAGGGCATCGGCAGTGGCGGTCTCGACGCGCATGACCACGCGGCCGTCATCGAGCAGCAGTTCGTCACCGACGCCGCAGTCCTTGACCAGGTCGGGATAGTCGATACCGACGATGTCCTGGTTGCCTTCGGTCAGCGGGTGGACGGTGGAGAAGGTGAAGGTGTCACCGATCTTCAGTTCAATGCGCTTGTTGCTGAACTTGGCGATGCGGATCTTCGGACCCTGCAGGTCGCCCAGCAGTGCGACATGGCGACCATTCTTGGCAGCGATCTCGCGGATCAGGCGAGCGCGGGCCTTGTGCTCGTCCGGAGTGCCGTGGGAGAAGTTCAGGCGTGCCACATCCAGGCCGGCCAGGATCAATTGCTCGATCACTTCCGGCGAGTTGCTGGCGGGGCCAAGGGTGGCGACGATTTTGGTACGGCGGATGGTCATGCACAGACTCCTATAGTGAAGCGCAGCGAAAGGCTACTCCTCAATTGCGCTGTAGTCATTGTTCCGTTGCACTACCTTGCATCCTGCACGGGTGGCATTTGAACGGTGGGGGTATCCTTGCAAATGCCTGTGAAGATTTGCCGTATCTGGCCGATACACTGCCTAGCAAAGGAGATTCCCCATGCGAGCCCTGATCGTTTTAGCTGTCGCGGCCAGTGTCGTCGGCTGCACCCGGTGGTCGATGGACCATCATCTGAACAATGCCTACCGTGCCTATGATCGCGGCGACTGCCAGCGGGTCATGCTGGAGCTGTCCCAGGTCGATCGCACCAGTCGCGCCCGGCCGTTCATCCACCCGGAAGTATCGCTGCTGCGGGGCCAGTGCCTTGAGCGGCAAAAGCTCTACGTCGATGCTGCCCAGACCTATGAATACCTGATCCAGCGTTACCCACAAAACGAGTACGCCTACCGTGCCCGTGCACGCTTGCAGACCCTTGAAAAGCTGGGGCATTACCGCATTGGCGAGGCGGCGGTGGCCAACCCGGTCAGGACTAGCCCTTGGCGTTAACACCAATGTGTCCTTGATTTCACGAGATTTGCACTGCGTGCTGGGCTAATCTGTCTCTTAGATGTAACAGCAACCGCCAGTACCTCGTATTCCTGGCCCGGGTACGGACAACTATTGCGATCATGTTCATTCAGCGCCACATCCAACGTCACCAGCTGCCCTGTGTGCTCAAGGTGTACAACCGCTTTACCGATCAAGAGATCGGCTACCTGGGCAATGCCTCGGAAGACGGACTGATGTTGATCAGCTCTTTACCGGTCTTGGTCGGGCCGGACTTCGAATTGCAGCTGCGGGTACCGTTGGCGGGCGGTGGGCATCAGTTCATCAATCTCACCGCCAGTTGCCTGTGGTGCCGCGAAGACCAGACGCCAGGGCATTACGACTCGGGCTTCATGCTGTTGCAGGCGCCGCGCGAGTACGACGACTTCGTGCATTCTCTTCGTGACTTCTTCAGTTTTCGCCCTGCCAACGCCTCGGCCTGAGGCCTGTGGACACATCGTGCCAGGATTGGGGATTCGATTTAGCGGCGTCGGCCGCTAGACTCACGGTCGACCTAGCTACAGGAAGACCCCGTGACCTCCAGCATCTTCTGGCACGACTACGAAACCACCGGAATCAATCCGCGCTGCGACCGCCCGTTGCAGATGGCGGGTGTGCGCACTGATTTTGAACTCAACGAAATCGACGCGCCGGTCAACCTCTATTGCCGCCCCTCGGACGATATCCTGCCGCACCCGGCGGCGTGCCTGGTCACCGGTATCACCCCGGCGGAACTGGCCAGCAAAGGGCTGTGCGAAGCGGAGTTCATGACCCGCGTGCATGAGCAGCTGGTGCGCCCGGGCACCTGCGGCGCGGGCTACAACACCTTGCGTTTCGATGACGAGGTCACCCGCTATAGCCTCTACCGCAACTTTTTCGACCCCTATGCCCGTGAATGGCAGGGCGGCAACAGCCGCTGGGATCTGATCGACATCGTGCGCACCGCCTATGCCCTGCGCCCTGAAGGGATTGTCTGGCCGCAGCAGGACGGTCGCACCAGCTTGCGCCTGGAATTGCTCAGCAAGGCCAATGGCATCGATCACGGCCATGCGCACGAGGCGCTTTCCGACGTGCGGGCAACCATTGCGTTGGCGCGACTGATCCGTGACAAACAGCCCAAGCTGTATGACTGGCTGTTTGCGTTGCGCAGCAAGCACAAAGTCATGGAGCACATTCGCCTGTTGCAGCCGTTGGTGCATATCTCGGGGCGCTTTTCCGCCGAGCGCAATTATATTGGTGTGGTCTTGCCATTGGCCTGGCACCCGCGCAACCGCAATGCACTGATTGTGTGCGACCTGCACTTGGAAACCTTACCTTTAATACGGGAAAGCGCCGAAACATTACGTGAGCGGTTATACACCCGGCGCGATGATCTAAGCGCAGGGCAATTACCGGTACCACTGAAGTTGGTGCATATCAATCGCTGCCCAGTACTGGCGCCATTGAAGGTGTTGCGACCGGTCGATCAAGCGCGGCTGGGTATCGACCTGGCAATGTTGCAATCGCGTGGTGACGCCTTGGCCAGTCAACAGAGCAGTTGGCACGATAAGCTCGAACACATTTACAGCGGGGAAGAATTCCCGCCGTGCGAAGATCCCGAACAACAGTTGTATGACGGCTTTATCGGTGATCGCGATCGGCGCCTGTGCGAACAGGTGCGGGTGGTCGACCCAGCGCAACTGGGTCGTTCGCAGTGGTTGTTCGATGACCCGCGGCTACCTGAGTTGTTGTTCCGCTACCGCGCGCGAAACTTCTTTGAAACATTGAATGAGCAGGAGCAGCAACGCTGGCTGCTATTTTGCCAGCAACGGTTGAGCGATCCGCGCTGGGGCGCGCCGATCACCCTGGGTGACTTCGAGCAGGCTTGCCAGAGCAGTTGGGCCACGGCCGACGAGGCGGGGCGCCGTGTGCTGGAGGCCTGGCAGGTGCATGTCCAACACTTGAAGACGCAGTTGCAGCTGTAATGTGATCGAGCAAATAAAAACGCCGGCATCAGCCGGCGTTTTTTGCAAAGCAGGTCGCGGACATATTAGTCCAGCAGGGTCGCCCAGCTTTCAACCACATCGCCACCCCATTTGGCTTTCCACTCTTTCAGGGTTTTGTGGTTGCCGCCTTTGGTTTCGATCACTTCACCATTGTGCGGGTTTTTGTATTGCTTGACCTTACGCGCACGCTTGGTGCTGGTGGTCTTGGCGGCGCCACGTGGGGCTTTGCTCAGTTTGGCTTCTGGGTCGAGCAGGGCAATTACGTCACGCAGCGACTTGGAGTATTCGCCCATCAGGGTGCGCAGCTTGCCTTCGAATTCCAGCTCTTTTTTCAGCTTGTCATCTTGCGACAGGTTGGCCAGGCGCGCTTGCAGTTCTTTGATGGCTTCTTCGGTAGCGCGGTATTCGTTGATCAGGGACATGGCGTGTTCCTTAATGCATGTTCAGAGAGACAGTGTGGGCCAATAATAGACAGGCGATACTCGCAAGTAAACAATTAATCAGGTAATAAACTGTAATCGGCTCGGCAATAACAAGATTCTTTGGTTAAGAAAAATTTACATATGATTTGCCGGTCTCATCAGAACCGATGTGCTTAAGCTCTAATTGTCGCGGCGGCAGCCGGAGGGTTGGCCCGGCCCGGGCAGGCGCCGATGATTACTGCGTTTTTCCTGGCAGCTCGTTAGAATATGCGCCTTTGCGAAGTTCTTGGAGTCTCCCTCATGCGCACCTATCGACTGGTGATTGCCTGCCCCGACCGTGTCGGCATCGTGGCGAAAGTCAGTAATTTCCTGGCCTTGTACAATGGCTGGATCAACGAAGCCAGCCACCACTCAGACGAGCAGAGCGGTTGGTTCTTCATGCGTCATGAGATCCGTGCCGAGTCGCTGCCATTCGGCATCGAGGCGTTCCGTGAAGCCTTTGCGCCAATCGCCGAAGAGTTTTCGATGATCTGGCGAGTGACTGACTCTGCGCAGAAAAAACGCGTGGTGCTGATGGCCAGCCGCGAGTCGCACTGCCTGGCGGACCTGTTGCACCGCTGGCACACCGATGAGTTGGATTGCGATATCCCCTGCGTGATTTCCAACCACAATGACCTGCGCAGCATGGTCGAGTGGCACGGTATTCCGTTCTTCCACGTTCCAGTCGATCCAAAGGATAAACAGCCGGCGTTCGCCGAAGTGTCGCGCCTGGTCGAAGAGCATGGCGCCGATGTGGTGGTGCTGGCGCGTTACATGCAAATCCTGCCGCCGCAGTTGTGCGAGCAGTTTGCTGAGCGGGTGATCAACATCCACCACAGCTTCCTGCCGTCCTTCGTCGGCGCAAAGCCTTATCACCAGGCGGCACTGCGTGGCGTCAAGCTGATCGGCGCGACTTGCCACTACGTTACCGAAGAGCTGGATGCCGGCCCGATCATCGAGCAGGACGTGGTTCGCGTTAACCATGCCGACAGCATCGAAGACATGGTCCGCTTCGGGCGTGACGTCGAGAAGATGGTGTTGGCGCGCGGCCTGCGTTATCACCTGGAAGACCGCGTCCTGGTGCATGGCAACAAGACCGTGGTATTCGATTAAGGAAGAGGGCGGGCCGATGGCTGATCCACGCGACAAGGCCGGCGCCAAGGCGCCACCCACCTTGGGCGAAGGTTGCCTGGCCCGCTTCGACCCCGAGGCGCTAAGCGCCGAGGATGGCACCGAATTCCCCGGCGCCGCCGCCCTGTGGCGCCAGCTCAACCCGCCTGATGGCGCCGCCAGCGCTCCAGCAGCGGACGCGCCAGCAGGCAAACGAACACCGGGCCGCCCGCCAGCAGATAAAAGTAGTAGGTAACCGCGCGCCAGATCAGGATCGCGGCGGCCGCGGTCGAGCTGCCCACCAACGGCGTCAACAGGCTCGCCGAGGTCAGCTCGGCGGCACCTGCGCCACCTGGCAGCAGGCTGAACTGGCCGGCGCTGAGCGAGAGCATCTGCACCAGGAAGCTCGGTATCCACGACAGCTCCACGCCCAATCCGCGCAATACCAGGTACAGCACGCTGTAGCGCAGGCTCCAATGCACACAGGTCAGGCTGAACACCAGCGCCAAGGTCCGTTTGGGTAGCCGCCAGGTTTCGGCCAGGGCATGCACGAAATGCAGCACCTTGCGCGCCCAGCGCCGGCGTCGATGCACGGCCATGCCCAGTCGCCGCAAAAGCCGGCCATTGAAGCGCATGACGGCGCGCCGATAGCGCAGCAGGCCCACCACACACCCTAAGGCGATACACAGCATCAGCGCGCTGCCCAGCAGCATGCTTTCTTGACTGTGTCCCAGGCTGTGGAACAGCGCATAACCGGCGATGGCCAGCATGGCGCAGAAGAAGAACAGCAAATCGTTCAACTGATCCATGGCGAACACCGCGCCACTGCGCGCTGGGCCGATCCGTTCACGTGCCAGCAGGGCCATCAAGGTCAAGGGGCCGCCGCTGCCTGCGGGGGTGGTGCAGATGGCGAACTCGGTGGCCATGATTACCCCAAGGCTGCGCACCCGGCCTAATTGAGCGCCTTGCTGGCCGAGTAGCAGGCGCAGGCGCAGGGCATTGATAATCCAGCACAGCAGGATCATCCCCAGCAGCGTCAGCATCAGTTCAGGGGCGAAGGTTTTCAGTCTTGGCAGCAACTCGCTGCCCCCCAGCAGGGCTGGCACCAGCACGGCGAACAGCAGCGCCAGGGCCAACCAGCCGAGGCGATTCATGCTGCGATCTGGCGTTCGAGCCAGGCCGACTTGGTCAAGGGTTGGCGACCTTGCGCCATCAGCGTTTGCAGTGCGTTTAGCCAATAGTTTCGAGAGCTGGGGTGGCGCATGTCGACAGGATGCAGGCCCAGGCGCACGGTCGACGCTTCATGCCAACGTCGCCGCTGCCAGTCGCAAACCACTCGTGACAGGCCTCGGCGCCAGGCGCTGCGGGCGCTCCAGACCAATCCAGGGGCTTCGATCGCGGTGAACTCAGGCAAGCGGTACAGGTGCTGTGGTGTGCTGGTATAGCGCAACGGCAACTGGCGCAGCGCCTGGCGCGTGCCTTCGCTCATCAACCAGGCCGGGGCAACGAAGCCTGCCACCGGCCAGCCCTGGTTATTGAACAGCTCAAGCCCAGCTTGCAGGCGTCGCATCGCCTGGGCTTGATCGAGCCCGTAGAACTCGCCTTCATGGGTGTAGATCCGGCGCATGAAATAGTCGCGGCTGCTGCGTGGCGGCGGGCCGTCATCGGCATGGTAATAGCCATGCAGGGCCAGCTCGTCACCTTGGCGCAAGCGTCGTTCGAGCAGTTGGCAGAAGCTGGGTGAACGGCTCAGGGGGTTGCGACGATGAAAGTCCGGGACCACCAGCCACGTCATGGGCACATCGCCCAGTTGGTCGACGGCCTCGACGAAGGGCTGGTAGTCGGGCCAGGTCTCGGGGGCAACATCGTGCAGCACCAGCATCAGGCTGCGTGGGCTAGGATTGGCCGGTTCAGGCATGGGCGCGGACCTGTGGCTGGTGGCCGAGAACCGCCTGGTAGTGCTGCAGCAGGCCGTTGACCACGTTGTCCCAGGAATAATGCTGTTCGACATGCCGGCGCGCCTGCAGGCCCAGTTTGCGCACGCCGTCTTCGAAGACTTCGCGTACGGTCGCCGCCATTGCCAGGCTGTCGTTCGGCGCGCAGAGGCGGCCACATTGCTCGTTGACGATCTCGCTAAACGCGCCGGCACGCACTGCCACCACTGGGGTGGCGCTGGCCATGGCCTCAAGGATGACCAGACCGAAGGTTTCCTGGTCGCCGGCGTGCACCAGCAGGTCGGCGCTGGCGATCAGCCGGGCGACTTCCTGTGGGGCGCAGAACTGATTGATCACACTGACGTTGTCCGGCACGTTGGCCGGCATCCCTGAGCCCACCAGCAGCAGGTGATAGTGGCGGCCCAGCTGGCGCATGCAGTCGAGCAGGACCGGCAGGTTCTTCTCGCGCGAACCGCGCCCGGCGAACACCAACAGCCGGGTGGTGTCGGCGATGCCTAGTTCAGCGCGCAGGCGACTGTCGCGATGCTCGGGGTTGAAGGTCGTGAGGTCGACGCCCAGGCGCTGTACGTGCACCTCCTTGACGCCGAGCCTGCGCAATTTGTCGGCCATTACCTGGCTTGGCGCCAGGACCCGGTCGAAGTTGCCGTAGAGCTTGCTGACGTAGGCTTCGACATTGGGCGTGAACCAGTTGCCCATGCGGTTGCCGACCAGCAGCGGCAGGTCGGAGTGGTAGAAGCCGATCACCGGCACTTCAAGCTTGCGCCGCGCTTCCAGTGCCGCCCAAGCGGTCAGATAGGGGTCGCCCACTTCAATCAAGTCGGGTTGCAGTTCGCGCAGTACGTTGCACCAGGGCGCCAGGCGGACCGGAAAGCGGTAGCCTTTGCCAAACGGCAGGGGCGGGGCGGGGACTTGGTACACGCCATCGGTATGGCTGGCGCTGGCGCCGGGGATCAACAGGCTGTGGCGTACGCCAGGCATGGCATCGAGGCGGCGGTGTTTGGCATCAAGATAGGTACGTACGCCGCCGCTGGCCGGGGCGTAGAACATGGTGATGTCAGCAATGTGCACGATCAGCATCCCTCCGGGATCGTCTTCGGGTCTGTCATCCGGCTGAAGCAGCCGGCGATGACGCGCCTAAAGGTTGACCTCTCAGAAGAATAGTTTGTTCGATCGAGGTTTGGAGGGAGGTGCTGGAAACAGAGTCGCCCGTTTCGCGGGCAGGCTCGCTTCCTATATAGACTGCGCAGGCCGTGAAGCCGGTACGGTCCCTGTAGGAGCGGGCTTGCCCGCGAAACGGGCGACGCGGTAGCTCAATTTAGATACGGAAACTGCCCACCAACTGCTTCAGTCGACCCGCCTGCTGCTCCAGGTCCGAACATGCCCGCAGGGTAGCCTGCAAGTTCTCCACGCCCTCCTGGTTGAGCATGTTGATCTCGCTGATGTCCATGTTGATCGACTCGACCACCGCCGTCTGCTCCTCGGTCGCCGTCGCCACCGACTGGTTCATGCCGTCGATTTCGCCAATGCGCACGGTGACGCTTTCCAAGCGCTCGCCGGCCTGGTTGGCGATCTGCATGCTGTCCTGGCTGTGACGCTGGCTCTGGCCCATGGTCTCGACCGATTCCCGCGCGCCGACTTGCAGCTCCTCGATCATGGTCTGTACCTGTTGCGCCGATTCCTGGGTGCGGTGGGCCAGGTTACGGACCTCATCGGCGACCACCGCGAAACCACGACCGGCCTCGCCAGCACGCGCCGCTTCGATCGCGGCGTTCAACGCCAGCAGGTTGGTCTGTTGCGAAATGCTGGTGATCACTTCCAGAATCTGGCCGATGTTGACCGTCTTGCTGTTGAGCGTCTCGATATGGGCGCTGGAGGTAACGATCAGGTCCGACAGACGATTCATCGCCTCGATGTTGCGATCCACGACCTGCTGGCCTTCTTCGGCGAGCAAGCGCGCGGAGCTGGCGTGTTGCGAGGCCTGGGCGGCGTTACCGGCAATCTCCTGAGCGGCGGCGCCGAGCTCGTTGATGGCCGCAGCGACGCTGTTGGTGCGGTTGGATTGCTCGTCGGAGTTGCTCATCGACGAGTTGGAGGCGCTGATCACCCGCAAGGCCACCTCGTTGACCTGCTCGGTGGCCGAGGACACTTCGCGGATCGAGCCGTGGATACGCTCGACGAACCGGTTGAAAGCGCTGCCGAGGATGCCGAATTCATCCTGGCTATGGATGGTCAGGCGCTTGGTCAGGTCGCCTTCGCCTTGGGCGATGTCTTCCATGGCGCGGGTCATGGTCAGCAGCGGTTGCATCAAGACCCGGATCAGCAGGCCCAGCAGGCCGATGATGATCACCACCGCCACCACCGTGGCGATCACCGCCGAGGTGCGGAAGGTACTGAGCATCGAGAAGGCTTTGTCTTTGTCTACCGACAGGCCGATGTACCAGTTGGCCGAAGGCAGGCCCTTGATCGGGGTGAAGGTCAACAGGCGCGTCTGGCCGTCGGCTTGCACTTCGGTCAGCTCACCGGAGAGTTTCGGCGTATTGTGCGGGAACTGGTCGGCCAGCGATTTCATCACCAGGTCTTTGTCCGGGTGGACCAGGATCTTGCCTTGGTCATTGACCAGGAAGGCGTAGCCCATGCCGCCAAAGTTCAGCGAGTTGATGATTTCGACCAGGCCGTCGAGGGCCAGGTCGCCACCGACCACGCCAACCGAGTTGGACACCTTGCTGAGAATGCCGATGACCATCTTGTTGGTGGTCAAGTCGATGTAGGGTTCGGTAAGAATCGCACCGCTGGCATTCATGCCGTCCTTGTACCAGGGGCGGGTGCGCGGATCGTAGCCATCGGGCATCTGCGAGTCCGGACGGACGCTGAAGCCACCGTCGACCTTACCCAGATAAACAGTGAGGAAGCTTGAGATCAGCGCGTTCTGGCCCATCAGGGTTTCAGCGTTGCTCGGCTGCTGGGCGATGTTCTGCGCCAGGTTCTCGACCAACTTGATGCGACCATCGAACAGGTTGCGGATGTTGGTCGAAGTGGACTTACCCATTTCAGCCAGATAATTCTCCAGGTCTTGGCGAATCGCATTACGCTGGAGGTAATCGTTGTAGAGAGTGAAGAGGCTGAAGGCGAGCATCACGATCAGTGAGGCGGCCAAGAGGATCTTATGGCTGAAACGTAGGCTTTTGTTCATGGCGTAATCGGTTCCGCTAAGGTATTTATCGGGTCGTTCGCACAAAGAGCTGGTAAACAGTGCAACAAGTCCCGCTAGTCCTTTTTTGGGATGTTCCTGTCTTAAGGGTGAATATCACCCAGAGATATCGGCCGTTATCGGGCAAAGCTTGAGCAGAGGATGAAACAAGATGTCGGATTCTTCGCAAATAGTTGTAGGAGCAGGCCCTGATGGCCAGCCTGTCAGCCAAGCCATGCGCCTGGCCAACCGTCATGGCTTGGTGGCAGGCGCGACGGGGACCGGCAAGACCGTGACCTTGCAGCACCTGGCCGAGGTGTTCAGTGATGCCGGGGTGGCGGTCTTTGCCGCCGATGTCAAGGGCGACTTGTGCGGCTTGGGCGCGGCAGGCGCGCCGCAGGGCAAGGTCGCCGAGCGAATCGCTGGCATGCCGTGGTTGGGCCATACCCCCAAAGCGTATCCGGTGACCTTGTGGGACATCGCCGGACATTCGGGCCATCCATTGCGCACTACGCTGAGCGAGATGGGGCCGTTGCTGCTGGGCAACCTGCTCGAGCTGACTGACAGCCAACAGGCTGCACTGTACGCGGCGTTCAAGGTGGCCGATCGCGATGGCCTGTTGCTGCTCGATCTGAAAGACCTCAAGGCCCTGCTCAACCATCTCAAAGACAACCCGCAGATGCTTGGCGAAGACAGCGCGTTGATGACCAGTGGCTCGACCCAGGCGCTTTTGCGGCGTCTGGCGACCCTGGAGCAGCAGGGCGCTGAAGCGCTGTTCGGTGAGCCGGCGCTGCAACTTGAGGACCTGTTGCAGCCTGATGCTCAAGGGCGCGGGCGAATACACCTGCTCGATGCCAGCCGCTTGGTGCACGAAGCGCCGAAGGTCTACGCGACCTTCTTGCTGTGGTTGCTGGCCGAATTGTTCGAGCAATTGCCAGAACGTGGCGATGCTGACAAACCGGTGCTGGCGCTGTTCTTCGATGAAGCGCATTTGTTGTTCAACGACACCCCCAAGGCCCTGCAGGATCGCTTGGAGCAAGTGGTGCGCTTGATTCGCTCCAAAGGCGTAGGGGTGTACTTCGTTACCCAGTCGCCAGGTGATTTGCCCGATGCGGTACTGGCCCAGTTGGGCTTGCGCATTCAGCATGGGTTGCGGGCGTTCACCGCCAAGGAGCAGAAGTCGCTCAAGGCTGTGGCTGATGGCTTTCGGCCTAACCCTGCGTTCGATTCGCTGGCCGTGCTCACTGAACTTGGGATTGGCGAGGCGTTGGTCGGCACGCTCGAAGACAAAGGTACGCCGGCGATGGTCCAGCGCGTCTTGATCGCGCCACCGCAGTCGCGCATCGGGCCGTTGACTGCGGCCGAGCGCAGTGCGCTGGTGGCCTCTTCGTCGTTGCTTGGCCGCTATGACAAAGCGATCGATCGCGAGTCGGCGTACGAGATGCTCACCCAGCGCAAGGGCGAGCCGGTGGAGCCGGCGCCGCAACCTAAAGTCGAGCAAGACAGCTTTGCCGACAAGGCTGGTGAGTTCTTGCAGGGCGCGGCGGGGCAGGCGATCAAGTCGGCGGTGCGCCAGGCGGCGAATCAGCTGGGCCGGCAGTTGGTGCGAGGGTTGATGGGCTCGTTGCTGGGTGGCAAGCGGCGCTGACGATGTCAGCGTGCTGCTCGTACAAGCGTGGGGGGCTTGCTGAGGCTATCGCGGGGCAAGCCCGCTCCCACGTTTGCCAGGCAGGTAGTACGAAAAAAGGCGCCCGAAGGCGCCTTTTTCACGTTACTGCACAGCGATTCAGCTAATCGCCTTGGTCGCCAGCCAGAACAACCCGGCAGACAGGCCCACGGTGGCTGGCAGGGTCAGTACCCAGGCCAGCAGAATGGTCCTGACGGTGCCGCCTTGCAGGCCGCTCTTGTTCGCCACCATGGTACCGGCGACACCCGACGACAACACGTGAGTGGTCGATACCGGCAGGCTGAACACGTTGGCCATGCCGATGGCGCACGCGGCCGTGATCTGCGCCGACATGCCTTGGGCATAGGTCATGCCTTGCTTGCCGATCTTCTCGCCAACAGTCAGTACCACGCGCTTCCAGCCGACCATGGTGCCCAGGCCCAAGGCCAGGGCGACGGCCACGATTACCCAGAACGGTGCATATTCGGTAGTGGCGGTCAGGTCTTTGCGCAGTTTTTCCAGGTCGGCCTTCTCACGCGGCTCAAGGCCCGGCAGTTTGCCAACCTTTTTCGCCGTGTCGTCCAGGCACAACAGGTAACGACGCACTTCCACGCGTTTCTCGGCGTTCAGGTCGCGGTAGTCGGTGACGCCTTTAAGCGAAGACTGCAATGCGGCAATGGTCGGCTCGGTCTGCTGCGGGTTGCAGCTGAACTGCTCCGGCAGGTCGCTGGACTTGGCTTTGCCCAGGGCCAGGTACTCGCCCAGGGTCGCTTCGTTGCGCTGGTAGAACTGGCTCAGGTGCAGGGTAGCGTCGCGGGTGCGCTCGATCTGGTAAGTGGTGCTGTTCAGGTCGAGGACGAACTTGGCCGGAACGATACCGATCAGCACCAGCATGATCAGGCCGATGCCTTTCTGGCCATCGTTGGAGCCGTGCACGAAGCTGACGCCCATGGCCGAGATCACCAGCACCAGACGGTTCCAGAACGGCGGGTGCTTCTTGTCGTCGAGCTTGCGCCGTTGCTCTGGGGTCTTGTGCATCTTCGACAGCGGGCGCCACCACTTCAGGCCCAGCAGGACCAGCGCTGCAACGGCAAAGCCGGCCATTGGCGAGAGCACCAGCGACATGCCGATGTCGATCGCCTTCTGCCAGTTGACGCCATCACCCAGCGGGATGTCGCTGATTAGCGCATTGGCCAGGCCCACACCGAGGATCGAGCCGATCAGGGTGTGCGAGCTGGACGCGGGGATGCCGAAGTACCAGGTGCCCAGGTTCCAGGTGATGGCCGCGGCCAGCAACGAGAAGACCATGGCCAGGCCGTGACCGGTGTTCACATTGATCAGCAGTTCGACCGGCAGCAGGTGGACGATGGCATAGGCCACGCCAACGCCGCCGAGCAAAACCCCGAGGAAATTGAACACGCCGGAGAAGAACACGGCCAGGTGCGGTGGCATGGCTTTGGTATAGATGACAGTGGCTACCGCGTTAGCGGTGTCATGAAAGCCATTGATGAACTCGAATGCGAGCACGAAGGTCAGTGCGAGCACCAAGCTCACCACTACCCAGGCATCCAGTCCGCTGAATAAATCGATCATGAAGGTTTTCTGGCGGTCGTAGGGGGGCCGGATTATGCCAGAAAACCTTGGCAATCGATGCACCCCCGACAGACCGATGGTGTCTTCAGGCGGTTACGAAGCCAGGGGCAACAGCAGGCTTTCGGCAAGATTAATGCCGATAAAAATCGCCAATTTCGGTAAAATGGTGCGATTTTTCGAAATCTATGAGGCGCAAGAGGCGTTCAAACGAGCGTATGAAATTTGTGTAATTCCATTTCATGCGCGTCATTTGAGTAACGATCTGTCAGCCGCTTGGCCTGGCCACATGCCAGGCCGTAGCGTCAGGATTCGTCGCTGCGCAGATCCTTTTCCATCTTTTCCAGTTCCTGGGCGAATACCTGGTCCTGGACAGTGGCTCGCTTGCGCCACGGTTTGCGTTCCGGCTCCGGTTGCGCCGCATAGGTGGTGACTTCACCACCATAAACATCCTTGTAACGTTCAGCCTGGCGCTCGAGTTCTGCGCGCAGTTCATCTTTCGTCACAGTAGTACCTGAATAGTATGAGAGTTGGCTCCGGCTCGGCATGCAAAGTTACGCATGCGGCTACGCAACCAGAGCGAAATCGCTGTCGCAGCAACAGTGGTCCAAAATGTGCGATGGCACTTGATCAAACGGCAACAGTTTTAAGCTATTCACCTGGCGAGCTGGCAAACACCCTATGCAAAAAGACAGTGAGGGCTAGCGCCCACATGTTGATCATGGCCAACAGACTGATTATAGCAATCAGCAACTCATTGATCATCGCTCTTTACGGGCAACTGACACAAGCACTCAAAGTTGTTCATTCGACTATCGACTCGGCCAGCGAATCGGTCAGAAGTTTGAGTTGAGCGGGTGCAGAAAGTTCGCAGGAACGCGAAGGGAGGTAAAACGGCCTCGTGGTGACGAGGCCGTGCCTGGGGACTTCTACGGTGGGTACCTGACCAGTCTCTCCAAAGAAGCCACATGTGGCATGAGAAAGGTATAAGCAAAAGTGTCAGCGGTCAATTGCGATTATCGGCCGTTCGTTCGATAATCGCACGAACGACAGTTTTTTTTGAGGTCAGCCATGAGCGACGAAAACCTGCCCAAGGACGCCCCGGTACAGGAAAGAGCCAGTTCCCCCGCGATGGCGCCTCCGATCGTGGCGTCGCCCGCCAAGCGCATTCAGGCGTTCACCGGCGATCCGGACTTCATGACCTCTCTGGCCCGCGGCCTTGCGGTCATTCAGGCATTCCAGGAGCGCAAACGCCACCTGACCATCGCCCAGATCAGCCACCGCACCGAGATCCCTCGCGCAGCCGTGCGGCGGTGCCTGCATACCTTGATCAAGTTGGGCTATGCCACGACCAACGGTCGTACCTACTCATTGCTGCCCAAGGTTTTGACCCTGGGCCATGCCTACCTGTCGTCGACGCCGTTGGCGGTCTCGGCGCAGCCGTATCTGGATCGCATCAGTGACCAGCTGCATGAGGCGGCCAACATGGCCACCCTGGAAGGTGATGACATCCTTTATATAGCGCGTTCGGCCACGGTGGAGCGGCTTATCTCGGTCGATTTGTCGGTCGGCGGACGGCTGCCGGCCTATTGCACCTCGATGGGGCGCATTCTGCTGGCGGCGTTGGATGACACCAGCCTGCGCGAATACCTCGACCGTGCCGACCTCAAGGCGCGTACCAGCCGTACCCTGCATGATCCGGAGTCGCTGTTTGCCTGCATCCAGCAGGTGCGTGCACAGGGTTGGTGTGTGGTTGACCAGGAATTGGAGCAGGGCCTGCGCTCGATTGCCGTGCCGATCTATGACGCCTCGGGCCAGGTGCTGGCGGCGTTGAACGTCAGTACCCATGTCGGGCGGGTGACCCGCAGTGAGCTGGAGCAGCGGTTTTTGCCGATCCTGTTGGCTTCGAGCCGGGACCTGTGCACCCAGCTGTTCGGATAAGCGCTACGTGGCGCGGCTGCGGATGTTGGCTACGTGGCAGCGGGCTTGCCCCGCGATAGCGGCTGCGCGATCAATAACGCTATCGCGGGGCAAGCCCGCTCCCACGCTAGCCGACATCTACGC
>NZ_JAOYTM010000017.1:0-169158 GCF_025847435.2 Pseudomonas sp. BT-42-2
AGTAGTGAAACGATGCATCGCCGATGGTAGTGTGGGGTTTCCCCATGTGAGAGTAGGTCATCGTCAAGATTCATTTCGCAAAACCCCTATCTGCGCGAGCAGGTAGGGGTTTTGTCTTTTCCAGTCTGCTATATTGCCGCGCCCGATACCTGGCCTTGCCGCACCCCTTGAGGAGCGGGCTTGCCCGCGAAGAGGCCGCAACTGACAGCTCGCTCAACCCCTGGCACCCCCTCTCCCGCCTTTATCCCTCGAGCATCTCAGTTAGCCCCGGCCGAGTTCGGAATGCGCCCTTTTCCTATGCAAGCCTTCGGGCCATGGCTATCATTCCAGCCTTATTCCAAGTCGAGACTGGCATGCTGAAGTTGTTGAACCTCCTCAAGGATGGCCGGTTTCATTCCGGGCAGGCGCTCGGGGAAGCTCTCGGGGTGAGCCGCAGCGCCGTTTGGAAGCAGCTGCAGCACCTGGAAGCCGAATTGAACCTGACCATTCATAAGGTCCGAGGTCGTGGCTATCAATTAGCCGCGCCGCTGGCATTGCTTGAGTCGCAAGCGATTAGCGATCTCTGCGAAGGCGAGCAGTGGCCGTTGTTTATTCACGATGCGATCGATTCGACCAATGCCGAAGCTTTGCGTGGTATTGCGCAGGGTAGGGCGGCGCCATTTCTAGTATTGGCCGAACGCCAAAGTGCTGGGCGCGGTCGGCGGGGGCGACAATGGGTCAGCCCCTTCGCTGAGAATCTCTACTACAGCTTGGTGCTGCGTGTTGAGGGCGGCATGCGCCAGCTCGAGGGTTTAAGCCTGGTGGTTGGGCTGGCAGTCATGCGTACCCTGCAGACATTTGGCGTCAAGCAGGCGGGCCTTAAATGGCCAAATGATGTTCTGGTCGGTGATCAGAAGATCGCCGGGATCTTGCTGGAGCTTGTCGGTGATCCGGCTGACGTTTGCCATGTGGTGCTGGGGATTGGTATCAACGTAAACATGCAGCTCAACGACCAGGTCGACCAGCAATGGACCTCGATGAGACTGGAGGCGGGCGCCTCTATTGATCGTAATCTGCTGGTCGCCAGGCTCAATCAGCAACTGCAGCATGAGCTGGCCCGGCACCGTCGTTATGGCTTCGCCGCCTTCCAGGACGAATGGGAGCAAGCGCATCTGTGGCAGGGTCGCAAGGTATCGCTGATCGCCGGCAGCAGCCACACCGATGGCGTTGTTCTTGGCGTGGATGGACAGGGCGGATTGCGTCTTGAGGTTGAAGGTGTGGAAAAGAGCTTTAGTGGTGGTGAGCTCAGTTTGAGGTTGCGTGATGATTCTTGAGCTCGACTGCGGTAACAGCTTCATCAAGTGGCGGGTGATTCATGCTGCCGACGCGACAATTGTCGGTGGCGGCATTGTCGACTCGGATCAGGCGCTATTGGAGGCGGTCTCGGCCTTGCCGTCAGTACGCTTGAAGGGCTGTAGGATAGTCAGTGTCCGTAGCGAAGAAGAAACGGACGCACTGCGTGCCCTGTTGCATGCTGGCTTCGCTATCCAGGCGCAAGTCGCTCTGCCTGTGCAGGAAATGGCTGGAGTGCGTAATGGATATGATGACTATCAGCGCCTGGGCATGGATCGCTGGCTAGCTGCCTTGGGTGCCTACCACCTGGCAAAAGGTGCGTGCCTGGTAATCGACTTGGGTACTGCGGCCAAGGCTGACTTCGTCGCCGCCGATGGTGAGCACCTGGGTGGTTATATTTGTCCGGGTATGCCGCTGATGCGCAGTCAATTGCGTACCCATACCCGGCGAATTCGCTACGACGATGCATCGGCTGAGCGCGCTGTGAGCACGCTTGCGCCTGGTCGCTCGACAGTCGAGGCGGTGGAGCGCGGTTGTGTGCTGATGCTGCAAGGGTTTGCCCGCACACAGATCGAGCAGGCTCGAGCTTTGTGGGGTGAAAGTTTCACTGTGTTCCTGACTGGTGGCGATGCGCCGCTGGTGCGCGAAGCTGCGCCTCAGGCCCGCGTTGTGCCTGACCTGGTCTTCGTTGGCTTGGCGATGGCTTGTCCATTGGATTGAGGTGCCTATGCGTTGGTTGTTTCTGTTGTTGCTGGTGCTCAATGTCGTCTACTACGTCTGGCACCAGCAAGAGGCGCCGTTGAGGGTCAAAGAGGTCGCGCCGCTTTCTCTCTATAAAGGTAACCAGCAGGAGATCCGCCTGCTGCGTGAGACGGGAGCTGCAGCGCCGGCGCGACGTCGTGATGAGTGCCTGGTAATTGGTGGTCTGCCAGCTCGGGATCAGCTCGATGCGCTACGCCAGCGCCTACTTAGCCTGGATATCACCACCCTGGTAGTGTCCGGTCAGCTACCGGGCGCAGATGGTATGTGGCTGAAGGTAGCCCCAGAAAGCGAGCGTTTACTGGACCAAACCGTGCTAGCCACTCTTTCCAAGGATTTCAAAGACTTAAAACACAAAATTATTTTCTGCGGGGGTATTGCAACTGGCGAATAGCTTGATAGAATGGCGCCCGCTTCGCAGGGAACACCACTGAGGTGGTAGGATCGGAAGTTGTTGTCAAAGTAGCTAACTTCAAGATTTAATTGAAAAAAAGCTTGACAACGGGTCGGCAAGAGTTGAAAATGCCGCCCACGCTCAGGAGGGGTTCCCGAGCGGCCAAAGGGAGCAGACTGTAAATCTGCCGTCTTCGACTTCGAAGGTTCGAATCCTTCCCCCTCCACCATTTTTAGCGAGAGCTGCAAGCCTCGCGGGTATAGTTTAGTGGTAGAACCTCAGCCTTCCAAGCTGATGATGCGGGTTCGATTCCCGCTACCCGCTCCAAGTTTGCTGTTTTTGCACAATGTGTTTCGCTCTTGTAGCTCAGTTGGTAGAGCACACCCTTGGTAAGGGTGAGGTCAGCGGTTCAAGTCCGCTCAAGAGCTCCATATAACAAGGCAGATATGAAAATATCTGCCTTTGTTTTATCGGTAGTAGTGACTATTTTCTTCTGCGGAGGACTGTATCGATGGCTAAGGAAAAGTTTGATCGTTCCCTACCTCACGTTAACGTTGGCACTATCGGCCACGTTGACCATGGTAAAACCACTCTGACCGCAGCTCTGACTCGCGTCTGCTCCGAAGTTTTCGGTTCGGCAGTCGTTGAGTTCGACAAGATCGACTCGGCTCCAGAAGAGAAAGCGCGCGGTATCACCATCAACACCGCTCACGTCGAGTACAACTCGAACATTCGTCACTACGCTCACGTCGACTGCCCAGGTCACGCTGACTACGTGAAGAACATGATCACCGGTGCTGCCCAGATGGACGGCGCGATCCTGGTTTGCTCGGCCGCCGATGGTCCGATGCCACAAACCCGTGAGCACATCCTGCTGTCCCGTCAGGTTGGCGTTCCGTACATCGTGGTCTTCCTGAACAAGGCTGACCTGGTAGACGACGCTGAGCTGCTGGAACTGGTCGAGATGGAAGTTCGCGACCTGCTGTCCACCTACGACTTCCCAGGCGACGACACCCCGATCATCATCGGTTCGGCTCGTATGGCGCTGGAAGGCAAAGACGACAACGAAATGGGCACCACCGCTGTCAAGCGTCTGGTTGAAACTCTGGACAGCTACATCCCAGAGCCAGAGCGTGCTATCGACAAGCCGTTCCTGATGCCAATCGAAGACGTATTCTCGATCTCGGGTCGTGGTACCGTTGTTACCGGTCGTATCGAGCGTGGTATTGTCCGCGTTCAAGACGCCCTGGAAATCGTTGGTCTGCGTGACACCACCACCACCACCTGCACCGGTGTTGAGATGTTCCGCAAGCTGCTGGACGAAGGCCGTGCTGGCGAGAACTGCGGCGTTCTGCTGCGTGGTACCAAGCGTGACGACGTTGAGCGTGGCCAGGTTCTGGTCAAGCCAGGTTCGGTCAAGCCGCACACCAAGTTCACCGCAGAAGTCTACGTTCTGTCGAAAGAAGAAGGCGGTCGTCACACTCCGTTCTTCAAAGGCTACCGTCCTCAGTTCTACTTCCGTACCACTGACGTGACCGGTAACTGCGAACTGCCGGAAGGCGTTGAAATGGTAATGCCAGGTGACAACATTCAGATGACTGTTACCCTGATCAAGACCATCGCAATGGAAGACGGTCTGCGCTTCGCTATCCGTGAAGGCGGTCGTACCGTCGGCGCCGGCGTCGTAGCAAAAATTATTGAATAAGTAGTTGATTTCATAAGACCGGGCCGGCATAATGGCCGGCCTGGTACAGTGTTAAAGGTCAGTAGCTCAATTGGCAGAGCGACGGTCTCCAAAACCGTAGGTTGGGGGTTCGATTCCCTCCTGACCTGCCATTCACCTCGGTGTGATTGGCTTTCTTCTCACAGGATCCTCCTCGATGACTCCCAAAACTGAAGCCCAAGATTCGCGTTTTGATCTTTTCAAGTGGCTCGCTGTTGTTGCTCTGGTAGTCGTTGGCGTCGTAGGTAATCAATACTACTCCGCTTCTCCGATTCTGTACCGCGTGCTCGCTCTCCTTGCTCTGGCTGCTGTTGCAGGCTTCGTTGCCCTGCAGACCGCGAAGGGTAAGTCGTTCTTTGCGCTGGCGAAGGAAGCTCGTACCGAGATCCGTAAAGTCGTGTGGCCGACCCGCCAAGAAACCATGCAAACCACGCTTATCGTTGTGGTTGTCGTGCTGGTTATGGCGTTGCTGCTGTGGGGTCTTGATTCCCTGCTCGGCTGGGCGGTCTCCTTGATTGTTGGCTAAGGGTGTCCCGTGGCTAAGCGTTGGTACGTTGTGCATGCTTACTCGGGTTACGAGAAGCATGTAATGCGCTCTTTGATCGAGCGCGTGAAGCTGGCTGGCATGGAAGACGAATTCGGCGAGATCCTGGTCCCGACCGAAGAAGTCGTAGAAATGCGCAATGGCCAGAAGCGCAAAAGCGAGCGTAAGTTCTTCCCTGGCTATGTATTGGTCCAGATGGATATGAACGAAGGGACTTGGCACCTTGTCAAGGATACCCCTCGCGTAATGGGTTTCATTGGTGGTACAGCAGACAAGCCTGCGCCTATCACCGATAAAGAAGCCGAGGCTATTCTGCGTCGTGTTGCCGATGGTAGCGACAAGCCGAAGCCGAAAACGCTCTTTGAGCCGGGTGAAGTGGTTCGTGTCGTTGACGGTCCCTTTGCTGATTTCAACGGTACCGTTGAAGAAGTTAACTACGAAAAGAGCCGGCTCCAAGTGGCGGTGCTCATTTTCGGTCGCTCTACTCCGGTAGAGCTCGAGTTCGGCCAGGTCGAGAAGGTCTAGGCGAACGACGCATCCCATACCCCGCAGCCCTATGTGCTGCGGGGTTTTGTCGTCACTGGGATAAAACGCAAGTCATCCGGGGAGCCATTTGGCGTTCGTACCCGATATTGGAGTAGCTCATGGCTAAGAAGATTCAGGCTTACATCAAGCTGCAAGTAAAGGCCGGCCAGGCCAACCCAAGCCCACCCGTTGGTCCAGCACTGGGTCAACACGGTGTGAACATCATGGAATTCTGCAAGGCCTTCAACGCCCGTACTCAGGGTCAAGAAGCCGGTCTGCCGACTCCTGTGATCATCACTGTTTACAGTGACCGTAGCTTCACCTTCGAAACCAAAAGCACCCCAGCTTCGGTTCTGCTGAAGAAAGCTGCTGGCCTGACCAGCGGTTCTGCACGTCCGAATACCGTTAAAGTCGGTACCGTGACCCGTGCTCAGCTGGAAGAGATCGCCAAAACCAAACAGGCTGATCTGACTGCCGCTGACATGGATGCAGCCGTGCGTACCATCGCCGGTTCTGCTCGCAGCATGGGCCTCAACGTGGAGGGTGTGTAATGGCTAAGCTGACCAAGCGCCAAAAGGCCATTGCTTCGAAACTCGAAGCTGGCAAAGTTTACAACTTCGAAGAAGCAGCCGCGCTGCTGGCCGAACTGTCCACCGTGAAGTTCAGCGAATCCTTCGACGTTGCCGTTAACCTCGGCGTTGACCCACGTAAATCCGATCAGGTCGTTCGTAGCGCTACTGTGCTGCCACACGGCACTGGCAAGACCGTACGTGTTGCCGTCTTCACCCAGGGTCCAGCTGCTGAGGCCGCTCTGGCTGCCGGCGCTGACCGCGTTGGTATGGACGACCTGGCTGCCGAGATGAAAGCTGGCGACCTGAACTACGACGTAGTCATCGCATCCCCGGATGCCATGCGCGTTGTTGGTCAGCTGGGTCAGGTTCTGGGTCCTCGCGGCCTGATGCCTAACCCGAAAGTCGGTACCGTAACTCCAGACGTAGCCACCGCGGTTAAAAACGCCAAGGCTGGTCAAGTTCGCTACCGTACCGACAAAAACGGTATCATCCACACCTCCGTTGGCAAGGTCGGCTTCGAAGCCGGCAAGCTGAAGGAAAACGTTGAAGCCCTGATCGCTGATCTGAAGCGTATCAAGCCAGCTTCCTCGAAAGGTATCTACGTCAAGCGCGTTACCCTGAGCACCACTATGGGTCCAGGTCTGGTCATCGATCAGAGCTCGCTGAGCGCGTAAGACCTTGCCGGCGCGTGAAAGCGCGTCGGCAACAAAATTGGGGTCCCTGCCTGGCGGGGGCTATCCAAGACCGTAGGCGGCGCAAGCCTTAAACAACCAGCCTACGCAGATGGTGCTCCCGGTTCCTTACCGAATCAGACACCAAAACGACATCGGGCTTCGGCCAGATGAAACGGTAACAAGCAGGAGTTTTACCCGTGGCAATTAAACTCGAAGACAAGAAGGCCATCGTCGCTGAAGTCAACGAGGCTGCCAAAGTCGCTCTGTCCGCTGTCGTGGCTGATGCCCGTGGTGTGACTGTAGGCGCAATGACCGGACTCCGTAAAGAGGCTCGTGAAGCTGGCGTATACGTACGTGTCGTACGTAACACCCTGCTCAAGCGCGCTGTTGCTGACACTGAATTCAGTGTCCTCAACGACGCCTTCACTGGCCCGACCCTGATCGCGTTCTCCAACGAACACCCGGGCGCTGCTGCTCGCCTGTTCAAGGAATTCGCCAAGGGTCAGGACAAGTTCGAGATCAAGGCAGCTGCGTTTGACGGCAAGTTCATTGCAGCGAACCAGATCGACGTGTTGGCTACCCTGCCGACCCGCGACGAAGCCATCGCAAGGCTGATGAGCGTCATCCAAGGCGCTACCAGCAAGCTGGCTCGTACCCTGGCAGCCATTCGCGACCAGAAAGAAGCTACCGCAGCCTAAGGCCGCGAAGCACTTTCAAAATCATACGTTTAATTTGATGGCTGCGTAGGCCTTCACCCCAATACAGGATTTAAGTCATGTCCCTGACTAACGAGCAAATCATCGAAGCAATCGGCCAGAAAACCGTTCTGGAAGTTGTTGAGCTGATCAAAGCAATGGAAGAAACCTTCGGCGTTACCGCTGCTGTTGCCGCTGCTGGCCCAGCTGCTGCTGCTGCCGTTGTTGAAGAGCAAACCGAGTTCAACGTTGTTCTGGTTGAAGCCGGCGAGAAGAAAGTCAACGTGATCAAGGCCGTTCGTGAACTGACCGGTCTGGGCCTGAAAGAAGCCAAAGAGAAAGTTGACGGCGCTCCTCAAGTCGTAGCTGAAGGCGTTTCGAAAGAAGCCGCTGAAGACGCTAAGAAGAAGCTGGAAGAAGCAGGCGCTAAAGTCGAGCTGAAGTAATTTCGACTTTGCGACTCCAGCCGGAGCGTTGAGCTTAGGCTGATGGCTGGTGGCTTATGCCACCGGCCTTTTTCCGTTATTGGTGGCCGATCAGGTCGGCCCCGATGACAAGCTGCAAGACACCCACGTGGGTGGCGCAAACCAAGGGGTTTGCACGATTTTCTGGCTGCTCCCGCCGGGAGAAGCCAAACAAGCAGGTGACCAAGCTGGGGAACGCTGATGGCTTACTCATACACTGAGAAAAAACGTATCCGCAAGGACTTTAGCAAGTTGCCGGACGTGATGGATGTGCCTTACCTCCTGGCCATCCAGCTGGATTCGTATCGCGAATTCCTGCAAGCGGGAGCATCCAAGGATCAGTTCCGCGACGTCGGCCTGCACGCGGCCTTCAAATCGGTCTTCCCGATCATCAGCTACTCCGGCAACGCTGCCCTGGAGTACGTTGGCTATCGTCTGGGCGAGCCGGCTTTCGACGTCAAGGAATGCGTCCTGCGCGGCGTGACCTTCGCCGTGCCGCTGCGGGTGAAAGTCCGTCTGATCATCTTCGACAAAGAGTCGTCGAACAAAGCGATCAAGGACATCAAAGAGCAAGAAGTCTACATGGGTGAAATCCCCCTGATGACTGAGAACGGTACCTTCGTTATCAACGGTACCGAGCGTGTGATCGTTTCCCAGCTGCACCGTTCGCCGGGTGTGTTCTTCGACCACGATCGTGGCAAGACCCACAGCTCCGGCAAGCTGCTGTATTCGGCTCGCATCATTCCTTACCGCGGTTCCTGGTTGGACTTCGAGTTCGATCCTAAGGACTGCGTATTCGTCCGTATCGACCGTCGCCGCAAACTGCCGGCCTCGGTACTGCTGCGCGCCCTGGGTTACAGCACTGAAGAAGTGTTGAACACCTTCTACACCACCAACGTGTTCCACGTTTCCGGTGAGAAGTTGAGCCTGGAACTGGTGCCTCAGCGTCTGCGTGGCGAAGTTGCGGTCATGGACATCCATGACGAGACCGGCAAGGTCATCGTCGAGCAGGGTCGTCGCATCACTGCGCGCCACATCAATCAGCTCGAGAAGGCTGGCGTCAAGCAGCTGGACGTGCCGATGGAGTACGTGCTGGGCCGCACTACCGCCAAGGCGATCGTGCATCCGGCTACCGGCGAGATCCTGGCCGAGTGCAACACCGAGCTGACTACCGAGCTGCTGATCAAGGTCGCCAAGGCTCAGGTCGTTCGCATCGAAACCCTGTACACCAACGACATCGATTGCGGTCCGTTCATTTCGGACACCCTGAAGATCGACACCACCAGCAACCAACTGGAAGCGCTGGTCGAGATCTACCGCATGATGCGTCCAGGCGAGCCACCAACCAAGGATGCCGCCGAAACCCTGTTCAACAACCTGTTCTTCAGTGCCGAGCGTTACGACCTGTCCGCCGTAGGCCGCATGAAGTTCAACCGTCGTATCGGTCGTACCGAGATCGAAGGTTCGGGCGTGCTGAGCAAGGAAGACATCGTTGACGTGCTGAAGACCCTGGTCGACATCCGTAACGGTAAAGGCATCGTCGACGACATCGACCACCTGGGTAACCGTCGCGTACGTTGCGTCGGCGAGATGGCCGAGAACCAGTTCCGTGTTGGCCTGGTGCGCGTTGAGCGTGCGGTCAAAGAGCGTCTGTCGATGGCCGAAAGCGAAGGCCTGATGCCGCAAGACCTGATCAACGCCAAGCCGGTCGCGGCGGCGGTGAAAGAGTTCTTCGGTTCCAGCCAGCTCTCGCAGTTCATGGACCAGAACAACCCGCTCTCCGAGATCACCCACAAGCGTCGTGTCTCCGCACTCGGCCCTGGCGGTCTGACCCGTGAGCGTGCTGGCTTTGAAGTCCGTGACGTACACCCGACCCATTACGGTCGCGTGTGCCCGATCGAGACCCCTGAAGGTCCGAACATCGGTCTGATCAACTCCCTGGCAGCCTATGCCCGCACCAACCAGTACGGCTTCCTGGAAAGCCCGTACCGCGTGGTGAAAGAGGGTGTGGTTTCCGACGACATCGTGTTCCTGTCGGCGATCGAAGAAGCTGATCACGTCATCGCTCAGGCTTCGGCCACGATGAACGAGAAGAAGCAACTGGTCGACGAGCTGGTAGCTGTTCGTCACTTGAACGAATTCACCGTCAAGGCGCCGGAAGACGTCACCCTGATGGACGTTTCGCCCAAGCAGGTTGTTTCCGTCGCTGCCTCGCTGATTCCGTTCCTCGAGCACGACGACGCCAACCGTGCATTGATGGGTTCGAACATGCAGCGTCAGGCTGTACCTACCCTGCGTGCCGACAAGCCGCTGGTTGGTACCGGCATGGAGCGCAACGTTGCCCGTGACTCCGGCGTCTGCGTCGTGGCTCGTCGTGGCGGCGTGATCGATTCCGTCGACGCCAGCCGTATCGTGGTACGTGTTGCCGATGACGAAGTAGAAACCGGTGAAGCCGGTGTCGACATCTACAACCTGACCAAATACACCCGTTCCAACCAGAACACTTGCATCAACCAGCGTCCGCTGGTCAGCAAGGGTGATGTGGTCAAGCGTAGCGACATCATGGCCGATGGTCCGTCCACCGACATGGGTGAGCTGGCACTGGGTCAGAACATGCGCATCGCGTTCATGGCCTGGAACGGTTTCAACTTCGAAGACTCCATCTGTCTGTCGGAGCGCGTCGTTCAGGAAGACCGTTTCACCACGATCCACATCCAGGAACTGACCTGTGTGGCCCGTGACACCAAGCTTGGCCCAGAGGAAATCACCGCAGACATCCCGAACGTGGGTGAAGCTGCGCTGAACAAGCTGGACGAAGCCGGTATCGTATACGTAGGTGCTGAAGTCGGCGCTGGCGACATTCTGGTGGGTAAGGTCACTCCGAAAGGCGAGACCCAACTGACTCCAGAAGAGAAGCTGCTGCGCGCGATCTTCGGTGAGAAAGCCAGCGACGTTAAAGACACCTCCCTGCGCGTGCCAACCGGCACCAAAGGTACTGTCATTGACGTTCAGGTCTTCACGCGTGATGGCGTCGAGCGCGACAGCCGCGCCCTGGCCATCGAGAAGATGCAGCTGGACGAGATCCGCAAGGACCTCAACGAAGAGTTCCGCATCGTCGAAGGCGCGACCTTCGAGCGTCTGCGTTCCGCCCTGAACGGCCAAGTGGTCGACGGTGGTGCGGGCCTGAAGAAAGGCACCGTGATCAGCGACGAAGTACTGGACGGTCTAGAGCACGGCCAGTGGTTCAAACTGCGCATGGCCGAAGACGCGCTGAACGAACAGCTGGAAAAGGCTCAAGCCTACATCGTCGATCGCCGTCGTCTGCTGGACGACAAGTTCGAAGACAAGAAGCGCAAGCTGCAGCAGGGCGATGACCTGGCACCGGGCGTACTGAAGATCGTCAAGGTCTACCTGGCTATCCGTCGCCGCATTCAGCCGGGCGACAAGATGGCTGGCCGTCACGGTAACAAAGGTGTGGTCTCGGTGATCATGCCGGTCGAAGACATGCCGCACGACGCCAACGGTACTCCGGTCGACGTCGTACTGAACCCACTGGGCGTACCTTCGCGTATGAACGTTGGTCAGATCCTTGAAACCCACCTGGGCCTCGCGGCCAAAGGTCTGGGCGAGAAGATCGACCGGATGATCGAAGAGCAGCGCAAAGCCGCTGAGCTGCGTGGCTTCCTGACCGAGATCTACAACGAGATCGGCGGTCGCCAGGAAAGCCTGGAAGAGTTCACCGACGCAGAGATCCTCGCCCTGGCGCACAACCTGAAGAAGGGCGTGCCGATGGCTACCCCGGTCTTCGACGGTGCCAAGGAAAGCGAGATCAAGGCCATGCTGAAACTGGCAGACATGCCAGAAAGCGGCCAGATGGTGCTGTTCGACGGCCGTACCGGCAACAAGTTCGAGCGTCCTGTGACCGTTGGTTACATGTACATGCTCAAGCTGAACCACTTGGTGGACGACAAGATGCACGCGCGTTCCACTGGTTCCTATAGCCTGGTTACCCAGCAGCCGCTGGGTGGTAAGGCGCAGTTCGGTGGTCAGCGTTTCGGGGAGATGGAGGTGTGGGCGCTGGAAGCATACGGCGCGGCATACACCCTGCAAGAAATGCTCACAGTGAAGTCGGACGACGTGAACGGCCGTACCAAGATGTACAAAAACATCGTGGATGGCGATCACCGTATGGAGCCGGGCATGCCCGAGTCCTTCAACGTGTTGATCAAAGAGATCCGTTCGCTCGGTATCGATATCGATCTGGAAACCGAATAACACGTGACGCGAAGGGGGGCGGGGCTGTAATAGCTCGCTCCCTGCTCCGCCAGGAGGAAAGGCCTTGAAAGACCTACTGAATTTGCTGAAAAACCAGGGTCAAGTCGAAGAGTTCGACGCCATCCGTATCGGTCTGGCGTCACCTGAGATGATCCGTTCGTGGTCGTTCGGTGAAGTTAAAAAACCGGAAACCATCAACTACCGTACGTTCAAACCTGAGCGTGACGGCCTGTTCTGCGCCAAGATCTTTGGCCCAGTCAAGGACTACGAGTGCCTGTGCGGTAAGTACAAGCGCCTGAAGCACCGCGGTGTGATCTGCGAGAAGTGCGGCGTCGAAGTCGCGTTGGCCAAGGTTCGTCGTGAGCGCATGGCGCACATCGAACTGGCTTCGCCGGTCGCCCACATCTGGTTCCTGAAGTCGCTGCCGTCCCGTATCGGCCTGCTGATGGACATGACCCTGCGTGATATCGAACGCGTTCTCTACTTCGAGAGCTACGTCGTTATCGATCCAGGCATGACCACCCTCGAGAAGGGTCAGCTGCTCAACGACGAGCAGTACTTCGAAGCGCTGGAAGAGTTCGGCGACGACTTCGACGCCCGCATGGGTGCCGAGGCTGTCCGTGAGCTGCTGCACGCTATCGACCTGGAGCACGAGATCGGTCGCCTGCGCGAAGAGATTCCGCAGACCAACTCGGAAACCAAGATCAAGAAGCTGTCCAAGCGCCTGAAGCTGATGGAAGCTTTCCAGGGCTCGGGCAACCTGCCTGAGTGGATGGTCCTGACCGTTCTGCCAGTACTGCCGCCGGACCTGCGTCCGCTGGTGCCGCTGGATGGCGGCCGCTTCGCGACCTCCGACCTGAACGACCTGTATCGTCGGGTGATCAACCGTAACAACCGCCTCAAGCGCCTGCTCGATCTGTCGGCGCCAGACATCATCGTGCGCAACGAAAAGCGCATGCTGCAGGAAGCGGTCGACGCCCTGCTCGACAACGGCCGTCGCGGTCGCGCCATCACTGGCTCGAACAAGCGTCCGCTGAAGTCCCTGGCTGACATGATCAAAGGTAAGCAAGGTCGTTTCCGTCAGAACTTGCTCGGTAAGCGTGTGGACTACTCCGGTCGTTCGGTAATTACCGTAGGCCCGACCCTGCGTCTGCACCAGTGCGGTCTGCCGAAGAAGATGGCTCTCGAGCTGTTCAAACCGTTCATTTTCGGCAAGCTGGAAATGCGTGGTCTGGCGACCACCATCAAGGCTGCCAAGAAGATGGTCGAGCGCGAGTTGCCAGAGGTGTGGGACGTTCTCGCTGAAGTGATTCGCGAACACCCCGTGCTGCTCAACCGTGCACCGACCCTTCACCGTCTGGGTATCCAAGCCTTTGAACCGGTGCTGATCGAAGGTAAGGCTATCCAGCTGCACCCGCTGGTCTGTGCTGCGTACAACGCCGACTTCGACGGTGACCAAATGGCCGTTCACGTGCCGCTGACGCTGGAAGCCCAGCTCGAAGCGCGCGCGCTGATGATGTCGACCAACAACATTCTGTCGCCAGCCAACGGTGAGCCAATCATCGTTCCGTCGCAGGACGTTGTACTGGGTCTGTACTACATGACCCGTGAAGCCATCAACGCCAAGGGCGAAGGTCGCGTATTCGCTGACCTGCAGGAAGTCGACCGGGTATTCCGCGCCGGCGAAGCTGCCCTGCACGCCAAGATCAAGGTTCGTATCAACGAAACCGTGAACGATCGTGATGGCGGCAGCGTCAAGAACACCCGTATCGTCGACACCACTGTCGGCCGTGCGCTGCTGTTCCAGGTTGTACCACCAGGTCTGTCGTACGACGTGGTCAACCAGCCGATGAAGAAGAAGGCGATCTCCAAGTTGATCAACCAGTGCTACCGCGTGGTTGGTCTGAAAGAGACCGTGATCTTCGCTGACCAGCTGATGTACACCGGCTTTGCCTACTCGACCATTTCCGGCGTTTCGATCGGTGTTAACGACTTCGTTATCCCGGACGAGAAAGCCCGCATCATCGGTGCTGCCACCGACGAAGTGAAGGAAATCGAGAGCCAGTACGCTTCCGGCCTGGTAACTCAGGGCGAGAAGTACAACAAGGTCATCGACTTGTGGTCCAAGGCGAACGACGAAGTATCCAAGGCGATGATGGCCAACCTCTCGAAAGAGAAAGTCATCGACCGCAATGGCGACGAAGTCGAGCAAGAGTCCTTCAACTCGATGTACATGATGGCTGACTCCGGTGCCCGGGGTTCGGCTGCTCAGATTCGTCAGTTGGCTGGTATGCGTGGCCTGATGGCCAAGCCGGACGGCTCGATCATCGAGACGCCGATCACCGCGAACTTCCGTGAGGGTCTGAGCGTACTTCAATACTTCATCTCGACTCACGGTGCTCGTAAGGGTCTGGCGGATACCGCACTGAAGACCGCGAACTCGGGTTACCTGACCCGTCGTCTGGTCGACGTTGCGCAAGATCTGGTAGTGACCGAGATCGATTGCGGCACCGACCACGGCCTGCTGATGACTCCGCACATCGAAGGCGGTGACGTGGTCGAGCCGCTGGGTGAGCGCGTACTGGGTCGAGTGATCGCCCGTGACGTGTTCAAGCCTGGCACCGAAGACGTCATCGTTCCGGCTGGTACCCTGGTCGACGAGAAGTGGGTTGAGTTCATCGAGCTGAACAGTATCGACGAAGTTATCGTGCGTTCGCCGATCAGCTGTGAAACTCGCTTCGGCATCTGCGCCAAGTGCTACGGTCGTGACCTGGCTCGCGGTCACCAGGTGAACATCGGTGAAGCGGTTGGCGTTATCGCTGCCCAGTCCATCGGTGAGCCGGGTACCCAGCTGACCATGCGTACGTTCCACATCGGTGGTGCTGCAAGCCGGACCTCGGCTGCCGACAGCGTCCAGGTGAAAAACGGCGGTATGGTGCGTCTGCACAACCTGAAGCAGGTTGAGCGTGCTGACGGCAACCTGGTTGCGGTATCGCGTTCCGGCGAGTTGGCCATTGCCGACGAATTCGGTCGTGAGCGTGAGCGGTACAAGCTGCCTTACGGTGCGGTGATTTCGGTCAAGGAAGGTGACAAGGTCGAAGCTGGCGCAATCGTCGCCAAGTGGGACCCGCACACCCACCCGATCGTTACCGAGCTGAAAGGTACCGTGACCTTCGTGGGCATGGAAGAAAACATCACCATCAAGCGTCAGACTGACGAGTTGACTGGTTTGACCAACATTGAAGTCCTGGACGTCAAGGATCGCCCTGCCGCTGGCAAGGAAATCCGTCCGGCAATCAAGATGGTCGACGCCAATGGCAAGGATCTGATGCTGCCAGGTACCGACGTACCTGCTCAGTACTTCCTGCCAGCCAACGCCTTGGTAGGTGTGGCCGACGGTGCACAGATCGGTGTTGGTGACGTTATCGCGCGTATCCCGCAAGAAACGTCGAAGACCCGTGACATCACCGGTGGTCTGCCGCGCGTTGCCGACCTGTTCGAAGCCCGTCGTCCGAAGGAAGCTTCGATTCTGGCGGAAGTCAGCGGCACCATCGCGTTCGGTAAAGAGACCAAAGGTAAGCGCCGTCTGGTGATTACCCCGACCGATGGCAGCGATCCGTACGAAGAGCTGATTCCGAAGTGGCGCCACTTGAACGTCTTCGAAGGCGAACAGGTAAACCGCGGCGAAGTCATCTCCGACGGTCCAAGCGATCCGCACGACATCCTGCGTCTGCTGGGTGTCAGCGCGCTGGCCAAGTACATCGTAAACGAGATCCAGGACGTTTACCGTCTGCAAGGCGTTAAGATCAACGATAAGCACATCGAGACCATCCTGCGTCAGATGCTGCGTAAAGTTGAGATCGCCGAATCGGGTGACTCCAGCTTCATCAAGGGCGACCAGATGGAACTGACTCAGGTGCTGGTCGAGAACGAGCGTCTCGCTGCCGAAGACAAGTTCGTCTCGAAGTACACCCGCGTGCTGCTGGGTATCACCAAGGCGTCGTTGTCGACCGAATCGTTCATCTCGGCGGCTTCCTTCCAGGAAACCACTCGAGTCCTGACCGAGGCGGCGGTAACCGGCAAGCGCGACTACCTGCGCGGCCTGAAAGAGAACGTGGTCGTGGGTCGTCTGATCCCGGCTGGTACTGGTCTGGCCTACCACAGCGAGCGTAAGCGTCGCCGTGATGCCGACAAACCGCTGCGCGTAAGTGCCAGTGAGGTGGAAGCCGCACTGACCGAAGCGCTGAATTCCAGCGGTAACTAAGTACAGGGTGGGGCCCCGGCCCCTCTCCGTGGTGACCGGTGACATGCAATGCTACCGATCACCGGGCGGGGAGGGCCGGGGCCTCGTCTTGACTGGGTGCAAGAACCTCTTTAGACTTTTGTACCCTTAAATTTGGTGAGGCTCCGTCTCGCCAATTTTTGGCTTTCTTGCAAGACAATAGCGTCGCAAGACAATCAGTGGAGCTAGTAGATGGCAACTATCAACCAGCTGGTACGTCAGCCGCGTAAGCGTACCGTCGAGAAATCCGACGTACCTGCGCTGCAGAACTGCCCGCAACGTCGTGGCGTGTGCACCCGTGTGTACACCACCACGCCGAAAAAACCTAACTCGGCACTGCGTAAAGTATGCCGTGTGCGTCTGACCAACGGTTTCGAGGTTTCCTCGTACATCGGCGGTGAAGGCCACAACCTGCAAGAGCACAGCGTCGTCCTGATCCGTGGCGGCCGTGTAAAAGACTTGCCAGGTGTTCGTTACCACACCGTTCGCGGCTCTCTGGATACTTCCGGCGTTAAAGGCCGTAACCAGGGTCGTTCGAAGTACGGTACCAAGCGTCCGAAGTAATCGGCCGTTTGCAGACATTCAATTTTTTCAGTCGATAAGAGTAAGGTCGGGCAGGGGTCGAAGACCCACGTCCCGGGCTAACCTGAAGACCGTTTGAGGGCTTATCATGCCAAGACGTCGTGTAGCAGCAAAACGTGAGATCCTGGACGATCCAAAATACGGATCCCAGATCCTCGCCAAGTTCATGAACCACGTGATGGAAAGCGGCAAGAAGGCCGTTGCCGAGCGTATCGTTTACGGTGCGCTGGACAAGGTCAAAGAACGCAAGAACAGCGATCCCCTGGAAATCTTCGAGAAAGCTCTCGACGCCATCGCTCCGCTGGTCGAAGTAAAGTCCCGCCGTGTTGGCGGTGCCACTTACCAGGTCCCGGTCGAAGTTCGCCCATCCCGTCGTAACGCGCTGGCAATGCGCTGGCTTGTAGACTACGCCCGCAAGCGCGGCGAGAAGTCCATGGCCCTGCGTTTGGCTGGTGAGCTGCTGGATGCTGCTGAAGGCAAAGGTGCTGCAGTCAAGAAGCGTGAAGACGTGCACCGTATGGCTGAAGCCAACAAGGCATTCTCGCACTACCGCTTCTAATTCAAGCATCAATCTATTTGCGAGGGCTTTATGGCTCGTACTACAGCAATCAACCGCTACCGTAACATTGGTATTTGCGCGCACGTTGACGCGGGCAAAACTACCACTACCGAGCGGATCCTGTTCTACACAGGTCTGAGCCACAAAATGGGCGAGGTGCATGACGGCGCCGCGACCACCGACTGGATGGTGCAGGAGCAGGAGCGGGGTATCACCATTACCTCCGCTGCCGTTACTACCTTCTGGAAAGGCTCCAAAGGTCAGTATGACAACTACCGCGTAAACGTCATCGATACTCCCGGCCACGTTGACTTCACCATTGAAGTAGAGCGTTCGCTGCGTGTACTCGACGGCGCGGTCGTTGTGTTCTGCGGTACTTCCGGTGTTGAGCCACAGTCCGAAACCGTATGGCGTCAGGCCAACAAGTACGGTGTTCCACGTGTTGTCTACGTGAACAAGATGGACCGCGCCGGTGCCAACTTCCTGCGCGTTATCGGTCAGATCAAGAACCGTCTGGGTCACACCCCGGTCCCGGTTCAGCTGGCCATCGGTTCGGAAGATAACTTCCAGGGTCAGGTCGACCTGATCAAGATGAAGGCTATCTACTGGAACGAAGACGACAAAGGCACCACCTATCGCGAGGAAGAAATTCCTGCCGATATGCTGGAGCTGGCTGAAGAGTGGCGCTCCAACATGGTTGAAGCCGCTGCCGAATCCAGCGAAGAGCTGATGAACAAGTACCTGGAAGGCGAAGAGCTGACCGTCGAAGAGATCAAAGCCGGTCTGCGTGCGCGCACCCTGGCCAGCGAGATCGTTCCGGCCGTCTGCGGTTCGTCGTTCAAGAACAAGGGCGTTCCCCTGGTTCTCGACGCCGTCATCGACTTCCTGCCTGCTCCGACCGAGATCCCGGCGATCAAGGGTATCCACCCTGACCTGATCGATGTGCCGAAGGACGAAGTCAAGCCAGAACAGTACGACGAGCGTCATGCCGACGACAACGAGCCGTTCTCGGCTCTGGCGTTCAAGATTGCCACCGACCCGTTCGTTGGTACTCTGACCTTCGTCCGCGTTTACTCGGGTATGCTGCAGTCCGGCGACTCCGTGATCAACTCGGTCAAGGGCAAGAAAGAGCGCGTTGGTCGTATGGTGCAAATGCACGCCAACCAGCGTGAAGAGATCAAAGAAGTACTGGCAGGCGACATCGCTGCTCTGATCGGCATGAAGGACGTCACCACCGGTGACACCCTGTGCAACGCCGACAAGCCGATCATCCTCGAGCGTATGGACTTCCCGGAGCCTGTGATCTCGGTAGCTGTTGAGCCGAAGACCAAGCAAGACCAGGAAAAGATGGGCATCGCACTGGGCAAGCTCGCTCAGGAAGACCCGTCGTTCCGCGTCAAGACCGACGAAGAAACCGGCCAGACCATCATCTCCGGTATGGGTGAGCTGCACCTGGACATCCTCGTTGACCGCATGAAGCGCGAGTTCAACGTCGAAGCCAACATCGGCAAGCCGCAGGTTTCGTACCGCGAGAAGATCACCAAGTCCAACGTCGAGATCGAAGGCAAGTTCGTTCGTCAGTCGGGCGGTCGTGGTCAGTTCGGTCACTGCTGGATCCGTTTCTCGGAGCCGGACGTGGACGACAAAGGCAACATCACCGAGGGTCTGGTGTTCTCCAACGAAGTTGTTGGCGGTGTGATTCCTAAGGAGTACATCCCGGCGATCCAGAAGGGTATCGAAGAGCAGATGAAGAACGGCGTCGTTGCCGGCTATCCGCTGATCGGCCTGAAGGCATCGGTATTCGACGGTTCGTACCACGACGTCGACTCCAACGAGATGGCGTTCAAGATCGCAGCTTCCATGGCGACCAAGCAGCTGGCCCAGAAGGGTGGCGGTGTTGTGCTTGAGCCGATCATGAAGGTTGAAGTTGTAACCCCAGAAGACTACATGGGTGACGTGATGGGTGACCTGAACCGTCGTCGTGGTCTGATCCAGGGTATGGAAGATTCGGTCTCCGGCAAAGTTGTCCGTGCTGAAGTTCCGCTCGGGGAAATGTTCGGTTACGCGACCGACGTTCGTTCCATGTCTCAGGGTCGCGCGAGCTACTCCATGGAATTCTCCAAATACTCCGAAGCTCCGTCGAACATCGTCGAAGCTCTCGTTAAAAAACAAGGCTGATTCAGCCCCTTTAGGCTAGGAGTTCACTGTCGTGGCTAAAGAAAAATTTGATCGTTCCCTCCCGCACGTTAACGTTGGCACCATCGGCCACGTTGACCACGGTAAAACCACTCTGACCGCAGCTCTGACTCGCGTCTGCTCCGAAGTTTTCGGTTCGGCAGTCGTTGAGTTCGACAAGATCGACTCGGCTCCAGAAGAGAAAGCGCGCGGTATCACCATCAACACCGCTCACGTCGAGTACAACTCGAACATTCGTCACTACGCTCACGTCGACTGCCCAGGTCACGCTGACTACGTGAAGAACATGATCACCGGTGCTGCCCAGATGGACGGCGCGATCCTGGTTTGCTCGGCCGCCGATGGTCCGATGCCACAAACCCGTGAGCACATCCTGCTGTCCCGTCAGGTTGGCGTTCCGTACATCGTGGTCTTCCTGAACAAGGCTGACCTGGTAGACGACGCTGAGCTGCTGGAACTGGTCGAGATGGAAGTTCGCGACCTGCTGTCCACCTACGACTTCCCAGGCGACGACACCCCGATCATCATCGGTTCGGCTCGTATGGCGCTGGAAGGCAAAGACGACAACGAAATGGGCACCACCGCTGTCAAGCGTCTGGTTGAAACTCTGGACAGCTACATCCCAGAGCCAGAGCGTGCTATCGACAAGCCGTTCCTGATGCCAATCGAAGACGTATTCTCGATCTCGGGTCGTGGTACCGTTGTTACCGGTCGTATCGAGCGTGGTATTGTCCGCGTTCAAGACGCCCTGGAAATCGTTGGTCTGCGTGACACCACCACCACCACCTGCACCGGTGTTGAGATGTTCCGCAAGCTGCTGGACGAAGGCCGTGCTGGCGAGAACTGCGGCGTTCTGCTGCGTGGTACCAAGCGTGACGACGTTGAGCGTGGCCAGGTTCTGGTCAAGCCAGGTTCGGTCAAGCCGCACACCAAGTTCACCGCAGAAGTCTACGTTCTGTCGAAAGAAGAAGGCGGTCGTCACACTCCGTTCTTCAAAGGCTACCGTCCTCAGTTCTACTTCCGTACCACTGACGTGACCGGTAACTGCGAACTGCCGGAAGGCGTTGAAATGGTAATGCCAGGTGACAACATTCAGATGACTGTTACCCTGATCAAGACCATCGCAATGGAAGACGGTCTGCGCTTCGCTATCCGTGAAGGCGGTCGTACCGTCGGCGCCGGCGTCGTAGCCAAAATCATCGAGTAATCACTCGATCGGTTGAAAAAACCCCCGCTCAGCGGGGGTTTTTTTTATTGGGTTGACACTAATTTAGGGCGTCTATAGAATCACGCCTCCTTTTAGCGGGCGTAGTGCGTCCGTTGGGAACAGCCTGGAGTCTGAAATCCAATGCAAAATCAGCAAATCCGAATCAGGTTGAAGGCTTTCGACCATCGCCTGATCGACCAATCCACCCAGGAAATCGTGGAAACCGCGAAACGTACTGGTGCACAAGTGCGTGGTCCAATTCCACTGCCTACCCGCAAAGAGCGGTTCACCGTTCTGGTCTCCCCGCACGTCAACAAAGACGCGCGTGACCAGTACGAGATCCGTACTCATAAGCGCGTTCTGGACATCGTCCAGCCAACGGATAAAACCGTTGATGCGCTGATGAAGCTCGATCTCGCGGCAGGCGTGGAAGTGCAGATCAGCCTCGGCTAAGACTTCGGTCTGGTCGTGTAACGCTCTGAAATGGGCGGCCATAGCGGGTGAAAGCCCCGTACACTCATGAGGTTTACAACATGACTATTGGTGTAGTCGGTCGTAAATGCGGTATGACCCGTATTTTCACCGAAGAAGGTGTCTCCATTCCGGTCACGGTCATTGAGATCGAGCCGAATCGCGTCACCCAGTTCAAAACCGAAGAAACCGATGGCTACCGTGCAGTGCAAGTCACTGTCGGCGAGCGTCGTGCTTCGCGTGTGACTGCTGCTCAAGCGGGTCACTTCGCTAAAGCGAACGTTGCCGCTGGTCGCGGTGTTTGGGAGTTCCGCCTTGAAGAAGGCGATTTCCAGGCTGGCGATCTGATCAAAGCTGAACTCTTCACTGCAGGCCAGCTGGTAGACGTAACCGGTCAGTCCAAGGGTAAAGGCTTCGCCGGTACCATCAAGCGCTGGAATTTCCGTGGCCAAGATAACACCCACGGTAACTCCGTATCGCACCGTGTTCCGGGTTCCATCGGCCAGTGCCAGACTCCTGGTCGTGTGTTCAAGGGCAAGAAAATGTCCGGTCACATGGGCGCCGAGCGCGTTACTGTGCAGTCCCTGGAAGTAGTTCGCGTAGACGCTGAACGCAACCTGCTGCTGATCAAGGGTGCCGTTCCTGGCGCTACTGGCGGCGACGTGGTTGTACGTCCAGCTGTCAAGGCTCGCGGTTAAGGGGAAACTGACATGCAACTTAATGTAAATGACGCTCAGGCGATCGAAGTTTCCGAACTGACTTTCGGTGGCGAATTCAACGAGACGCTGGTACACCAAGCAGTCGTGGCCTACATGGCCGGCGGCCGTCAGGGCACCAAGCAGCAGAAGACCCGTTCCGACGTAGCTGGTGGCGGTAAGCGCCCATGGCGTCAGAAGGGTACTGGCCGCGCTCGTGCTGGTACTACTCGTGGTCCAATCTGGCGTGGCGGTGGTGTTACCTTCGCAGCTCGTCCTCAGGATCACTCGCAGAAGCTCAACAAGAAGATGTACCGCGCAGCAATGCGTTCCATCCTCGCTGAGCTGGTGCGTAGCGACCGTCTGGTCGTGGTTCAGGACTTCGCTGTCGAAGCTCCAAAAACCAAAGACCTGCTGAACAAGCTGAACGGCATGGGTCTGAGCGACGTACTGATCGTTTCGGACGCTGTTGATCAGAACCTGTACCTGGCTGCACGTAACCTGCCGCACGTCGACGTACGTGACGTTCAAGGTTCCGATCCGGTCAGTCTGATCGCATACGAGAAAGTGTTGATCACTGTCTCGGCCGTGAAGAAATTCGAGGAGCTGCTGGGATGAACCAGGAACGCGTATTTAAAGTCCTCCTTGGCCCGCACGTTTCCGAGAAGGCTACCGTTCTGGCTGAGAAGAAAGGCCAGTTCGTATTCAAGGTTGCTACTGACGCAACCAAGCTGGAAATCAAGAAAGCTGTCGAAGGCCTGTTCGGCGTAAAAGTCGAAAACGTGTCGACTGTTAACGTTCTGGGTAAAACCAAGCGTACCGCACGTGGTCTGGGCAAGCGCAATGACTGGAAGAAGGCGATCGTCTCCCTTCAGCCAGGCCAAGATCTCGATTTCAGCAGCAGTGCTGAGTAAGGAAGGGGTGCATCATGGCAATCGTTAAATGCAAACCGACTTCCCCTGGCCGCCGTTTCGTGGTCAAGGTGGTCAACAAGGAGCTGCACAAAGGCGCTCCTCACGCACCGCTGCTCGAGAAGAAATCGAAGTCTGGTGGTCGTAACAACAATGGCCGCATTACCACGCGTCACGTTGGTGGTGGTCATAAGCAGCATTACCGTCTGGTCGACTTCCGTCGCAACGACAAAGATGGCATTCCAGCCACTGTCGAGCGTATCGAATACGATCCAAACCGTACTGCTCACATCGCCCTGCTGTGCTACGCAGACGGTGAGCGTCGCTACATCATCGCGCCTAAAGGCGTGAGCGCTGGCGACCAGCTGATCGCAGGTGCCCTGGCCCCAATCAAGGCCGGTAACTCCCTGCAGCTGCGCAACATCCCAGTAGGTAGCACCATTCACGGCATCGAACTGAAGCCGGGTAAAGGTGCACAGATCGCTCGTTCCGCTGGTGCTTCGGCTCAGCTGATCGCTCGCGAAGGTGTCTACGTGACCCTGCGTCTGCGCTCTGGTGAAATGCGTAAAGTCCTGGCTGAGTGCCGTGCGACCCTGGGCGAAGTCTCGAACTCCGAGCACAGCCTGCGTTCGCTGGGTAAAGCTGGTGCCAAACGCTGGCGTGGCGTTCGCCCAACCGTTCGTGGTGTTGCCATGAACCCGGTTGACCACCCGCATGGTGGTGGTGAAGGTCGTACCTCCGGTGGTCGTCATCCGGTATCGCCATGGGGCTTCCCAACCAAGGGTGCGAAGACTCGTGGTAATAAGCGTACCGACAACATGATCGTCCGTCGTCGCAAGTAAATAGAGGGATACGACAGTGCCACGTTCTCTGAAAAAAGGTCCTTTTATCGATCTTCACCTACTGAAGAAGATCGAAGTGGCGACGGAGAAGAACGATCGCAAGCCAGTTAAAACCTGGTCGCGCCGTTCGATGATCCTGCCACAAATGGTCGGTCTGACCATCGCGGTACACAACGGTCGTCAACATGTCCCAGTTCTCGTGAACGAAGACATGGTCGGCCACAAACTGGGCGAGTTCGCCGGTACCCGCACCTATCGCGGGCACGTGGCTGACAAGAAAGCCAAGCGTTAAGGGGTTAGGAAATGGAAGTAGCCGCTAAGTTGTCGGGCGCTCGAATCTCCGCCCAGAAAGCCCGCTTGGTCGCCGACCAGATCCGCGGGAAGAAGGTGGGCGAAGCGCTCAACCTGTTGGCCTTCAGTAGCAAAAAAGCCGCTGAAATCATGAAGAAAGTCCTCGAGTCGGCCGTTGCCAACGCCGAACACAACGAAGGCGCAGACGTTGATGACCTGAAGGTCTCCACCGTCTTCGTCAACGAAGGGCGTTCGCTGAAGCGCATCATGCCGCGTGCCAAAGGCCGCGCTGATCGCATCGTCAAGCGGTCTTGCCATATCACTGTCAAGGTTGCGGACAAGTAACGGAGTCGATCAGATGGGTCAGAAAGTACATCCCACTGGCATTCGCCTGGGAATCGTCAAGGAGCACACCTCCGTCTGGTACGCAGACGGTGCTACTTACGCAGATTACCTGTTGAAGGATCTGAAAACGCGTGAGTACCTCCAAGACAAACTAAAAAGCGCGTCCGTAAGCCGTATCGATATTCATCGTCCGGCTCAAACTGCACGCATCACCATCCACACCGCTCGTCCAGGTATCGTTATCGGGAAGAAGGGTGAGGACGTTGAGAAGCTGCGTCAGGACCTGACCAAGCAGATGGGTGTGCCTGTGCACATCAACATCGAAGAGATCCGCAAGCCGGAACTCGACGCTATGCTGGTTGCGCAAAGCGTAGCTCAGCAGCTGGAACGCCGCGTAATGTTCCGTCGCGCCATGAAGCGCGCCGTACAGAACGCCATGCGTATTGGTGCCAAGGGCATCAAGATCCAGGTGAGCGGTCGTCTCGGCGGCGCTGAGATTGCTCGTACCGAGTGGTATCGCGAAGGTCGTGTGCCTCTGCACACCCTGCGTGCCGATATCGACTACAACACCTACGAAGCTCACACCACCTACGGTGTGATCGGTGTGAAGGTTTGGATCTTCAAAGGCGAAGTAATTGGTGGTCGCCAAGAAGAGCTGAAGCCTCAAGCACCAGCGCCTCGTAAAAAAGCTGCTAAGTAAGGGGTACGCCAAATGTTGCAACCAAAGCGTACAAAATTCCGCAAGCAGATGACCGGCCACAACCGTGGTCTGGCACTGCGCGGTAGCAAGGTCAGCTTCGGCGAATTCGCCCTGAAAGCTGTCGCCCGCGGTCGCCTCACCGCTCGCCAGATCGAGTCGGCACGTCGTGCCCTGACCCGTCACGTAAAACGTGGCGGTAAGATCTGGATCCGTGTGTTCCCGGACAAGCCGGTCACCAAGAAGCCTCTCGAAGTGCGGATGGGTAAAGGTAAGGGTTCCGTGGAATACTGGGTTGCCCAGATCCAGCCAGGCAAAGTCCTGTACGAGATCGAGGGTGTTTCTGAAGAGCTGGCGCGCGAAGCTTTCGCCCTGGCTGCTGCAAAGCTGCCTCTCGCCACCTCCTTTGTTAAGCGGACGGTGATGTGATGAAAGCGAATGAACTTCGTGAAAAATCGGCACAGCAGCTGAACGAGCAACTGCTCGGCCTGCTGCGCGACCAGTTCAATCTGCGTATGCAGAAAGCAACTGGCCAGTTGGGGCAGTCGCACCTGCTCTCGCAAGTTAAGCGTGACATCGCTCGCGTGAAAACTGTGCTCAACCAGCAGGCAGGTAAGTGATCATGGCTGAAGCTGAAAAAACCGTCCGTACGCTGACTGGCCGTGTCGTCAGCGACAAAATGGACAAGACCATCACCGTTCTGATCGAGCGTCGCGTAAAGCACCCGATCTACGGTAAATACGTTAAGCGTTCGACTAAGCTGCACGCGCACGACGAAGCCAACCAGTGCAAAATCGGCGACAAGGTTTCCATTCGCGAAACCCGTCCGCTGGCCAAGACTAAGTCCTGGGCACTGGTTGAAGTCCTCGAACGCGCTGTTGAAGTCTAAGGGCTAAGGGTCGGAGAAATTTTATGATTCAGACTCAATCCATGCTCGATGTGGCCGATAACAGCGGCGCTCGTCGCGTCATGTGCATCAAGGTGCTCGGCGGTTCCCACCGTCGTTACGCCGGTATCGGTGACATCATCAAAGTAACCGTCAAGGAAGCAATTCCGCGCGGTAAGGTCAAAAAAGGCCAGGTGATGACCGCTGTTGTCGTCCGTACCCGTCACGGTGTACGTCGCGCTGACGGTTCCATCATTCGTTTCGACGGCAACGCTGCTGTTCTGCTGAACACCAAGCAAGAGCCGATCGGCACTCGCATCTTCGGGCCAGTGACCCGTGAACTTCGTACTGAGAAGTTCATGAAGATCGTCTCGCTCGCCCCTGAAGTGCTCTAAGGAGATCCGACATGCAAAAGATTCGTCGTGACGACGAGATCATCGTGATCGCCGGCAAAGACAAAGGTAAGCGCGGTAAGGTGCTGAAGGTTCTCGCTGATGACCGTCTGGTCATCGGTGGCGTGAACCTGGTCAAGCGTCATACCAAGCCTAACCCGATGGCGGGCGTACAGGGCGGTATCGTCGAGAAAGAAGCGCCTCTGCACGCTTCCAACGTTGCCATTTTCAATGGTGAAACCAACAAGGCTGACCGCGTTGGCTTCAAGGTTGAAGACGGCAAGAAAATTCGTGTCTTCAAGTCGACCCAGAAAGCGGTTGATGCTTGAACACTGCTAGGTAGAAGACAATGGCACGACTCAAAGAGATTTACCGGAACGAAATCGCTCCCAAGCTTAAGGAAGAACTTAAGCTCGCGAACGTGATGGAAGTTCCTCGCGTAACCAAGATCACCCTGAACATGGGTCTGGGCGAAGCGGTCGGTGACAAGAAAGTCATCGAAAACGCCGTTGCCGACCTGGAAAAGATCACCGGCCAAAAAGCCGTTGTGACTTTCGCTCGCAAGTCGATTGCGGGTTTCAAGGTTCGTGAAGGTTGGCCGATCGGCGTTAAAGTTACTCTGCGCCGTGACCGTATGTACGAGTTCCTGGACCGCCTGCTGGCGATCTCCCTGCCTCGGGTTCGCGACTTCCGCGGCCTGAATGCCAAGTCCTTCGATGGTCGTGGCAACTACAGCATGGGCGTGAAAGAGCAGATCATTTTCCCGGAAATCGACTACGACAAGATCGATGCTCTGCGCGGTCTGGACATTACCCTGACCACCACTGCTCGTTCGGATGACGAAGGTCGCGCCCTGCTGCGTGCTTTCAAATTCCCGTTCCGCAACTGATTGGAGTAGGAAAATGGCCAAGAAGAGCATGAAAAACCGCGAGCTGAAGCGTCAGCTCACGGTAGCCAAGTACGCCAAAAAGCGTGCCGAGCTGAAAGCGACCATCGTCAACCTGAACGCTTCGCCTGAAGAGCGTTTCGCCGCCGTCGTTGCACTGCAGAAGCAGCCGCGCGACGCCAGCGCCGCTCGTCTGCGCAACCGTTGCCGCCTGACCGGCCGTCCTCACGGTGTATACCGTAAGTTCGGTCTGGGCCGTAACATGCTGCGCCAGGCTGCAATGCGCGGTGATGTTCCAGGTCTGGTCAAGGCCAGCTGGTAATCACGGTTGGTGTGATCCCGGCGCGAGGGGAGCAATCTTCCGACCGCCGGTGACATCGCAACGAAACAAGCCCCTATATGGGGCTTGTTTCGTTTCTGGCTTGTGTCTAGAATGACCGGCTCACCTGAGCCTGGGTTTTTTGACCTGTCCGCTCAGGTGGTTGTGATAGCCGCAAGGCTAATAATTCTTGTATCAGGAGCATCTAGCCCATGAGTATGCAGGACCCGTTAGCGGACATGCTAACTCGCATCCGTAATGCCCAGATGGCTGAAAAGTCCGTCGTAAGCATGCCTTCTTCGACTCTGAAGGTAGCGGTTGCCAAAGTTCTGAAGGACGAAGGTTACATCGCTGGCTATCAGGTAAGCAGCGAAGTCAAACCCTCCCTGTCGATCGAGCTGAAGTACTTCGAAGGCCGTCCGGTCATCGAAGAGCTGAAGCGCGCTAGCCGTCCTGGCCTGCGTCAGTACAAGGCCGTTACAGATCTGCCGAAAGTTCGTGGCGGTCTGGGCGTGTCTATCGTCTCCACCAACAAAGGTGTGATGACTGATCGTGCTGCACGTGCTGCCGGTGTTGGTGGCGAAGTTCTGTGCACAGTGTTCTAAGGGGGGATAAGCATGTCTCGCGTCGCTAAGAACCCCGTTAAGCTGCCATCTGGCGTCGAAGTCAAATTCGCCGGTCAGCAGCTTTCGGTGAAGGGTGCCAAGGGCACTCTCGAACTGAACGTTCACTCGTCTGTTGAAGTTACCGAAGAGTCTGGTGAGCTGCGTTTTGTCGCTCGCAACGGTGACCAGCAAGCTCGCGCCATGGCCGGTACTACCCGCGCTCTGGTGAACAACATGGTCCAAGGCGTAAGCCAAGGCTTCGAGCGCAAGCTCCAGCTGGTCGGTGTTGGTTACAAGGCACAGGCTAAAGGCACCGTCCTGAACCTGGCCCTGGGCTTCTCTCACCCAGTGGACTACGAACTGCCAGCCGGTATCACCGCTGAAACACCTAGCCAGACCGACATCCTGATCAAGGGTATCGACAAGCAGCTGGTAGGTCAGGTGGCCGCTGAAATCCGCGACTTCCGTCCGCCAGAGCCTTACAAAGGTAAAGGTGTGCGTTACGCGGACGAAGTAGTCCGTCGTAAAGAAGCCAAGAAGAAGTAGGGCCTAGCAAATGACCGACAAAAAAGTTACTCGACTGCGTCGCGCTCGCAAAGCACGCCTGAAAATGCACGAGCTCGAAGCCGTGCGTCTGTGCGTGTTCCGCTCCTCGCAGCACATTTATGCCCAGGTCATCTCGGCCGACGGCAGCAAGGTTTTGGCAAGCGCCTCGACCTTGGACAAAGAACTGCGTGATGGCGCCACCGGCAACATCGACGCGGCCACTAAGGTTGGCAAGCTGGTAGCTGAGCGTGCGAAAGCCGCCGGTGTATCTCAAGTTGCCTTTGACCGTTCCGGCTTCAAGTACCATGGCCGCGTCAAAGCGCTGGCTGATGCTGCTCGTGAAGGCGGGCTGGAGTTCTAAGTTATGGCAAATAACGATCAAAAGCGCGACGAAGGCTACATCGAGAAGCTGGTTCAAGTTAACCGCGTAGCCAAAACCGTTAAAGGCGGCCGTATCTTCACCTTCACCGCGTTGACCGTGGTGGGTGATGGCAAGGGTCGCGTTGGTTTCGGCCGTGGCAAATCGCGCGAAGTACCTGCTGCGATTCAAAAAGCCATGGAAGCTGCTCGTCGCAACATGATTCAGGTTGACCTGAAGGGCACCACCCTGCAGTACGCCACCAAGGCCGCCCACGGCGCCTCGAAGGTTTACATGCAGCCTGCCTCGGAAGGTACCGGTATCATCGCTGGCGGCGCAATGCGTGCTGTCCTGGAAGTTGCTGGTGTTCAGAACGTTCTGGCCAAGTGCTACGGTTCGACCAACCCAGTGAACGTGGTTTATGCCACCTTCAAGGGTCTGAAAGCCATGCAATCTCCAGAATCCATTGCTGCCAAGCGCGGCAAGAGCGTCGAGGAGATCTTCTGATCATGGCTACCGTTAAAGTAACGCTGATCAAAAGCACCGCCGGCCGTCTCCCTAACCACAAACTGTGCGTTAAGGGTCTGGGTCTGCGCCGCATCGGTCACACTGTAGAAGTCCAAGATACTCCCGAGAATCGCGGGATGATCAACAAGGCTTACTACATGCTGCACGTCGAGGGTTAATCGATGAAACTCAATGATCTGAGTCCAGCGCCGGGTTCCCGTCGCGAGAAGCATCGTCCGGGTCGTGGTATCGGTAGCGGTTTGGGTAAGACTGGTGGCCGTGGTCACAAAGGTCAGACCTCCCGTTCCGGCGGCACCATCGCTCCTGGCTTCGAAGGCGGTCAACAACCGCTGCACCGTCGTCTGCCGAAGTTCGGCTTCGTTTCTCTGAAAGCCATGGATCGCGCCGAAGTGCGTCTGTCCGAGCTGGCTAAAGTGGAAGGCGACGTTGTCACCGTGCAATCCTTGAAGGATGCCAACGTGATCAACCAGAACGTACAGCGTGTGAAAATCATGCTGTCTGGCGAAGTCACTCGCGCAGTCACCATCAAGGGTATCGCAGCCACCAAAGGTGCGCGTGCGGCTATCGAAGCAGCTGGCGGCAAGTTCGAGGAATAAATGGCTAAGCAAGGTGCTCTCTCTTCGCTCGGTAAGGGCGGGATGTCGGAACTCTGGGCTCGTCTGCGCTTTCTGTTCATGGCGATCATCGTCTATCGGATAGGTGCGCACATCCCGGTGCCCGGTATTAACCCGGACCGTTTGGCGGATCTGTTTCGACAGAATGAGGGGACCATTCTTAGCTTGTTCAACATGTTTTCCGGTGGTGCGCTGGAGCGCATGAGCATCTTTGCACTGGGGATCATGCCGTACATTTCGGCATCGATCATCATGCAGCTCATGACCGCTGTCAGCCCACAGCTGGAGCAGTTGAAGAAGGAAGGTGAAGCTGGCCGTCGCAAGATCAGCCAGTACACCCGCTACGGCACCGTTATCCTGGCGCTGGTTCAAGCCATTGGCATGTCCATTGGCCTGGCCAACCAGGGCGTGGCGTTTTCTGCGGGTCTGGGCTTCCATGTCGTTGCGGTCTCCACCTTCGTGGCGGGCGCGATGTTCATGATGTGGCTCGGCGAGCAGATCACCGAGCGCGGTGTGGGCAACGGTATCTCGATGTTGATCTTCGCAGGTATCGTTGCCGGTCTTCCGAGAGCAATCGGGCAGTCTTTCGAGTCTGCACGCACAGGCGATATAAACATTTTCGCCCTGGTCGCAATCGGGTTGCTGGCAGTAGCGATTATCGGTTTCGTGGTGTTCATTGAGCGTGGTCAGCGTCGTATCGCCGTTCACTACGCCAAGCGTCAGCAGGGCCGCAAGGTCTTCGCTGCGCAGACCAGCCACTTGCCGCTCAAGGTGAACATGGCGGGCGTAATCCCGGCCATTTTCGCCAGCAGCATTCTGCTGTTCCCGGCTTCGCTGGGTGCCTGGTTCGGTCAGTCCGAAGGTATGGGCTGGCTGCAGGACATCTCGCAGTCGATCGCTCCTGGTCAGCCGTTGAACATTCTGCTGTTTAGTGCAGGGATTATTTTCTTCTGCTTCTTCTACACAGCTCTGATGTTCAACCCGAAAGACGTAGCGGAAAACCTGAAGAAGTCCGGTGCCTTTATTCCGGGTATCCGTCCTGGTGAACAGTCGGCGCGCTACATTGATGGCGTTCTGACCCGTCTGACCATGTTCGGTGCTCTTTACATGATGGCCGTCTGCCTTCTGCCCCAGTTCCTGGTGGTGGCAGCAAATGTGCCGTTCTACCTTGGCGGGACCTCGTTGCTGATTGTGGTAGTGGTTGTGATGGACTTCATGTCCCAAGTACAATCGCACCTCGTTTCGCACCAGTACGAATCCCTGATGAAGAAAGCCAACCTGAAAGGCTATGGCGGCAGCAGTCTGCTGCGCTGATAGACCCCTAAGGTTCGAGGAGTTGGTGATGAAAGTTCGTGCATCGGTGAAAAAGCTGTGCCGTAACTGCAAGATTATTCGCCGCGAAGGCATCGTGCGAGTAATTTGCAGCGCGGAACCGCGTCACAAACAGCGCCAAGGCTGAGTGTGATCCGCGCTACAAGCCCAGCAGCTAGTGCGCTGCTGGGTTGATTAATTGTTTCTACAGCGATATTATCTCGCGCCCTATTTCTTGGCTTCCGGGGCGTAGGTAGCTGTCAATTGGAGTCCCACTGAATGGCCCGTATTGCAGGCGTCAACATTCCAGATAACAAGCATACTGTTATCTCGCTGACCTACATCTATGGTGTCGGTCGCACAACTGCACAGAAGATCTGTGCAGACGCTGGTGTAAACCCAGCCGCTAAGATCAAGGATCTGAGCGACGAGCAAATCGAAACCCTGCGTGGCGAAGTTGCGAAGTTCACCACTGAAGGTGACCTGCGTCGTGACGTCAACATGAAGATCAAACGCTTGATGGACCTGGGCTGCTACCGCGGTCTGCGCCATCGTAAAGGTCTGCCGGTTCGCGGTCAGCGCACCAAGACCAACGCACGCACCCGTAAGGGCCCGCGTAAGCCGATCCGCAAGTAATCGCCCAGGAATATAGACATGGCAAAACCTGCTGCTCGTCCTCGTAAGAAAGTCAAAAAGACAGTGGTTGATGGCATCGCCCACATCCATGCGTCTTTCAACAACACCATCGTGACCATCACCGACCGTCAGGGCAATGCTTTGTCCTGGGCGACCTCCGGTGGTTCGGGTTTCCGTGGTTCGCGCAAATCCACTCCGTTCGCAGCTCAGATCGCTGCTGAGCGTGCTGGTCAAGCTGCGCTGGAATACGGTCTGAAGAACCTCGACGTTAACGTCAAGGGTCCAGGTCCAGGTCGTGAGTCCGCCGTTCGTGCTTTGAACAGCTGCGGCTACAAGATCGCCAGCATCACCGACGTGACGCCAATCCCGCATAACGGGTGCCGTCCGCCGAAGAAGCGTCGCGTGTAATCAGGAGACAGATAAATGGCACGTTACATTGGTCCAAAATGCAAACTGTCTCGCCGTGAAGGCACTGACCTGTTCCTGAAGAGCGGCGTTCGCGCTCTGGAATCGAAGTGCAACATCGAAGCAGCCCCAGGTATCCACGGCCAGCGCCGTGGCCGTCAGTCCGACTACGGTACCCAGCTGCGCGAGAAACAAAAAGTCCGTCGTATCTACGGTGTTCTGGAGCGTCAGTTCCGCGGTTACTACCAAGCTGCTGCCTCGAAAAAAGGCGCAACTGGTGAGAACCTGCTGCAACTGCTCGAGTGCCGTCTGGATAACGTCGTTTACCGTATGGGCTTCGGCTCGACTCGTTCCGAGTCCCGTCAGCTGGTTTCGCACAAAGCGATCAGCGTCAACGGTAAGACTGTAAACATTCCATCCTACCAAGTTCGTCCGGGTGACGTGGTCTCGGTTCGTGAGAAGTCGCTGAACCAGCTGCGCATTGTTCAAGCCCTTGAACTGTGCTCTCAGCGTGGCCGCGTTGAGTGGGTAGACGTGGATGCTGCTAAAAAGTCGGGCGTTTTCAAGAACGTTCCTGCTCGCAGCGATCTGTCCGCCGACATCAACGAAAACCTGATTGTCGAGCTCTACTCCAAGTAAGGGCTAGAAAATAGGTGCATCCATGCAGATTTCGGTAAATGAGTTCCTGACGCCCCGCCACATTGATGTGCAGGTCGTCAGTCCGACCCGCGCCAAGATTACGCTCGAGCCTCTCGAGCGTGGTTTCGGCCATACCCTGGGCAACGCGCTGCGCCGCATCCTGTTGTCCTCCATGCCTGGCTGTGCAGTAGTCGAGGCCGAGATCGATGGCGTACTCCATGAGTACTCCGCGATCGAAGGTGTACAGGAAGACGTAATTGAAATCCTGTTGAACCTGAAAGGCCTGGCTATCAAGCTGCACGGTCGTGACGAAGTTACGCTGACCTTGTCGAAAAAGGGTTCGGGGGTGGTTACCGCTGCCGATATTCAGCTGGATCACGATGTCGAGATCGTCAACCCCGATCACGTAATCGCGAACTTGGCGTCCAACGGCGCCTTGAACATGAAGCTCACTGTAGCTCGTGGTCGCGGTTACGAGCCGGCCGACTCTCGTCAGACTGACGAAGATGAAAGCCGCAGCATTGGCCGTCTTCAGCTGGACGCCTCGTTCAGCCCGGTGCGTCGTATCGCCTATGTGGTCGAAAACGCCCGTGTTGAGCAGCGTACCAACCTGGACAAGCTGGTCATTGATCTGGAAACCAACGGTACTCTGGATCCTGAAGAGGCTATCCGTCGTGCCGCGACCATCCTGCAACAGCAGCTGGCCGCGTTCGTCGACCTCAAGGGTGACAGTGAGCCGGTTGTGGTCGAGCAGGAAGACGAGATCGATCCGATCCTGCTGCGTCCGGTTGACGACCTGGAACTGACTGTACGTTCGGCCAACTGCCTGAAGGCGGAGAACATCTACTACATCGGCGACCTGATTCAGCGTACCGAAGTAGAACTGTTGAAAACTCCTAACCTCGGCAAGAAGTCCCTGACTGAAATCAAGGACGTCCTGGCTTCCCGTGGTCTGTCCCTCGGCATGCGCCTCGACAACTGGCCGCCTGCAAGTCTTAAGAAGGACGACAAGGCGACTGCCTGATCGTCGTAATCACCGAACGTAGTGTTTGGTAAGGAATGAATCATGCGTCATCGTAAAAGTGGACGTCACCTGAGCCGTACCAGCTCTCACCGCAAGGCTATGTTCCAGAACATGGCAGTGTCGTTGATCGAGCACGAGCTGATCAAAACCACCCTGCCGAAAGCCAAGGAACTGCGCCGCGTTGCCGAGCCGCTGATCACCCTGGCCAAGGAAGATAGCGTCGCCAACCGTCGTCTGGCTTTCGATCGTACCCGTTCGAAATCCGCTGTTGGCAAGCTGTTCAACGATCTGGGCAAGCGCTATGCCACCCGTCAAGGCGGCTACCTGCGTATCCTGAAGTGCGGTTTCCGCGCTGGCGACAACGCGCCTATGGCGTACGTCGAGCTGGTTGATCGTCCAGTCGGTGGTGCTGTAGAAGCTGCCGAGTAAGACGTTCTGTCTGCTGCAAAGAGCCGGGCCTAGTGCCCGGTTTTTTGTGTCTATCTATATTGTTAATTTCTATCGATCCAAATAGATCAATGAATTAGTTCTTGCAACATATCTCCCCGATACTTCTTGGCAAGCCGATTAGCCGGCCATTGAAGACCGATAAGGAGAGCCCATGAGCAAGATTCTCACCACCGCCAGCGGTGCACCCGTAGCTGATAACCAGAATTCTCGTTCGGCAGGCCCGCGTGGCCCGCTGTTGCTCGACGACTTCCATCTGATCGAGAAACTCGCCCACTTCAACCGCGAGAACATCCCTGAGCGCCGCGTGCACGCCAAGGGCTCGGGCGCTTACGGTACCTTCACGGTCACCCGCGATATCACTCACTACACCAGTGCCAAGTTGTTCGACACAGTCGGTAAGAAGACTGAGACATTCCTGCGTTTCTCCACCGTGGGTGGCGAGCGCGGCTCAGCGGATACCGAGCGCGATCCGCGTGGCTTTGCCCTGAAGTTCTACACCGAGGAAGGCAACTGGGACATCGTCGGCAATAACACCCCGGTGTTCTTCATTCGCGATCCACTCAAGTTCCCCGACTTTATCCACACGCAGAAACGCCATCCGCAGAGCAACCTGAAGAACGCGCAGATGATGTGGGATTTCTGGTCGCACTCACCGGAGGCGCTGCACCAGGTCACCATCCTCTTCTCCGACCGTGGCATACCTGACGGTTACCGCCACATGCATGGCTTCGGCAGCCACACTTACAGCCTGATCAACGCCAAGGGCGAGCGCACCTGGGTCAAATGGCACTACAAGACCCAACAGGGCATCAAGAATCTCTCGCCGGCTGATGCCGCACGTCTGGCAGGCACTGATCCAGATTACGCCCAGCGCGATCTGTTCGAGGCGATCGAGCGCGGTGACTATCCACGCTGGACGGTGTGCATCCAGGTGATGAGTGAGCAAGAGGCGGCCCACCGTCAGGAGAACCCCTTCGACGTGACCAAGACCTGGTCGCAGAAGGACTATCCATTGATCGAGGTTGGCGTGCTGGAGCTCAATCGCAATCCGCTCAACTACTTCGCGGAGGTCGAGCAGGCGACCTTCGGGCCGAGCAACATGGTCCCGGGCGTGGGGCTGTCGCCGGACCGCATGCTGCAAGGCCGAGTGTTCGCATATGCCGATGCTCACCGCTACCGTGTCGGCACCAATCACCAGCAGTTGCCGGTGAACGCCCCTCGTAGCGCGGTCAACACCTATCAGCGTGACGGCGCCATGGCCTACGGCGCTTACGGCAGTGCGCCGAACTACGAGCCCAACAGCTACGGCGATGCCCCGAAGCAATCGCCTCAGCACGCTGAGCCAGCCCTTTCACTCAACGGCGCGGCCGATCGTTACGATCATCGCGAGGACGGCGATTACTACAGCCATGCAGGTGCGCTGTTCCGTTTGATGAACGCTGAACAGCAGGCATTGTTGATCAGCAATATCGCCGGGACCATGGCGGGGGTCAGTGAGGATGTCGTGCAGCGTCAGCTGCAGCACTTCTTCAAGGCCGATCCGGCGTATGCTGAAGGCGTCGCCAAGGCATTGGGCGTGGATCTCGCCTGAGTCGGAATGATAAGTAGAACCGCCCTCATTTGGGCGGTTTTTCAATGAATATCACTACTGTTTGCCGGTTTTTTTGCATGTTATTGCGCGTTTTTCAGTGACCTCTCGACCTTCCTGGTTCACACTATGCCGTATTGATGTTTTCACAGGGAGAAGCAGGGCGATGCAAGGTCACCCGGACGTAATCGATTACCTCAACACGTTGCTGACGGGCGAACTGGCGGCGCGTGACCAATATTTCATCCACTCGCGGATGTACGAGGATTGGGGCTTGAGCAAGCTCTATGAGCGTATCAATCATGAGATGGAAGAAGAGGCGCAGCACGCCGATGCCCTGATGCGCCGGATCCTCATGCTTGAAGGTACGCCGCGCATGCGCCCAGACGATCTCGATGTAGGCGCTACCGTGCCAGAGATGATCGCCGCCGACCTGCGCCTGGAGTACAAGGTACGCGCCGCGCTGTGCAAAGGCATCGAGTTGTGCGAGCTGCACAAGGATTACATCAGCCGCGATATCCTGCGCGCGCAACTGGCCGATACCGAAGAAGATCACACCTACTGGCTGGAGAAACAGCAGGGGCTGATCAAGTCCATCGGTCTGCAGAACTACCTGCAATCGCAGATGTAAGCGTGTTCAGATAATAAAAAAACCCTGTCACTCGCGTGACAGGGTTTTTTATTGCCCGTCTTTAGGCCCGATCCCGCTCCAACAGCGGCTTGAGGTAATGCCCGGTATATGACTGCTTCATCTTCGACAGTTCTTCCGGTGTGCCCGAGGCAATGATCTGCCCCCCCTTGGAACCACCCTCAGGCCCCAAGTCCACCAGCCAGTCAGCCGTCTTGATCACGTCCAGGTTGTGTTCGATCACCACCACGGTGTTGCCGTGGTCACGCAGGCGGTGCAGGACGTCCAGCAACTGCTGGATATCGGCAAAGTGCAGGCCGGTGGTCGGCTCGTCGAGGATGTACAAGGTCTTGCCGGTATCGCGCTTGGACAGCTCGCGTGACAGCTTGACCCGCTGCGCCTCGCCACCCGACAGGGTCGTTGCCGACTGCCCCAGCTTGATGTAGGAAAGCCCCACATCGACCAGCGTTTGCAGCTTGCGCGCCAGTGCCGGCACCGCGTCGAAGAACTCGCGGGCATCCTCGATGGTCATTTCCAGCACCTCGTGGATGTTCTTGCCCTTGTACTTGATCTCCAGGGTTTCGCGGTTGTAGCGCTTGCTCTTGCACACATCGCACGGCACATAGATGTCCGGCAGGAAGTGCATCTCGACCTTGATCAGGCCGTCGCCCTGGCACGCCTCGCAGCGGCCACCCTTGACGTTGAAGGAGAAACGCCCTGGGCCATAGCCCCGCGCACGCGACTCCGGCACACCAGCGAACAGCTCGCGCACCGGGGTGAAGATACCGGTGTAGGTCGCAGGGTTCGAGCGTGGGGTGCGGCCAATCGGGCTCTGGTCGATATCGACCACCTTGTCCAGGTGCTGCAGGCCGTCCATGCTGCTGTGCGCCGCCGCTTCATGGCTGGTAGCACCGTTGAGCGCGCTAGCTGCGAGCGGGAACAGGGTATTGTTGATCAGCGTCGACTTGCCCGAGCCGGAAACACCGGTCACGCAGGTCAGCAGGCCAATGGGAATTTCCAAGTCGACGTTTTGCAGGTTGTTGCCACGCGCGCCCTTGAGCTTGAGCGAGAGCTTTTTGTTGCGCGGTGTGCGCTTGGCCGGGACTGCAATCTTCTTGCGGCCGGACAGGTACTTGCCGGTCAGCGAGTCAGGGTGGTCCATGACCTCCTGAGGCGTACCCTCGGCAACGATCTGCCCGCCATGCACGCCAGCACCCGGGCCGATGTCGACCACATAGTCGGCCAGGCGAATGGCGTCCTCGTCGTGCTCGACCACAATCACGGTGTTGCCCAGATCACGCAGGTGATTGAGGGTGCCCAGCAGACGGTCGTTGTCGCGCTGATGCAGGCCGATCGACGGCTCGTCGAGGATGTACATCACCCCCACCAGGCCGGCCCCGATCTGGCTGGCCAGGCGGATGCGCTGGGCCTCACCGCCAGACAGGGTTTCGGCGCTGCGGTCCAGGGTCAGGTAATCCAGGCCGACGTTGACCAGGAACTGCAGGCGCTCGCAGATTTCCTTTAGGATCTTCGCCGCGATCTCACCGCGTCGACCGGTCAGGGTCAGGTCGCTGAAATACTCACTGGCGTCACCGATCGGCAGGTTGGTAACCGCCGGCAGGGTTTTCTCGCCCACCCATACGTGCCGCGCTTCACGGCGCAGACGCGTGCCGCGGCAGTCAGGGCAGGGCTGGGTACCGAGAAACTTCGCCAGCTCCTCGCGCACAGTCGCCGACTCGGTCTCGCGGTAGCGCCGCTCAAGGTTCGGCACGATGCCTTCGAACGGGTGCGAACGCTTGACGATATCGCCACGGTCGTTGAGGTACTTGAAGTCGACGTTCTGCTTGCCGCTGCCGTGCAGGATGACTTTCTGGTCTTCGGCGGATAGCTCGGCAAACGGAACTTCCAGGCTGAAGCCGTACTGCGCGGCCAGTGAACCGAGCATCTGGAAGTAGTACACGTTACGCCGGTCCCAGCCGCGGATAGCGCCCTCGGCCAGGGTCAACTCAGTGTTGACCAGGCGCTTGGTGTCGAAGTACTGCTTGACCCCCAGGCCATCGCACGTCGGGCAGGCGCCAGCCGGGTTGTTGAAGGAGAACAGCTTGGGTTCCAGCTCGCTGATGGCATGCCCACAGATCGGGCAGGCGAAGCGTGCGGAGAAGATCATCTCTTCACCCGGCTCGTCGTCCATCGGCGCCACCAGGGCGATACCGTCGGCCAGCTTCAGCGCCGTCTCGAACGATTCGGCCAGGCGCTGCTGCAGGTCGCTGCGCACCTTGAAGCGGTCTACCACCACATCGATGCTGTGCTTTTTTTGCTTATCGAGCTTGGGCAACTCATCGAGCTCATACAGCTTGCCGTTGACCCGGGCACGGACGAAACCCTGCGCACGCAGCTCGTCGAACACCGCCAAGTGCTCACCCTTGCGCTCGCGAATCACCGGCGCTAGCAGCATCAGCTTGCTGCCCTCTGGTTGATCGAGCACCAGGTCGACCATCTGGCTGACGGTTTGCGCCTCCAGCGGAATATCGTGATCCGGGCAGCGCGGTGTACCCACGCGAGCGTACAGCAAGCGCAGGTAGTCGTAGATCTCGGTGATGGTGCCCACCGTCGAGCGCGGGTTGTGCGAGGTCGACTTCTGCTCGATGGAGATGGCCGGGGAGAGGCCCTCGATGGTGTCGACGTCAGGCTTTTCCATCATCGACAGGAATTGCCGGGCGTAAGCCGACAGCGATTCCACGTAGCGGCGCTGACCCTCGGCGTAGAGTGTGTCGAACGCCAGGGACGACTTGCCGGAACCGGACAGGCCGGTGATCACGATCAGCTTGTCCCGAGGTAGGGTCAGGTCGATGTTCTTCAGGTTGTGGGTACGTGCCCCACGAATCAGGATCTTGTCCACTACGGCCTCGCTCGGCGGGCATAAACAAGGAAGTATACGGCGCGCTGCCATTACGCGGCAAAGCGTCGCGTATATGCCGTCAAGGCGTCGGACTGATAGAATCGCCGCCGGTTCACACGAGGTTAATCCATGCACGACACCCACAACGAGCGCATGAGTGGTAGCGAGACCCGCGCCGCCAGTGGCCTGGCCCTGGTGTTTGCCTTTCGTATGCTGGGCATGTTCATGGTCCTGCCGGTGCTTGCCACCTACGGTATGGACCTGGCCGGTGCCACGCCTGCGCTGATCGGCCTGGCCATTGGTGCCTATGGCCTGACCCAGGCGCTGCTGCAAATTCCGTTCGGGGTGATTTCCGACCGCATCGGGCGTCTTCCGGTGATCTACCTGGGGCTGGTGATCTTCGCCCTGGGCAGCGTGCTGGCCGCGCAGGCCGACTCGATCTGGGGCGTGATCGCCGGGCGGGTTCTACAAGGCGCCGGAGCGATCTCCGCGGCGGTCATGGCGCTGCTGTCCGATCTGACCCGTGAACAGCACCGGACCAAGGCCATGGCCATGATCGGCATGAGCATCGGCTTGTCGTTCGCGGTGGCCATGGTGGTCGGGCCGTTGCTGACTCGGGCATTTGGCCTGTCAGGATTGTTCCTCGCCACCGCAGGACTTGCCGTCATCGGCATCGCCCTGGTGGCCTTCGTCGTGCCTAGCGCGCACAGCGCTTTGCAGCACCGCGAATCGGGCGTGGCGCGTCAGGCCCTCGGCCCGACCCTGCGCCATCCGGACCTTCTGCGCCTGGACGTGGGTATCTTCGTGCTGCACGCGATCCTCATGGCCAGCTTCGTCGCCTTGCCGCTGGCGTTCGTCGAGCGCGGCGGCTTGCCCAAGGAAGAACACTGGTGGGTGTACCTGACCGCCTTGCTGGTTTCATTTTTTGCAATGGTGCCGTTCATCATCTACGGCGAAAAAAAGCGCAAGATGAAACGCGTGTTGCTTGGCGCGGTCAGTGTCCTGCTGGTGATCGAGGTGTTCTTCTGGCAGTGGGCTGACAGTTTGCGCGGACTGGTGATCGGCACCGTGATATTCTTTACTGCCTTCAACCTGCTGGAGGCATCGTTGCCTTCGCTGGTCAGCAAGGTGTCGCCCGCCGGCGGCAAGGGAACAGCAATGGGGGTTTACTCCACCAGCCAGTTCCTCGGTGCCGCCTTGGGAGGAATCATCGGTGGCTGGTTGTTCCAGCACGGTGGCCTGGGCATGGTGTTCTTGGGCTGTGCAGTGCTGTGTGCCGTATGGCTGGTCGTTGCGTTGAGCATGAACGAGCCGCCTTATGTGACCAGCCTGCGTATGCCGCTGACGCCTGAGGCAGTCCGGGAAGCCGGACTGACCGAGCGCCTGATGGCAGTGCCGGGTGTGACCGACGCCGTGGTGGTGGCAGAAGAAGCCGCCATCTACATCAAACTGGATACGAAAATTTTGGACCGTACGACCCTCGAGCGCCTGGTGAACCCAGCCTCTTCGGCGTGCGAAGCCTAGGAGAACGTTATGGCCCGTGGGGTTAACAAAGTCATTCTGGTCGGCACCTGCGGCCAGGATCCCGAAGTCCGCTACCTGCCCAACGGTAACGCCGTGACCAACCTGAGCCTGGCTACCAGCGAGCAGTGGACCGACAAGCAGTCCGGTCAGAAGGTCGAGCGTACCGAATGGCACCGTGTGTCGATGTTCGGCAAGGTCGCCGAGATCGCCGGCGAATACCTGCGCAAGGGTTCCCAGGTCTACATCGAGGGCAAGCTGCAGACCCGCGAGTGGGAAAAAGACGGCATCAAGCGCTACACCACTGAAATCATCGTCGACATGCAGGGCACCATGCAGCTGCTCGGCGGCCGCCCGCAGAACCAGCAGCAGGGCGGTAGTGATCAGTACAACCAAGGTGGTGGTAACAACTACAACCAAGGTGGCCAGCAGCAACAGTACAACCAGCAGGCGCCGCGTCAGCAGGCTCCACGCCCACAGCAGGCCCCGCAGCGCCCAGCGCCCCAGCAGCCCGCTCCGCAGCCGGCGGCTGACTTCGACAGCTTTGATGACGATATTCCGTTCTGACGAGCCGTAGCGTTGTTCTAGTCTCACAAGAAAGCCCCGCGTTGCGGGGCTTTCTTGTTTCTGCACCGCCACGTAGTGGTAGACGGTCATCGCAGCTTGCCGATTCTTGACTAGGCTTATCCATTGACGGCCTTCAACAAGCCATCACCGTGAAGTCTAGAGGCGCCGACTCCACAACAGGCGCCCGAACCCTGATCAGGAGTGCACGATGGATCTCAACCGTCGGCAGTTTTTCAAGGTCGCCGCCGTCGGCCTTGGAGGCTCGAGCCTCGCGGCGTTGGGCATGGCCCCGACACCGGCGTTCGCCGAGCAGGTGCGTCACTTCAAGCTGGCGCACACCAAAGAGACGCGCAATACCTGCCCCTACTGCTCGGTCGGCTGCGGCCTGATCCTGTACAGCCAGGGTGATGCAGGCAAGAACGTCAAACAGAACATCATCCACATCGAGGGCGACGCCGATCATCCGGTCAACCGCGGCACCCTGTGCCCGAAAGGCGCTGGGTTGCTGGACTTTATCCACAGCCCCAACCGCCTGAAGTATCCCGAGGTGCGCAAGCCGGGCAGTAATGAGTGGACGCGGGTCAGCTGGGACGAAGCGCTCGATCGGGTGGCGGGGCTGATGAAGGCCGACCGCGACGCCAACTTCATCGAGAAAAATGCCCAGGGCCAGACCGTCAACCGCTGGATCACCACGGGTTTTCTCGCCGCTTCTGCTGCCTCCAGCGAAGCCGGCTACCTGACCCACAAGGTCGTTCGCTCACTGGGCATGCTGGGGTTCGATAACCAAGCGCGTGTCTGACATGGCCCGACGGTGGCAAGTCTTGCCCCGACGTACGGCCGTGGCGCCATGACCAACCATTGGTCGGATATCGCCAACGCGAATCTGATCCTGGTAATGGGCGGCAACGCAGCAGAAGCCCACCCTTGTGGCTTCAAATGGGTGACCGAAGCCAAGGCGCACAACCAGGCCCGGCTGATCGTGGTCGACCCACGTTTCACCCGTACCGCCTCGGTGGCTGATTACTACGCGCCGATCCGCACCGGTAGCGATATCGCCTTCATGGGCGGGCTGATCAACTACCTGCTGAGTCAAGACAAGATCCAGCACGAGTACGTGCGCAACTACACCGATGTGTCGTTCATCGTCAAAGCCAACTATGGCTTCGAAGATGGCCTGTTCAGTGGTTACGACGCCGAAAAACGGGTGTACGCCGACAAGTCCGGCTGGGGCTATGAGCTCGGCACGGATGGCTTTGCCGTGGTCGATCCGACCCTGCAGCACCCACGTTGCGTGTACCAATTGATGAAGCAGCACTACAGCCGCTATACCCCGGAGCTGGCCAGCATGACCTGCGGCATGCCGCAGGAGGCGATGATGAAGATCTGGGAAGAGATCGCCACCTGCTCGGTGCCGGGCAAGACCATGACCATCCTCTACGCGCTCGGCTGGACTCAGCATTCGATCGGCGCGCAGATCATCCGCAGTGCGGCGATGGTGCAGTTGCTGCTGGGCAACGTCGGTATGCCGGGTGGTGGGGTCAATGCCTTGCGCGGCCACTCCAATATCCAGGGCCTGACCGACCTGGGGCTGTTGTCCAACTCGCTGCCAGGCTACCTGACGCTGGCTGGCGATGCCGAGCAGGACTACGCCGCCTTCATTGACAAACGGGCGATGAAACCGCTGCGTCCGGGGCAGCTTTCCTATTGGCAGAACTACGGCAAGTTCCACGTCAGCCTGATGAAAGCCTGGTATGGCGCCAACGCCACGTTGGAAAACAACTGGGGCTACGACTGGCTGCCCAAGCTCGACGTGGGCTCCTACGACGTATTGCGCATGTTCGAGATGATGAGCCAGGGCAAGGTCAACGGCTACCTGTGCCAGGGCTTCAACCCGATCGCCGCGCTGCCGGACAAGAACCGCGTTACAGCCGCCTTGGCCAAGCTCAAGTGGCTGGTGATCATGGACCCGTTGGCCACCGAGACCTCGGAGTTCTGGCGCAACGCCGGGCCGTTCAACGATGTCGACACGGCCAACATCCAGACCGAGGTGATCCGCCTGCCGACCACTTGCTTCGCCGAGGAGGATGGCTCGCTGGTCAACAGTAGTCGCTGGCTGCAGTGGCACTGGAAGGGCGCCGATGGCCCTGGCGAAACGCGCACTGACGTGCAGATCATGAGCGAGCTGTTCCTGCGTCTGCGTCAGCGTTACCAGAGCGAGGGCGGCGCTTATCCTGATCCGCTGCTGAACATCAGTTGGCCGTACAAGATTGCCGATGAGCCTTCGCCTGAAGAGCTGGCCAAGGAGATGAACGGTTGGGCGATCACCGATCAGACTGATGCGACCGGGACGCTGGTCAAGGCAGGCCAGCAGTTGGCCGGATTTGGCCTGCTCAAGGATGATGGCAGCACCGCTTCTGGTTGCTGGATCTTCAGCGGTAGCTGGACCGAGCAGGGCAACCAGATGGCTCGGCGCGACAACAGTGATCCGTTCGGCATGCATCAGGCTCAAGGCTGGGCCTGGGCCTGGCCGGCCAACCGGCGGATTCTCTACAACCGCGCCTCCAGCGACCCGCAAGGCAAACCGTGGGACCCAGAGAAAAAACGCCTGGTGTGGTGGAACGGTAGTGCTTGGACTGGCACCGATGTGCCGGACTTCGCAGTGGCCTCGCCTCCAGAGGCCGGGATGAACCCGTTCATCATGAACCCCGAAGGGGTGGCGCGTTTCTTTGCCATCGACAAGATGGCCGAGGGGCCATTCCCCGAGCACTACGAACCGTTCGAGACGCCGATCGGCATCAACCCGCTGCACCCGCAGAACAAGAAGGCCACCAGCAACCCGGCGGGGCGCATCTTCGATTCGGTGTGGGACACCCTGGGTACTCATCAGCAGTTCCCGTATGCGGCGACCACCTACCGGCTGACCGAGCACTTCCACTTCTGGAGCAAGCACTGCCGGCTCAATGCCATTGCCCAGCCCGAGCAGTTCGTCGAGATCGGCGAGGTGCTGGCCAATGAGAAGGGCATCAAGGCTGGCGATCGGGTGCGGGTGTCGAGCAAGCGTGGGCATATCGAGGCGGTGGCGGTGGTGACCAAGCGGATTCGTCCGCTCAAGGTCAACAACCAGACCGTGCACCAGATCGGCATCCCGTTGCACTGGGGCTTCACCGGCACCACCCGCCACGGCTACCTGACCAATACCCTGGTGCCGTTCCTCGGTGATGGCAACACCCAGACGCCGGAGTCCAAGTCGTTCCTCGTCAACGTGGAGAAAGTCTGATGGCCAGCCAAGACATCATCGCCCGCTCGGCCACCACCACCGCGCCGTCTTCGATTCGCCAGCTGGAAGAAGTCGCCAAGCTTATCGACACCACCAAGTGCATCGGCTGCAAGGCCTGCCAGGTGGCGTGTTCGGAGTGGAACGAACTGCGTGACGAGGTCGGCCACAACCACGGCACCTACGACAACCCACAAGACCTGAGCGCTGAAACCTGGACCCTGATGCGCTTCACCGAGCACGAGCGTGACGACGGCAACCTGGAGTGGCTGATCCGCAAGGATGGCTGCATGCACTGCGCCGATCCCGGCTGCCTGAAGGCCTGCCCCAGCCCGGGGGCGATCATCAAGCACGCCAATGGCATCGTCGACTTCAACCAGGACCACTGCATCGGCTGCGGCTATTGCATCACCGGCTGCCCGTTCAACATCCCGCGCATTTCGCAGAAAGACCACAAGGCCTATAAGTGCACCTTGTGCTCCGACCGCGTCAGCGTGGGCCTGGAGCCGGCCTGCGTGAAAACCTGTCCGACCGGAGCGATCGTGTTCGGCAGCAAGGATGAGATGAAGGTGCATGCCGCCGAGCGCATCGTCGACCTCAAGTCACGTGGCTTCGACAATGCTGGGTTGTACGACCCCGATGGCGTGGGTGGCACCCATGTGATGTACGTGCTGCACCACGCCGACACGCCACGGCTGTATGCCGGTTTGCCGGATCAGCCAGTGATCAGCCCGCTGGTCGGGCTGTGGAAGGGCATCAGCAAGCCCCTGGCGCTGCTGGCCATGGGCGCGGCTGTGCTGGCGGGCTTCTTTCACTACGTGCGGGTCGGCCCGCAGCGGGTCGAGGAGGATGAGCATCCCGCGCCTGTGGATAACAGTGTCCAGCAGGTAGACCCGGCGGTACATGTGTATGACCCGACCAAGCCCGGCGGACCAGGGGAGCAGCGGCCATGAACCAGCGCGAGCACAAACCAATCCTGCGCTACAACGCCAACGAACGGACCAACCACTGGATCGTCGCGATGCTGTTCTTCATGGCGGGGCTGTCGGGGCTGGCGCTGTTTCATCCGGCGCTGTTCTGGCTCAGTCATCTGTTCGGTGGCGGACCGTGGACACGCATCCTGCACCCGTTCATGGGCGTGGCGATGTTCGTGTTCTTCCTCGGCCTGGTGGTGCGCTTCTGGCGCGCCAACTTCATCACCGCCAATGACCGCCTGTGGCTGCGGCGTATCGACCGGGTGATGCTCAACAAAGAAGAAGGGGTGCCCCCGATTGGCAAGTACAACGCCGGACAGAAGCTACTGTTCTGGACCTTGCTGCTGTGCATGCTGGTATTGCTGCTCAGTGGCGTGGTGATCTGGCGTGCGTATTTCAGCCACTTCTTCGACATTGGTGCGATTCGCCTGGCGAGCCTGGCCCATGCCTTTGCCGGTTTTGTGCTGATACTAAGCATCATCGTGCACATCTACGCCGGCATCTGGATCAAGGGCTCGGTCGGCGCCATGCTGCATGGCTGGGTCAGCCGCGCCTGGGCACGCAAGCATCATGAACTGTGGTATCGGGAGGTGACCGGCGACAAGCCGCCACCTGCGCCCGGCAGAAAAGAAGGATGAGCGCTTGAGCACGATACTTGAACCTGGGCAGATCGAGGCGGCGGCGACCACCCCGCCATTTATCCACCTGCCCTCTGCCGACGTCTTCAGCGTACGCGCGGCGCGCCTGGAGCAGTTGGCTGAAGGGCATGCCTTGGGCGATTACCTGCGCTTGATCGCTCGGCTGTGTCGGATTCAGCAACAGCTGCTGCTGGCTCCGCCAAGCGGCCTGCCGCTGGCCGAGGAGCGTCAGCGCCTGTGCATAAGTCATGGGCTGCCGCCGCTGGCGGCGGACAGCCTGGTGCGCGAAGGGCCTTGGCTGGTGTGGCTGCCGGCCTTGCTTGAGCGCTTCGACGAGCAGGGCAGTGGCCCGCTGGCAGATGCGTTGAAGGCGCTACGCTTGAGCGATCAGCCCAAGCTCAAAAGCTGGGGCGTTGCCTTGCTGGGTGGTCAGTACGACCTGGTGCCAGCAGCGCTGGTGCCGTTCATAGGCGCGGCGCTGCAGGCGGCATGGACGTATTGGTTGCTGAACCTGCCTAGCCACGAGCTCAAGCCCGCAGACAGCCTCGGCCAATGCCCGGCCTGTGGCTCGCCGGCGATGGCGGGAGTTGTGCGTAACCGCGGCCGGCATAACGGCCTGCGCTATCTGGCCTGCTCGCTGTGTGCCTGCGAATGGCATGTGGTGCGGGTCAAGTGTGTGTACTGCGACTCAAGCAAGGATCTGCGTTACAGCAGCCTGGAAGATGACCGCCATGCCCCCGGCAAGGCGCCGCTGCGGGCGGAGTGCTGTCCGGGCTGTAATGTCTATTTGAAACAGTGCTACCTGGAAAATGACGCTGTTGCTGAGCCCTTGGCCGATGATCTGGCCAGCTTGGCGCTGGACATGCGCCTGGACGATGAAGGCTTCCGGCGGCTGGCGCCGAACCTGCTGCTGGCGCCGGGTCGAGGGTGAGTGTCTACACTGCAAGATCGGGTCGCCTCATTCGCGGGCAAGCCCGCTCCCACAGGGGCCTGTGCTGATTTTGAATACATCAGGGTGCCCCCAGGGCTTCTGCTGATTTTGAGTACAGCGCAGGGCCTGTGGGAGCGGGCTTGCCCCGCGACAGGGCCAGAACAGACACCGCTCAAGCAAGGTCCTCGCATGCCTGTCAGCTTCGCCGCAAACACCCTGCGCTTACCCTCCGTCGATACGCTGTTGCGCCATCCAGCCTGTCACCCACTGATCGAGCGCCACGGCCGAGACGCTACCCTGGCCACCTTGCGCCATCTGCTCGACGACCTACGCGAACCCGCCCAGCTAAACCAACTCAGCCCGGCGGAGCTGTCCGCTGAAGTGCTCCTGGGCCGCGCAGGCGAGCGTCTGATCACCCAGCAACAAAGCCGGGTTCGCCGTGTGTTCAACCTCACCGGCACCGTCCTGCACACCAACCTCGGCCGCGCGCTGCTACCCGAGGAGGCCATCGAGGCCATGCAAGCCGCCGCCCGCTACCCGCTCAACCTCGAATTCGACCTGGCCAGCGGCAAGCGCGGCGACCGCGACGAGCTGATCGAAGGCTTGATCCGCGAGCTCACCGGCGCCGAAGCGGTCACCGTGGTCAACAACAATGCCGCCGCCGTGCTGCTGGCGCTCAACAGCCTCGGCGCGCGCAAAGAAGGGATTATTTCCCGTGGCGAGTTGATCGAAATTGGCGGCGCCTTCCGCATCCCCGACATCATGGCCCGCGCCAACGTGCGCCTGCACGAAGTCGGCACCACCAACCGCACCCACGCCCGCGACTACGAGGCGGCGATCAACCCACGCACCGGCCTGTTGATGCGCGTGCATTGCAGCAACTACAGCATCCAGGGCTTCACCACTCAGGTGCCTACCGCACAGCTGGCGCAGATCGCCCAGCAACACGGCCTGCCGCTGCTCGAAGACCTTGGCAGCGGCAGCCTGCTCGACCTGACCCGCTGGGGGCTGCCCGCCGAGCCGACCGTGCGCCAGGCCCTGGCCGATGGCGCCGATATCGTCACCTTCAGTGGCGACAAGCTGCTCGGCGGCCCGCAGGCCGGCATCATCGTCGGCCGCCAGGCGTTGATCGCCAAGATCAAGAAGAACCCGCTCAAGCGCGCCCTGCGTGTCGACAAGATCACCCTGGCAGCACTGGAAGCAGTGCTGGCGCTGTACCGCAACCCTGATCGCCTGGCCGAACGCCTGCCCAGCCTGCGCCTGCTGACCCGTCCGCAGGGCGAAATCCATGCCCAAGCCGAGCGCCTGGCACCGGCACTCGCGACTCAGTTAGGCGCGCAATGGACGGTAACTGTGCAAGCGACGCTGGGCATGATCGGCAGTGGCAGCCAGCCCGTGGCGCGGCTGCCCAGTGCGGCGTTATGCCTGCGCCCACAAACCTCGAAGAAGCTCCGCGGACGCAGCCTGCACAGTCTCGAGCGGGCCCTGCGGAGCTTGCCGGTACCGGTGCTTGGACGCATCGACGACGACGCGCTGTGGCTCGACCTGCGCCAGTTGGACGACGAACAGCAATGGTTGGCGCAACTGCCGGCCTTGCAACCAGGGCCGCTGCAGTGATCGTCGGCACCGCCGGGCATATCGACCACGGCAAGACCGCGCTGCTCCAAGCCCTGACCGGGCAGGCGGGTGATCAGCGCCAGGAGGAGCGCGCCCGTGGCATGACCATCGATCTCGGTTACCGTTACGCGGCGTTGGCCGACGGTGCGCCACTGACCGGCTTCATCGATGTGCCGGGGCATGAGCGATTTATCCACAATATGCTCGCCGGGGCCCAGGGCATCGACCTGGTGTTGCTGGTGGTCGCTGCCGACGATGGGGTCATGCCACAGACCCGAGAGCACCTGGCGATCATCGAACTGCTCGGCATTCCCCAGGCGCTGGTGGCAATTACCAAATGTGATCGGGTCCAACCACAGCGGGTGCACGAGGTACAGGCACAGGTGGCAGCGCTGCTGGCGCTGGGGCCATATGCCCAAGCGCAGCAGTTTGTCGTCTCCAGCATCAGCGGCACAGGCATCGCCGAATTGCGCCAGGCCCTGCAAGCGGCGCAGGCAAGGGTCAGCCAACGCAGTATCCAGGGCGGTTTTCGCTTGGCGGTGGACCGGGCGTTCTCCATTGCCGGGGCCGGGATCGTGGTGACCGGCACGGCGCTGGCGGGGCGGGTCAATGCGGGCGATACCCTGTTGCTCGGCAAGTCGGCCAAAGCGGTACGGGTGCGTGGCCTGCATGCGCAGAATCAGCCAGCGTTGGTTGCCGAGGCTGGCCAGCGGGTGGCGTTGAACATCGCTGGCGAGCGTCTGGCCCTGGAGCAGATCCATCGTGGCGACTGGCTGGTGGCCGACTGGCTGCATGCACCGAGCGCACGGGTGGATATCGAGCTTTTCCTGCTCCCGGGGGAGACGCGGCCGTTCGAGCATTTCAGCCCGGTGCATGTGTACCTCGGCACCCAGGACGTCACTGCGCGGGTGGCCTTGCTGGAGGGCGAGCAGCTACGGCCTGGGCAGCGCATGTTCGCCCAGTTACAGCTCAATGCGCCGTTGCAGGCGGTGCAGGGTGATCGTCTGGTACTGCGCGACCAGCGTGCGCAGCGGACTCTTGGCGGGGGCCGCGTGCTCGATCCTTTCGCGCCGAGCCGGCAGCGGCGCAGTGAGCTACGCCTGCGTCAGCTGGCCGTGTTGCGCGATGCCGAGGGCTTGGAGCAAGCCTTGCCGGCGTTGCTCGATGCAGCGCCCGCAGGCCTCGATCCCCAGCGGCTGGAACGCCAGTTCAATCGTCGACGTGACAGCTGGCGCTTGCCCGAGGCGGTGCAGGTGATCGCTACCCGGCAAGGGCCACTGCTATTCGCCACGGCCCAGTGGCAAGCATTGAAACATTACGTGCGGGAGCAGTTGGCGCGGTTTCATGAGCAAGAGCCCGATCAACTGGGGCCAGACCGGGATCGCCTGCGCCGTTTCGTCGCCTTGCCGTTGGAGCGACCGGCCTTCGTCAGTCTGCTTGAAGAGTTGTTGGGCGAGGGTGCCATCGCCAGCAGTGGACCGTGGCTGCACTTGCCGGATCATCAGGTGCAACTGAGCGCGGCGGATGCGGCGTTGTGGGCGCAACTAGAGCCGCTGTTGCTCAACGGTGAGTTCGATCCGCCTTGGGTCAGGACGCTGGCGCAAGCCGAGCAGCGTGAAGAGACCGAGGTGCGCTTGCTATTGCGCAAGCTGGCGAGGTTGGGCCTGGTACATCAGGTGGTGCGCGATCTGTTCTATCCTCAGGCGACGCTGCGGCGCATGGCCGACCTGCTGTTGCAGCATTCGGCGGGGAATCCTATTGTGCAGGTGGCAGCGTTTCGCGACAGGTTGGGTATTGGTCGCAAGCGCAGTGTGCAGATACTGGAATATTTCGATCGGATTGGCCTGACCCGCCGGGTTGGCGATCAGCGCCAGATTCGTCTCGATAGCGGCTTGGCCCAGCAGCAGAACGGGCACTGAGTTCAAGGAAGGCAATCGCGCCCGGTGGCGCGGCCGGGCTTCAAACCCGGTTGGGGACGGCAGCCGTTCCCGGGCAGGTTCGACTCCCGCTGCCTTCCGCCATTTCAATTGTCCGCAGAGATTGGTGCGGGCTTGCCTGGGCCCACAGTGGCGTTGGCAAAGGCGCTATCGCGGGGCAAGCCCGCTCCCACGATAGGCTAGTACCACTTCAGGGGCTTAAGCCCGCTCCCACGATGGTTCATACCACTTCAGGTGCTCAAGCCCGCCGCCGCGATAGGTGCACGCTACTGCAGGTGCTCAAGCCCGCTCGCCGCACAGGTCCAGGGCAAACCAGTGCTCCGCCGCCTGCACATCCAAGCCGGCCCCGAGCAGCCCGAACAACTTGCCCAGCGCCGCCTCGCGGGTCATGCCGCCACCGCTGACCAAGCCGGTATCACGCAGCCGGCTTCCGGCTGCATAGGTATCGAACACCACCGAGCCAATCGGACACTGGCTGATTGCAACGATCATCACCCCGCCCTGACGTGCATCATGCAGCGCATCGAGCAACGCCTGATCATCCGAAGGCCCGGTGCCACTGCCATAGCACTCCAGCACCAGCCCCTGCACGCCGCTGTCGAGCAGCCCCCGCAGATGCTCGGCCTGCAACCCCGGAAACACCGGCAGCACGGCCAGCTTCACCGGCTGGCGCGGCTGGCGATAATCCAGCACGGACGGAGTCGCCTCGGCACGCTCGCCATCACGATGACGGGGCAGGGCGGCAAACGCATCGAACGCTTCGCTGCGCAGCTTGGAGGCGCGGCAGCCATGGAGCAACTGACCGTGGAAGTACAGCTGCACGCCATCTTCCAGGCCGCTTTCAAACAGCCGCAGCGCGCCGATCAGGTTGTCCCAGGCATCGCTGTCGGGAGCGCCAGCAGGCAGCATCGAGCCGGTCAGCAGCACCGGCGTTGGCAGGCCAAGCAACAAAAACGACAGCGCCGCCGCGCTATAGGCCAGGGTGTCGGTGCCGTGCAGCACCAGCACGCCGTCATGACCATTGCGCTCCACCGCCTCGACGATGGCGTCGCGCATTGCCAGCCAGTTGGCTTGCTGCATGTTGGCGCTGTCGAGCAGCGGGTTCATTTCACGCAGGGTCCACTGCAACTGCGGCGCATCGCTGCGCTGGGCCAGATGCTCACGCATCCGCGCCTCGAAACCACCAGCAGGGGCCAGGCCCTCGGCGGTCTCGAGCATGCCGATGGTGCCACCGGTGTAGAGGACCAGAAGATTCTTGACTGCACGCATGGGAGCATTCCGTAGCGGTGAGCTGGGCAGGAGCAGCCGCCCGCGAACGGGGCGGCTGGCAGGGGAGGATATCAGTGCTGAGTCTGCGCTTGGCCGACTGCGTTGTCAGCGGTTGTTTCAGCCTGGCCGGGTATAGGCCAGGCGGCGCGATCCAGGTCCAGGTCGGGGAACTTGCTGGAGTCGAACACCGGCTGCTTGATCCCGGCCTTGCGCTGGGCGTCGTAGTCGCGCATCACCCGCAGGCCGATCTTGAACAGCAGGGCCAGGGCGATCAGGTTGACGAAGGCCAGGCAGGTCATGGTGATGTCGGCGAAGGCGAATACGGTCGACAAGTCCTGCATCGAACCCCACACCACCAACGCCAGAACCAGGCCACGGAAGCCCAGCAGCACAACGCGATTGCGGCTGAGGAACTGCAGGCTGTTCTCACCCAGGTAGTAGTTGTAGAGGATGCAGGTGAAGACGAACAGCGACAGCGCGACGCTGACGAACAGGCGGCCCCAGTCACCGACCACGGCGGCCAGCGAGTTCTGGGTCAGGACGATGCCGTCACCTTCGAAACCCGGGGTGTAGAAGCCCGACAGCAGGATCAGCAGTGCGGTGCAGGTGCAGATCACGAAGGTGTCGAGGAACACGCTGAAGGCCTGGACCACGCCTTGCGCGCCAGGGTGCTTCACGGCAGCGACGGCCGCCACGTTAGGTGCGCTGCCCAAGCCCGCTTCGTTGGCGAATACGCCACGCTTCACGCCCATGACGATTGCGCTGCCGAGCAGGCCGGCAAACGCAGGATCAAGGCCGAAGGCGCTCTTGAAGATGGTTTCCAGCATGGCCGGCACGTGTTCGATCTGGGTGCCGATCACGTACAGGGTTACGCCGATGTAGGCCAGGGTCTTGATCGGTACCAGCAAGTCCGACACCGCGGCGATGCGCTTGATGCCGCCGATGAAGGTCAGGGCCAGCAGCACGGCGAGGACGATACCGGTGTGTTTCGGATCGAAGGCAAAGGCGTTCTGCAGCGAGTGGGTCACGGTGTACGACTGCAGGCCGATGAAGGCGAAGCCGTAGGTGACCAGCAGCAGGATCGAAAACACGATGGCCATGTTCTTGCGCTTCAGGCCGTGCAAGATGTAGTACGCCGGGCCGCCGCGGTACAGGCCATCGCCATCGGCGCGCTTGTAGACCTGGGCCAGGGTGCACTCGAAGAAGCTGCTGGACATGCCCACCAGCGCGGTCACCCACATCCAGAACACCGCACCTGGGCCGCCGAGGGTCACCGCGATGCCGACACCGGCGATGTTACCGGCGCCAACGCGACCGGCGAGGCTCAGCATCAGCGCCTGGAACGAGCTCAGTTGCCCAGCCTGGCCGCGCAGGGATTCCTTGAACACACCGAACATGTGACCGAAGTGGCGGAACTGGACGAACCGCGAACGGATGGTGAAGTAGCTACCGAGCCCGACGATCAGGACGATGAGCAGTTTCCCGGACAGGAAATCGTTAAGTGCTTCGAGCATTGGCAAATGACCTCGATTCTTATTCTTCGCGTGGAAAGACACGGGCGGCAACGACGTACCGCTTTTCGTTGGGGCGCATGGTTGGCCATGACAAGAGTGGTTACAATTTCGCGGGTTGCTCTGACTTGATGCGACTTGATGCTAAACTTGCATCACTCGCATCAGCTGGAACTCGATTCATGAGCGATCATTTCGCTAACAACCTCAAATTGGCCTGCAGTCACTACCGCTCTATTTCGGAGGTTTGCCGGCAGCTGTCGATCAACCGCGCGCAGTTCAACAAGTACCTGAGTGGGCAGAGCCGTCCGACGGCTTACAACCTCAAGCGCATTGGCGATTTCTTCGGGGTTGAGGATTACGAGCTGAATTTGCCCCCCGAGCAGTTCGCCCGGCTGATCGGTGCGCGCATTCCGTCGGAGCACAGCGACCAGCACGACCCGATCAGCGAGCTGTTCAAGCCGCTGCATGAGCATGCCGGCAACCTGTCGCGGTACTGCGGCTATTACTTCGAATACTCCAACTGCATGTCGGTGCCTGGCCTGATCCTGGTTTCGCTGGTGCACTTACGTGAAGAGCGCGGCAGCTTCTTGTTCGAGCGCCAGGAGCGCCAAGAGCGCAGCAGTGCCACTGACGTGCACGCCGAAGTACGCTGCCGCTACCTGGGGGCGGCGTTTCAACTACAGGACCGGGTATTTCTCATCGACTACGAGTCGCTGACCCTCAACGAGATGAGCCAGACCATCCTCATCCCCAGCTTCAAGAGCCGCATCACCCGCCTCAATGGGCTCAAGACCGGGGTTTCCAGTGGCGACCGACGTAACCCCGCCTGTACCCGGGTGGTATGGGAGTTCCTCGGCGAGGAGATCAACCGCATCAACGCCTATCGCCAGGTCAAACTGTATCGCCCGGATGACCCACGGATCGACGACGACGTGCGCGAGCGGCTCAGCGTCGGGCCATTGAGCAATGGCTTGTTCGAGATCGAGTGAGCGTGCTCAATCGCGAATGAACGTCGCTACCACCTCGGCGACTTGATCGGCCACCTGCGGCGCATCGCGCAGATGCGCGGCGATGCCATGGTCGCAGTCGGTCAGTAGCAGGCACTCCACGTGCGGCGCCGGCACCGAGCGCACCAGCGCGTGGGTGACTTCCTCCGGGATCGGGCTGTAGCGCTGCACCCCAGACAACCAGCGGGTGCCTGCCGACGTGCCTGGGCCTTGGCCGAAGGCCTTGGAGTTGAGCCCGTCGTACTCACCGATCACCAGCAGTACCCGGCCCTGGAACCGGCGCAGGAACCCATAGCTGTCGCAATCGAGGAAGGCGTAGGGCTGGCGGATCGCGGCGCTGAACGCCGGGCCGAAGGGCGCCTGGTGCGCGGCGTCCGGATACACCGCAGGACAGATCAGCACCAGCTTGCGCACTGCGGGCAACTGCGCTGCCATCTTCAGGGCAATCGCCGCGCCCAGGCTGTGCCCAATCAAACTGTCGCACTGCTCGGCGATATGCCGATGAAAGCGCAACGCCTCGGCCAGGTTGATGGCCAGTGAAGGTGCCAAGGCGCCTGGTTCGCTGGCCCGGCTATGGCCGGACAGGTTGCCGGTCAGCGAGCCGATACCCTGCTGCTGCAAGCGGTACAGCAACGGATTGAGCCGGGTGAAGTCTGAGCGGGCACCGCCGACCACGAAAACTGACGGCGCCGGTTCGGCATCCGCGAGCAGCATTCGCGCCTGCTGGCGGTAGCCGTCGAATGCCTCTTCGATGAACCGTTCCTCACCGGGGGCAGGCTCGTCGTATTGCCAGCAAGCGCGTTGTTCTGCGTTGGCTGTGAGATCCATCCCTCTCTCCTACAGGTTTCAGCCGCGTACCAGCAGCGGATCTTCGTTGATTACCAGCGGTTTGGCGAACGCAGAATAGCCGAACAGCCGTACTAGCAGACGGCGGCCGTCTTGTAGTGTGTTGCGCCCGTGCAGTGCGCGGCTGTTATTGACCAACAGGGCAGTATCGGCATGCAGCACGAAGGGAATTGGCAAGGCTTCGCTGACCAGCGTTTGAAGCGCCTCGAAAGCCTGCGCCGCCGCCTTGCTGGCGTACTTACTGAGGCTAAAGCGGCTAGCGTTGTAGCGCATGGCGAAGCCACCATCTGGGTCGAACTGCAGCAATGAGGTGGCAGCCCTGGCTTCAACGTCCTGCTGGGTCTGTCCGTGGTGGCGGGTTGTTAGCTCGAAAGATGCCGATGTCAGCGCCAGGGTGTGCACGCTGCTTAGCTGTTCGATGATGCCGCGTAGCGGAATGATGTGGGTGGGTTCATCGGCGGGGTTCCAGCGCGCGGTAATAATCAGCGCAGAGGGCGCCGGGGAGCTGCCCTGGCAGGCTACTACCGAACACTGATAGGGCGCGTCGGTATGCGGGTCGAGGGATACGCCTGTGTGGGCAGCCGCGCGGGGTGCTGGGCCGGTGTCCTGATGGCGCGAAGGGACGTTGGCCTGGCCAGTGAAGTTGCCGATCAGTCTGACCTGCTTGCCGTCATTGTCGCTGTCGAAGGCAAACGCTCGATAGCGCACCATCTCCAGCAACAGTTGGTTGCGCGAAGCCAGGTACAGGCAGCGGGTGCTGCGTTCCAGGGTGGATAACTCAGGGAGCCTGGACGGCAGCGGATCGCTAAAAGGGCAGGGCATCTGCGAGTACATCAACGCTGCCAACCTGCCTTGGGCAAAGCGCTTGAGTACGTTGCGCTGGTTGGGATGAAGCTGGCGTTCCAGGCGCTGTGCCCATGTGCGGGCGAGCTGGGCCACGCCAGGGGTTTGCGGTCCGCCCAGATTAGCGAGGGCTTGGCAGGCTGCGACCAAGGCCTGGGCTTGCTTGGGCTCAAAGCTTAGGTAGGCGAATTCCGAGTCCTGCATGTTGAAACATTCCTTGTTACTACTGTTGTTCGGTAATCCCACCTGTCGAGCATCAGGCAGGCTGCCTAAATACCGTCAAGGGAGAGAACTAACTATTGGGCGCTGGAAATGCTTGGCGCGGTAGTCAGCTCATTCCGCTGGGGCTATAGGGCGTTTCCTACGGTGCAAAGTGGCAAGTCCAGGGGCTTGAGTCGGCAGGGGCGATTGCGCAGTTACCGCGCTCAAGTTGGACTTCCCCTGCTGGAAACCGCAAAATGCTTTCTTTCCTTTTATCGACCTGAGCGGACCTTTAGACCCTATGCGTATGCGCCTGATGCTGTTGGGTGGTGGCAATGCCCTCGGGCAAGCGCTGATTCGTCTCGGGGCCGAGGAGGACATCGGATTCCTGGCGCCGCGCCCGCCCGAAAAAGGCTGGGATCCGGCCAGCCTGACCCTGCTGCTGGATGAACATCGCCCCGATGTGGTGATCAACCTCGCCTATTACTTCGACTGGTTCCAGGCCGAGTCGGTCAGCGAACAGCGGCTTGCCCAGCAAGAGCGCGCGGTGGAGCGCCTGGCCGAGCTGTGCCAGCACCACGAGATGATCCTCGTCCAACCCTCCAGCTATCGCGTGTTCGATGGCTCGCGGGCCACCGCCTACAGCGAAAAAGACGAGCCGGTGCCGCTGGGCACCCGTGGTCAGGCGCTGTGGCGCATCGAGCAGAGCGTGCGGGCGACCTGCCCGCAGCATGTGCTGTTGCGCTTCGGTTGGGTGCTGGACGAGAGCATCGACGGTGCCTTGGGCCGCTTCCTGACCCGCGCCGAGCAACCGCAGGAATTGCTCCTGGCGGACGATCGGCGCGGTAATCCGACCCCGGTGGACGACGCTGCACGGGTCATCCTCTCGGTGATCAAGCAGCTCGACTGCGATGCGCCGCTGTGGGGCACCTACCACTACGCTGGCAACGAAGCGACCACGCCGCTGGCGCTGGGGCAGGCTATCCTCAGTGAGGCGCAGCAGTGGCACAAGCTGGCCGTGCAGGCGCCGACCGCGCAGGCCCACGCCGCCCGCCCGGATGCCAGCGAAGAGCCGCAGAATGCGGTGCTGGCGTGCAAGAAAATCCTCCATACCTTTGGTATCAAGCCACGCGCCTGGCGCGCCGGTTTGCCGCCCCTACTGGACCGTTTCTATCGACATGGCTGATGCTCCCATCCTGATCACCGGCGGTGCCGGCTTCATCGGCTCGCACTTGTGCGATGCGTTGCTGGATAAAGGCTACGCCGTGCGCATTGTCGATGATCTTTCCACAGGCAAACGCGCCAACCTGCGCCTGGATCATCCCAAGCTTGAACTGCTTGAAGGCGATGTGGCCGACGCTGCACTGGTTGCCCGCGCGGCCAGCGGTTGCCGTGCAGTGGTGCACTTGGCGGCAGTGGCTTCGGTGCAGGCCTCGGTCGACGACCCGGTGAAAACCCATCAAAGCAACTTCATCGGCACGCTGAACGTTTGCGAAGCGATGCGTCTGAATGGCGTGCGCCGGGTGCTGTTCGCCTCCAGCGCGGCGGTGTATGGCAACAATGGCGAAGGGCAGTCGATTGTCGAGGATACGCCCAAGGCGCCGCTGACGCCCTACGCTGTGGATAAGTTGGCCAGCGAGCAGTACCTGGACTTCTACCGTCGCCAGCATGGCCTGGAGCCGGTGGTGTTTCGCTTCTTCAATATCTTCGGGCCACGCCAGGATCCATCCTCGCCTTACTCGGGGGTGATCAGCATCTTCAGTGAGCGTGCCACTCAAGGTAAGCCGATTACCGTGTTCGGCGATGGCGAGCAGACTCGCGATTTTCTCTATGTCGGCGATCTGGTCCAGGTGATGGTCCAGGCGCTGGAGCAGGAGCAGGTCGAGGAGGGCGCGGTGAACATCGGCCTGAACCAGGCGACTTCGCTGAACCAGTTGTTGGCGGCGCTCAAGCAGGTGGTGGGCAGCTTGCCTGAAGTCAGTTACGGCGCGGCGCGTTCGGGTGATATCCGCCATTCGCGGGCGGATAACCAGCGGTTGTTGGCGCGGTTCGCGTTTCCTGAGCCGACGCCAATCGTTGTCGGGTTGGCGCGGTTGTTGGGTAAAGGCTGAGATTTCAGGGCCGCCGAGCGGCCCCAAAACCTAATGCCGCACCGTACGCCTCAGACAATCCTCAGGCGCAAGTGCCCGCCCATCCTTAGCCCGCACCTGTAACACCTCTACCGGCTGCCCCTGAGCGCTGTCCAACAATTGCGATCGCACTTCCCCCGCCTCGAACAGAAACCGCTCCCCCCACTGGCGCATTCCAACCACGATCGGAAACACAGAGCGGCCTTTCTCGGTCAGTACGTATTCCTTGTAGGCACTGCCATCCGAGGCCGGTTGCAACTGCAGCAATCCACTCTCCAGCAACAGTTTCAACCGTGAGGCGAGGATGTTCTTCGCCAGACCCAGGTTTTTCTGAAACTCACTGAAGCGCCGCAGGCCGTCGAAAGCATCGCGCAGAATCATCAGCGCCCACCGATCACCAATCACCTCCAGGGCACGGGCTACCGGGCATTGCTTATTTTGTGGGTCGAGCATGAGCCAAGCCTTCTCATCAGTTCTGGTTGCAGATTAAAACCAGGTTTGCTAGAAAGCTAGCATGTGGTTTCATTTTGAAACCAGATTGGCAAGGTATTGCACATGTCTTCGATCCAGTCTGCGGCCGTCGGCCCAATCCCGCTGAGCCGCTCCCTGACGCTATTGCTCGCCGCGACCTGCGCCTTGGCTGTGGCCTCGGTGTATTTCTCCCAACCATTGCTGGAGTCGATGGCTGCCAGCCTAGGCGTAGCGACAGCCCGGATCGGACTGGTGGTGGGGGCCACCCAGGCCGGTTATGCGCTGGGGCTGCTGCTGGTGGTTCCGCTGGGCGATCTGTTCGGTCGCAAGCGCTTGATTCTTTCGCAGTTGCTGCTCTCGGCGTTGGCCCTGCTGGCTGTTGGCATGGCGATGGACTGGGCGCTGCTGCTGGTGGCCATGAGCATGCTCGGCCTGATGGCGGTGCTGGTGCAGGTGGTCGTGGCCCATGCCGCGACCTTGGCCACCTCCGCCGAGCAGGGACGGGCCGTGGGTACGGTCACCAGTGGCGTGGTGCTGGGGATTTTGCTAGCGCGGCTGGTTGCAGGCGTGACGGCCGATCTGGCCGGTTGGCGCAGCGTATATTTCACCGCTGCCGGGTTGACTGTGCTGATGGCCTGCCTGCTCTGGCAAACGCTGCCCAGCGCCAAGCCGGTGACAACGCCAGTGAGTTACGTGCAGTTGTTGGGTTCGGTGCTGCGCATGTATCGACACGACCGCCTGTTACGTCAGCGCGGTACGTTCGCGCTGTTGATATTTTCCGCATTCAGCGTGTTGTGGAGTGCCATGGTATTGCCGCTCAGTGCGGCACCACTGGCGTTGACCCATACCCAGATCGGTCTGTTCGGCCTGGCCGGAATTGCCGGGGCACTGGCCGCATCGGGCGCTGGACGTTTGGCCGACCAAGGCCACGGTCAGCACACCACGGGGCTGGCCCTGGCGCTGTTGACGCTGTCGTGGATCCCCATTGGATTGCTCGAACACTCGTTGCTGGCGCTGGTGTTGGGCGTGCTGCTGCTGGATTTCGCCGTGCAGGCGGTGCATGTCACTAACCAGACGCTGCTGTTGGCCGGGCGGGGAGAGATGGCCAGCCGTTTGATCGGCGCATACATGTGCTGCTACTCGGTAGGCAGTGGCCTGGGCGCTGTGGCGGCAAGTTGGGTGTATGCCCGCTGGGGTTGGCTTGCGGTGTGTGGGCTGGGGGCGGGGTTCAGTGCACTGGCTTGGGGTTATTGGCTGTATCTGCGCCTACGTGGGGAGTAGAACGACACATGGCGGCCGCAGCCGCCATGTGAGGGCGATGGATCAGAACTTGTAGCCCAGACCCACCATGTAGACCCATGGGTCTACATCCACGTCGACCTTGGTCTTGCTGTAGCCCAGTGCGGTTGGGCCATCGACGGTGGCCTTGGTGTCGATATCGACGTACCAGACCGAGGCGTTGACCAGCAGGTTGTCGGTGATCATGTAGTCCATGCCCAACTGGCCGGCCAGGCCCACCGAGTCTTGCAGCTTGAGGTTGCTGAAGCCCTGCTGTTTACGTTCGCTGCTCAGGTCTTCATCGAAGAACATGGTGTAGTTGATGCCCACGCCCACGTACGGCTGGAACTTCGAGCTTGGCTCCATCGGGAAGTACTGCAGCGACAGGGTCGGTGGCAGTTGCTTGATGTCCGCCAGCTTGCCGTCCAGGCCCCCGCCCAGGCCCTTGACGCCAACAGTGTGCTGGAACGGGGTGGCCGCCAGCAGCTCCAGGCCGATGTGATCGGTGAGCATGTAGGCGAAGGTCAGGCCCAATTGGGTATCGCTGTCCAGAGTAGCCTTGGTGCCCGAGACCTTGTTGCCGTCGAACTTCAGGTCGCCGCTGTTTTCGTTGGGGGCGGTGGTGATGGCGCCGGCACGCAGGATGAAATCGCCCGCCTGGTGGGCGTGGGCAACAGGGGCTACGAGCGCCAGGGCAACGAGCGAGGCGCCGAGCAAGGACTTGTTCATGGAAGCTCCCAAAGGACGTTATTAAATGAGTAGTCCAATGGTACGGAGGCGTCTAAACCTAATGTTTGACCCAGCTCAAAGAACTGGCTTCACGAATCGCTAGCAGTTCTCATTTCAGCTCATAAGCGTAGATTTTCTCGGCTTCCATCTGATAACCCGCGTCGGCCAGCTCGCTGCTGCTGGCTTTGACCTGCAGGCGCCCTTCGATCCAATAGGGCTGATAGAGGTCTTCGACGCGTACGCCCATCTCGCTGAAAATGTGCACGATCTGGTTCGACGGGGGGGGCGGTACGTGGATGCAGGCGCCGTAGTAGGGCACTAGCAGAAACTCGGTGGTGCGGCCCTCTTCGCTGACCTCCAGTGGCACGATGTAGCCGGGCAGTTTGACTTGCTGCTTGTCGAGTGCCTTGACCACTGGCGCGGCGGGGGCTTGTTGGCGCGCAGCGGGGGAGGCTTCGGCAGCCAGCGCGTCGCCGATCTGCGACAGGTCGTGCAGTGGCGTGAGCTGGGGCGGGATGACCGGGGCGCCTTCCGGGATCAGCGCCGGCCAGTCCAGCTCGCGCGGCTCCGCGGCCCAGGCTAGCGGCGTCAGCGCGATCACCACCAGCAGCAACAGGATTTGCTGTGTGGCTGCCCGCCTGTGCGCGGGTTTGTCGAGCTGTCGAACCGCAGCGAACAGGTGTGTAAGGTTCTGGATCATTCCCACTACTCACAGATGAATCGACAAACCATCGGCCAGCGACTGCCGATAGGCACGCCAGGCCGGCACACTGCCCATCAGCAATGCCGCCCCAAGGATGATAGCCAGCAGCGTCCACTCATGTGCACTGGGCCAGGCCAGTGGCAGGTACAAACCATAGTTGGCCTGCACATAGCCCTGGGCCAGGGCGATCCCGGCATACAGTAGCCCCAGCCCGGCCACGATCCCGGCCACCGCCAGGGCCAAGGCTTCGAGCACCAGCAGGCCAGCGATATGCCAAGGCCGGGCGCCGACCGAACGCAAGATGGCCATCTCCCGCCGCCGTTCGTTGAGGCTGGTGAGAATGGCAGTGAGCATGCCGATCAACCCAGTCAGCACGACAAACAGCGACACCACGAACAAGGCCTGCTCGGCCGTGCCCATCAGACTCCACAACTCCTGCAAGGCCACGCCTGGCAGGATCGCCAGCAACGGCTCATTGCGGAACTCGTTGATCTCGCGCTGCAAACTGAAGGTGGCGATCTTGTTGTTCAGGCCCAGCATGAACGCGGTAATGGCAGCAGGCTGCAGGTCCATGGTCCGCGCTTGTTCGGCGCTGATCCTGCCGGCACCACGTGCGGGCACGCCGTTGTGCCAGTCGATATGAATGGCCTCCATCCCGCCGAGGCTGATGTGCAAGGTGCGGTCCACTGGCGTGCCAGTGCGCTTGAGCACGCCGACCACCGTGAACGGCTTGTCATCGTGCTTGACCAGGCTGATCGCCGCCACGCCGTGGGCCAGCACCAGTTTGTCGCCAAGCCCGTAGTGCAGCGCCTGCGCCACTTCGGCGCCGAGCACCACCTCGAAGGGATCATTTCCGAACGCCCGGCCCTGGCTCAGTTCCAGGTGCTGGCGCCGAGCGTATTGGTAATGGCTGAAGTAGTCGCCCGTGGTGCCCATTACCCGGTAGCCGCGATGGGAGTCGCCCAGGGAGATCGGGATGGCCCACTTCACCCGTGGATCCTTGGCGTAATGCTGGTAGCTGTCCCACCGGATGTTGTTGGTGGCATTACCGATGCGAAACACCGAGTACAGCAGCAAGTTGACCGACCCAGAGCGGGCGCCGACGATCAGGTCGGTGCCGCTGATGGTGCTGGCGAAACTGGCGCGGGCCTCGGTGCGCACGCGCTCGACGGCCAGCAGCAGGCACACCGACAGGGCAATCGCGAAAGCGGTCAGAAAGGCGGTGAAACGCCGGTTGGCCAGGCTGGCCAGGGCAAGGCGAAGCAGGTACATCAGGCCTCCCGGGGCTTGGCGGCGCGATTGAGTTCGGCCAGGGACAGGTGACGGTCGAACAGCGGTGCCAGGCTTTGGTCATGGCTGACGAACAGCAGGCTGGAGCCGGCCGCCCGGCATTCGTCGAACAGCAACCGGATGAACGCCTCGCGGGTATCGGCGTCCAGCGCCGAGGTCGGCTCGTCGGCGATCACCAGTTCAGGCTGGCCGATCAGCGCGCGCGCCGCCGCCACCCGTTGTTGCTGCCCGATCGAGAGGGTGTCGGCACGTCGGGCGAGCAAGGCCGGATCGTCCAGCCCCAGGTGCGCGAGCAACACTGCGGCGGCCTGGTCGACGCTGCCGTGGCGCTGGCTGGCGCGTTCGGCGCGACTGCGTGAGAAGCGACAAGGCAACTCGACGTTCTCGCGCACCGAGAGGAAAGGCAGCAGGTTGAACTGCTGGAAAATGTAGCCGGTGTGATCGACCCGGAAGCGGTCGCGGGCGCCTTGGCTCAGTTCACCGAGGGCCTGGCCAAGCAGGCGAATGCTGCCTTGGCCGGGCAGGTTCACCCCGCCCAGCAAACCGAGCAGGGTGGTCTTGCCGCTGCCGCTGGGGCCTTTGAGGAACAGCGCCTCACCGCGCTCCAGGCGAAACTGGGCAATCTCCAGCAGTGGCGGCTGGCCCGGCCAGGCGAACAGCAGATCTTGCAGGTCGATCAGCGGCTGACTCATTTAGAAGGCGACCACCGCCTTGCTCGGCGTGGCCTCCACACCTTTCTGACCATTGGGGCCGATCAGTTGCAGATTGATCTTCTGCGTCGCCGGGAAGGCTTTGAACAGCGGGGTCAGGTCGAGACTGCTGAGCTTGTCTGGGGTGGCGCAGGTCAATTGGTAGTGGGCATGGATATCGCTGTGCGGGTGCTCGTGGGCGTCGTCATCGGCTGCAGGCTGGTCGCCGAACAGCGGACTTTCCAGCTCCTGCGCCTCTTCGCTGCAACCGGCGGCCTTGGCCAGGCCGAACAGCTTCAATGGCTGTTCGAGCTGCTGGCGCACGGCGGCGACTTTGGCCTTGTCAGCGTCGCTGCTGGCCGCGTGCTCAAAGCCCACCAGGTTCATCGCCGGGCTGTCCAGTTCCAGTTCCAGGGTGCTGCCGTCGAGTACCGCATTGAGCTTGGCCACACCATGTTCATGAGTGCCGAGGCTGCCGTGGGCATGGTCGTGATCATGGTCATGGTCGTCGTGGGCATGGGCCAGGGCCAGGGGCAGCAAGGCAAAGGGCAGGGCGAGGAGCAGGCGGCGCATGGACGACTCCGGGAGCGTGCAGGAAGGATTTGGTAATGTTATAACAACTTTTCTTGGCCGCGCCAGCCGCTTGGCGAAGGTTTCATGTCATGGGAGCATGGACGCCATTGATCCTGTTGGAAGGAAGGCGTCGTGAGAATACGCGGAACGATTGGTGACTGGCCGGTGGATCTGAGCATCGAGCTGGAACCGGCGGAGTGGGCGCAGTTGGGGCGTCAGCTGGAGGTGCCGGCGGTAGAGCCGGTGGTGTCTACGACGAGTGCAGCACCACGCCAGGACGATGGCCAGTGGGCGGCGGCGCGTGAGGTGCTGCGCGCGGCTGGACAGATGACTGGGCCAGAGCTGCTGGAACGCTTGGAAGGGTTGGCGGGCAGCACCGCGGCGGGGAAGCGCCTGCTGGTGCGTTTGCGCCATAGCAGTGAAGTGAAGGTGGAAAGCGGGGCGGATGCGCCGGTTTATCACTGGCTCGGATGAAAAGCATCGCGGGGCAAGCCCGCTCCCACGTGAGCTTAGGCTCTGTACGAAAAGCCTGAGACTTCTCATACAGGCCCTAGTGGCGAGCCACGTGGGAGCGGGCTTGCCCCGCGATGAGCGTTGGCGCTGTTAGAAGAGCGCCGCCGCCAACTTGCGACGGTAGACGCTGACCAGCGGGTGATCGCTGCCGAGCAACTCGAACACCTGCAACATCGCCTTTTTCGGCAAGCCGTTCTCATAGCCGCGATTACGCTGGAACAACTTCAGCAAGCCATCGAGCGCCGCTTCGTACTGCTGACGCGCCAGTTGCTGAATACACAGTTGATACGCCGCTTCATCGTCCTGCGGATTCTGCGCCAGGCGGCTCTTGAGCTCGGCCGCCTCCGGCAGGCTGGCAGCCTGGCGGAGGAAGGTCAGCTGCGCCTTGGCGCCGGCCAGTGCCGCCTTGTGCTCATCGGTCTTGACCGCATCGAGCACCACTTGCGCCTCACCCAACTCACCCCTCTCGGCCAGGCAGCGCGCATACAGAATCAGCGCTTCGGCATTGCTGTTGTCTTCACCCAGCAGGGTCTTGAGGGCGGTTTCGGCATCGGCGAAGCGGCTCTCGGCGAACAGCGCCTTGGCTTCTTCGAGCGGCGAAGCAGTGGGCGCCGCCGGCATCTGAACATGCGGTTCGAGCAGGGCGCGGATGGCCGACTCGGGTTGGGCACCGGCAAAACCGTCGACCGGCTGGCCGTCCTTGAACAGCACCACGGTCGGCAGGCTGCGGATGCCGAACTGGGCAACCACCTGCTGTTCCACATCGCAGTTGATCTTGGCCAGCAGCAGTTCGCCCTGGTAACCCTCGGCGATCTTCGCCAGCAGTGGCATCAGCGCCTTGCACGGCGCGCACCACTCGGCCCAGAAGTCCACCAGCACGGGCTTGTGGAAGGAGTTTTCGATGACCAGTTGCTGGAAGTTGGCGTCGGTGGCGTCGAAAATATACGGCAGGGCGTTGCTATCGGGGGCTTGGCTCATCGCGACTCTCGCAAATCTCTGGATGGCACCACTATAAAGGCTCGCGGCTGGCGTGGTACAGGCTGACCCGGCGGAATTCGTGTGGTTCGGCCAGGTCCGGCAGGGTCAGTGCTTCAAGCACCCCCAATGGCTGGTACAGCGGGTGGCTGAAGTCGCGCACCCGCGAGTCAGCGACCAGCGCCTGGCGGCCCCGACTAAGAAACGCATCGAGCAGTGGCAGGTTGGCGCGATCGTAGAGCACGTCGGCCACCAGGATCAGGTCAAAGCGATCGGCTTCGGCAAAAAAGTCGCTGCTGTAACCCAGTTCGACCTCATTGAGCGCCGCGTTCGCCTGGCAGGCTTGTAGCGCCAGTGGATCGAGGTCGCACGCCACTACTTCCAACGCCCCCGCCCGCGCCGCGGCGATCCCGGCGATGCCGGAGCCGGCGCCGAAATCCAGCACGCGCTTGCCACGCACCCACTCCGGGCGCTCGGCCAGGTAGCGCGCCATGGCCAGGCCGCTGGCCCAGCAGAAGCTCCAGTACGGCGGGTCTTCGAGGATGCGCTGGGTTTCTTCGCTGCTGAAGGCGCGGTCCATGTTCTGCGCATCGATCAGCCACAGCTTCAAGGCGCACTGCGGCAGCTCGCTGGCGACCAGCCGCGCTTCACCGATCAGGCCGCTCAGGGCCTGTTGCAGGTGCAACGGCGCCATCTATGGCGCCTTCTCGAAGCGCAGTGGGCCAGTGGCTTGGCTCGCGGCTTGAACAATGCGCTGCGGTGGCAGGTGCATGATCAGCTGGCCGGAGCGGCTGGCGCGGCCACGCAACTCGACCCTGGCCCCGGCTGGGAATGCCTCGGGATTGAAGCGCAGCTGATAGGGCAGGGCCTGGCCGGTACCGATCAGGTTGCTGCTGGCCAGCAGGCGCTGCGGCCGGTCGCGTTCATCGATCACCAGCAGCGCCAGTTCGACTTCGGCGCCTGCCGGCACCTCCAGCAAGGTGCCGCTGATTTCGCGCTGGTAGGCCGGTAGCGGCCCCAGTGCCGGCGCCTTTTTCGCGACCTTGGGAGCGGGCGCTGCAGCGGGCTGCTCGCCTTTGGGTTTATCGCTGCTGCAGGCCGTCATCAGGCCAGCGAGACAGAGCACGACGAGCGCTCGATAGTGCATGGGGGAGTCCTTCACGGGCAGAATTGATTGGATGGTAACCCCTTTGGCTTGTCTTGCCAGTCGGATGCGCTACCATGGCCCTCCCTTTTTTTGTTGCCTGCCACCATGCACTGTCCCTTTTGCGGTGCCAACGACACCAAGGTCATCGACTCGCGCCTGGTCGCCGAGGGCGAACAGGTGCGTCGCCGGCGCGAGTGCGTCGCCTGCGGCGAGCGCTTCACAACCTTCGAAACCGCCGAGCTGGTGCTGCCGCGGCTGATCAAGCAAGACGGCACACGCCAACCGTTCGATGAAGACAAACTGCGGGCCGGCATGCAGCGCGCGCTGGAAAAGCGCCCGGTCAGCGTCGAGCGGCTGGAAGCGGCGCTGGCCCACATCAAGCACAAATTGCGCGCCACTGGCGAGCGCGAGGTCAAGTCGCTGGTGGTGGGTGAACTGGTCATGGCCGCGCTGCGCGAGCTCGACGAAGTCGCCTACATCCGCTTCGCCTCGGTCTACCGGCGCTTCCAGGACCTCGACGAATTCCGCGAAGAAATCGACCGCCTGGCCCGCGAGCCGGCTAAAGAGTAAGCATGCCCAGCCAGACCGCGATTCTCGACGCCCACTACATGGCCCAAGCCCTGCAACTGGCCCGCAAGGGCCAGTACAGCACCCATCCCAATCCGCGGGTGGGTTGCGTGATCGTTCGCGACGGCGAAGTAGTAGGCCAGGGCTGGCACGTGCGCGCCGGTGAGCCACACGCCGAAGTGCACGCACTGCGCCAGGCTGGCGAGCGCGCCAAAGGCGCCTGCGCCTACGTGACCCTGGAGCCGTGCAGTCACCATGGGCGTACGCCGCCGTGCGCCGAGGCACTGGTCAAGGCCGGCGTTGCCCGGGTAGTCGCAGCCATGCAAGACCCCAATCCGCAAGTGGCCGGCCAAGGCCTGCGGCGCTTGGCCGAGGCGGGTATCGAAGTCGCCAGTGGCGTGCTGGAAAGCGAAGCGCGCGCGCTCAACCCCGGTTTCCTCAAGCGTATGGAACACGGTCTGCCGTTCGTCCGGGCCAAGCTGGCGATGAGCCTGGACGGGCGCACCGCGATGGCCAGTGGCGAAAGCCAGTGGATTACCGGCCCTGCCGCGCGCGCCGCCGTGCAACGCCTGCGCGCCCGCTCCAGCGTGGTGTTGACCAGCGCCGAAAGTGTGTTGGCCGACAACGCGCGGATGACCGTGCGTGGCGAACAGTTGGGCCTGGATGCAGAAACCACGGCGCTGGCCCTGTCCCGCCCACCGCTGCGCGTGTTGATCGACGGCCGCCTGCGTTTGCCGCTGACGGCGCCGTTTTTCCAGGCAGGCCCGGCGCTGGTAGTGACTGCTGCGGCGGCTGATGCGCGTTACGCCCAAGCCGGTCACGAGCTGCTGTGCCTGCCCGGCGCCGAAGGCCGGGTCGATCTACCTGGCCTGCTCAGGGTCTTGGCAGCGCGTGGCGTCAATGAAATTCTCCTGGAGGCTGGCGCCGGCTTGGTGGGCGCCTTCGCCCAGCTAGGTCTGATCGACGAGTTCCAGTTGTTCGTCGCCGGCACCTTCCTCGGCTCCCAGGCCCGGCCGCTGCTGGACTGGCCGCTGGCGCAGATGAACCAGGCGCCGCGGCTGAAAATCACTGAAATGCGCGCCGTCGGTGATGACTGGCGGGTCACGGCCATCCCCTTGCCGGCCACCGGCGTATAATGCCTGGCTAGCCCAGCGCAGCCCTATTTGCGAGGACAACCGCATGTTCACCGGCATCATCGAATCCATCGGCACCATCCGTAGCCTGACCCCCAAGGGCGGTGACGTGCGCGTCTACGTCCAGACCGGCAAGCTTGACCTGGGCGACGTCAAGCTCGGCGACAGCATTGCCGTCAACGGCGTCTGCCTGACGGCCGTCGACCTGCCAGGCGACGGTTTCTGGGCCGACGTCAGCCGCGAAACCCTCGAGTGCACCGCCTTCGACGACTTGAAGAGCGGCAGCCCGGTCAACCTGGAAAAAGCCCTGACCCCGACCACCCGCCTGGGCGGTCACTTGGTCAGCGGCCACGTCGACGGCGTTGGCGAAATCATCTCGCGCAGCGATAACGCCCGCGCCATCCAGTTCCGCGTGCGTGCGCCCAAAGAACTGGCCAAGTACATCGCCCACAAGGGCTCGATCACCGTCGACGGCACCAGCCTGACGGTCAACGTGGTCGATGGCGCCGAGTTCGAGCTGACCATCGTTCCGCACACCCTGTCCGAAACCATCATGGCCGACTACCGCCCAGGTCGTCGGGTGAACCTTGAGGTCGACCTGCTGGCCCGTTACCTGGAGCGTCTGCTGCTGGGCGACAAGGCTGCCGAACCGAGCAAGGGCAGTAGCATCACCGAAAGCTTCCTGGCCGCCAACGGCTACCTGAAATCCTGATTGAGAAGGGGGTGCCGAGTGGCGCTCAACAGCATTGAAGAGCTGGTGGAAGACATCCGCCAAGGCAAGATGGTCATCCTCATGGATGACGAAGACCGCGAGAACGAAGGCGACATCATCATGGCCGCCGAGTGCTGCCAGCCTGAGCACATCAACTTCATGGCCAAGCACGCCCGTGGCCTGATCTGCATGCCGATGAGCCGCGAGCGCTGCGAAACCCTCAAGCTGCCGCTGATGGCGCCGCGCAATGGTTCGGGCTTTGGCACCAAGTTCACCGTGTCGATCGAAGCCGCCGAAGGCGTCACCACCGGCATCTCCGCGGCCGACCGCGCGCGTACCGTGCAGGCGGCCGCCGCCAAGGACGCCAAGGCCGAAGACATCGTCAGCCCCGGCCACATCTTCCCGCTGATGGCCCAGCCTGGCGGTACCCTGGCCCGCGCAGGCCACACCGAGGCCGCTTGCGACCTGGCGCGCATGGCTGGCTTCGAGCCGAGCGGGGTGATCTGCGAGGTGATGAACGACGACGGCACCATGTCGCGTCGCGCCGAGTTGGAAGTGTTCGCCGCCGAACATGGCCTGAAGATCGGCACCATCGCCGACCTGATCCACTACCGGATGATCCACGAACGTACCGTTCAGCGGGTTTCCGAGCAGCCGCTGGATAGCGAACTAGGCCAGTTCAACCTGGTCACCTACCGCGACTCGGTCGAAGGCGACGTGCACATGGCACTGACCCTGGGCAAGATCTGCGCCGAAGAGCCGACCCTGGTGCGGGTGCACAACATGGACCCGCTGCGCGACCTGCTGATGGTCAAGCAGCCAGGCCGCTGGAGCCTGCGTGCGGCGATGAGCGCGGTGGCCGAGGCCGGCAGCGGCGTAGTCCTGTTGCTGGGCCACCCACTCGATGGCGACGTGCTGCTGGCGCATATCCGCGAAAGCGCCGGCGAAACCCAGGTCAAGACGCCGAGCACCTACAGCACGGTCGGTGCTGGGTCGCAGATCCTGCGTGACCTGGGCGTGCGCAAGATGCGCCTGATGAGCTCGCCGATGAAGTTCAACGCGATATCCGGATTTGATCTGGAAGTTGTAGAATACGTGCCCTCTGAGTGACACAGGCGCGCTAGTTGCCCTGGCGCTCGTGTCCAAACCCTCCTGCAGGCCGTCTACGGCGGCCTCGCTCTTTAAAATGAGAACACCGGAATGACCCTGAAGACCATCGAAGGTACCTTCATCGCCCCCAAAGGTCGCTATGCTTTGGTGGTTGGCCGCTTCAACAGCTTCGTCGTCGAAAGCCTGGTAAGCGGTGCCGTCGATGCCTTGGTACGCCATGGCGTCAGCGAAAGCGACATCACCATCATCCGTGCTCCTGGCGCCTTCGAAATCCCGCTGGTTGCACAGAAAGTCGCCCAACAAGGCGCTTACGACGCGATCATCGCCCTGGGCGCTGTGATTCGCGGCGGTACCCCGCACTTCGAATACGTGGCGGGCGAATGCACCAAGGGCCTGGCCCAGGTGTCCATGGAGTTCGGTGTTCCGGTGGCCTTCGGCGTGCTGACTGTCGACTCCATCGAGCAAGCCATCGAGCGTTCCGGCACCAAGGCTGGCAACAAAGGTGCTGAAGCTGCCCTGTCCGCCCTGGAAATGGTCAGCCTGCTGGCGCAGTTGGAGGCCAAGTGATTAGCGACGAAAGCGATCGTTTCAACCCGCGCGATCCAAAACCTGCGGATGCCGGCAAGCCCTCGAAGAGCGCCAAGCGCCGCGAAGCCCGCAAGCTCGCGACCCAGGCCCTCTATCAGTGGCACATGGCCCGGCACTCGCTGAACGAGGTCGAGGCGCAGTTTCGGGTCGACAACGATTTCTCCGATGTAGACGGCGCTTACTTCCGCGAGATCCTGCACGGGGTTCCGGCCAAGGTGAAGGAAATCGACGAGGCCCTGGCGCCGTGCCTGGACCTTGCCCTGGAAGAGCTCGACCCGGTTGAACTGGCGGTTCTGCGCCTGTCCACCTGGGAGTTCATCATGCGCGCCGATGTGCCGTATCGCGTGGTGATCAACGAAGGTGTGGAGCTGGCCAAAGTGTTCGGCGCCACCGACGGTCACAAGTTCGTCAACGGTGTACTGGACAAGCTCGCTCCGCGTCTGCGTGAAGCGGAAGTCAAGGCGTACAAGCGCTGATTGCGGCGCTGACCAGCCATGGGTGAGTTTGAGCTGATCCGCCATTACTTCGCTGCCGCGCCCTGTGCGCAGGGCGGCGAAGGCGTGGCGTTGGGGATCGGCGACGACTGCGCCCTGCTGGACCTGCCTGCTGCGCAGCAGCTGGCGGTGTCCACCGATACCTTGGTCGCCGGCGTGCATTTTCCTGCCGTCTGCGACCCTTCGCTGCTTGGCCAGCGGTCCTTGGCCGTGGCCGCCAGCGATCTGGCCGCGATGGGCGCCACGCCCATTGGTTTCACCCTGGCGCTGACCTTGCCCGAGGTCAGCGCGCCGTGGCTGCAGGCTTACGCCGAAGGCCTCAATCGCATGGCCCGCCACTGCGGCCTGAGCCTGATCGGCGGCGACACCACCCGTGGTCCCCTGAGCATCACCCTGACGGTGTTTGGCCGCGTTGCGCGCGGACAAGCGTTGCTGCGCAGCGGTGCCCAGGTGGGGGATCTGCTGTGTGTCGGTGGTGAACTGGGCAATGCTGCCGGTGCCTTGCCGTTGGTACTCGGTGAGCGCCAGGTCGAAGCCGACTTGGCTGGGCCCTTGCTGGCCCATTACTGGTCGCCCTCGCCACAGTTCGCCCTTGGCCAGGCCCTGCTCGGCAAGGCCACGGCGGCCCTGGACATCTCCGATGGTCTGTTGGCCGACTGCGGCCATATCGCCAAGGCCTCCCGGCGGGCGCTCGAGGTGAACCTGGCACAGGTGCCAGTGTCACCTGCTCTGCAGGGCTTTCTCGGCCCTGAAGCTGCGCGCCAAGCCGCGCTGATCGGTGGCGACGACTACGTGCTGGCCTTCACCTTGCCGCCGGCCCAGCTTTCATCCCTGCGCGCCGCTGGTGTGCCGGTCCATGTCGTCGGCCGCGTGCTCGATGGCGAGGGCGTGCGCCTGCTGGACGAACAGGGTCAGGACATCACCCCGCAGCAGCGGGGCTATCAACATTTTAGGGAGACACCGTGACCGACCACCCCAACCAGGTGCCTGCGGAGTTCGTTCCGCCTTCGGTCTGGCGCAACCCGTGGCACTTTATCGCCTTCGGCTTCGGCTCTGGCACCTTGCCCAAGGCTCCCGGTACCTGGGGCTCTCTGGTGGCGCTGCCGTTCATCCCGCTGTGGCAGATGCTGCCAGACTGGGGCTACTGGCTGCTGCTGGGCGTGACCATGCTGTTTGGCTTCTGGCTGTGCGGCAAAGTGGCAAACGACTTGCGCGTGCACGACCATGAAGGCATTGTCTGGGACGAAATGGTCGGCATGTGGATCACGCTGTGGCTGGTGCCGGAAGGCTGGCAGTGGCTGCTCGCAGGTTTCCTGATGTTCCGCTTCTTCGACATCCTCAAGCCATGGCCGATTCGCTGGATCGACCGGCACGTGCATGGCGGAGTCGGGATCATGCTCGACGATATCCTTGCCGGGGTCTTTGCCTGGCTGGGCATGCAAGTTCTGGTGTGGGCGGTGGCCTGATACTTAGGAGCGGGTGGATGGGCATAAGGACGGCGTTGCTGGCGATGTTGCTGCTGCTCACCGGCAGCGTGTGTGCCGCTAACGTGCAGGGTCAGCACCCTGCGCAGATCCACCTGGTCAGTGAAGAATGGCTCGACTACACCAATGCCGACGGCACCGGGGTGGCCTGGGACGTACTGCGCAAAGTGTTCGAGCCGGCCGGGGTCAAAGTGCTGATCCAGAGTGCGCCTTACAGTCGCGCAGTGGGCTTGGTCAAACGTGGCGAAGCGGATGCCTGGGTCGGCTCCTACAAGGAAGAGAACGACGACAACCTCTATCCGCGTTGGCATTTCGACATGGACCATATCTATGCCTTGGGCCTTGCCAGCAAGCCGGAACCTACTCCTGAGAACATTGGCCAGTACCGGTTGGCCTGGGTGCGCGGCTATGACTACGGCAGTTACCTGCCCAATGTTCGTGAATTTCGCGAGATCCAGCGGCGTGAAGGGATTCTGCCGATGCTCGAACACGAGCGGGTGGATTTCTACATCGATGCGCTGACTGAAGTCGACTACGTGCTGGGCCAGGCGGCGCAGCCTGAGCGCTTCCGGCGTACCCATATCGCTGAGTTGCCGCTGTATCTGGCATTTGCCAAGAACGGACAGGGTAAATTCTTGAGGGACTTGTTTGACCGGCGCATGGAGCAATTGGTGCGTAGCGGCGAGCTGAAAGCGATCTACGAAAAGTGGCAGCAGCCGTATCCTTTTACTGCGGACAGTCAGCCACATTAAGTTAGCTTGTTCGCGGGCAAGCCCGCTCCCACAGCTACCGCGCAGATCTCAGGCCAGCGGTGAGTCATGACTGACTCAATACAAATTATCTGACCGACTTGGCCCGATGGCTGCAGCCTTATCCTTTTACTGCGGACAGTCAGCCCCATTGAGTTGGCTTCTTCGCGGGCAAGCCCGCTCCCACAGCTACCGCGCAGATCTCAGGCCAGCGGTGAGTCATGACTGACTCAATACAAATTATCTGACCGACTTGGCCCGATGGCAGCAGCCATATGCTTTTACTGCGGACAGTCAGCCCTATTGAGTTGGCTTCTTCGCGGGCAAGCCCGCTCCCACAGCTACCGCGTAGATCTCAGGCCCGCGGTGAGTCATGACTGACTCAATACAAATTATCTGACCGACTTGGCCCGATGGCAGCAGCCATATCCTTTTACTGCGGACAGTCAGCCCCATTGAGTTGGCTTCTTCGCGGGCAAGCCCGCTCCCACAGCTACCGCGTAGATCTCAGGCCAGCGGTGAGTCATGACTGACTCAACACCCAATACTGCGACCGACTCGGCCCCGATGGCAGCAGCCATATGCTTTTACTGCGGACAGTCAGCCCTATTGAGTTGGCTTGTTCGCGGGCAAGCCCGCTCCCACAGCTACCGCGTAGATCTCAGGCCCGCAGTGAGTCATGACTGACTCAATACAAATTCTCTCACCGACTTGGCCCGATGGCTTGTTCGCGGGCAAGCCCGCTCCCAAAGCTACCGTACAGATCTCAGGCCAGCGGTGAGTCATGACTGACTCAATACAAATTCTCTGACCGACTTGGCTCCCTGTGGGAGCGGGCTTGCCCGCGAAGAGGCCAGTGCTGGCACCCTGCAATGTTCAATAAGCATCGAACTTTTCGATCTTAAGCCACGGTATTCAGCCTGAGCATATGCGCCAGCCTGCTGATACAATCGGCTCACGTGAAATTCCAAGTTACTAATCAGGAGCACAACGTGCCCGTCGTCTTTGTTGCCGCCTCGAAACTCCCGACTCCCTTCGCGACCTTCACCATGCATGGCTTTCTCGACGAAGCCACCGGCCGTGAGCACGTGGTGCTCAGCCTGGGTGATATCGCTGACGGCGAGCCGGTGCTCGGGCGCCTGCATTCCGAGTGCCTGACCGGTGATGCCTTGTTCAGCCAGCGTTGCGATTGCGGCTCGCAACTCGAAGCCGCCCTGCAAGCCATCGCCCGCGAAGGCCGTGGCGTGCTGCTGTACCTGCGCCAGGAAGGCCGGGGCATTGGCCTGTTGAACAAGATCCGCGCCTATGAGCTGCAAGATGGCGGCGCCGATACCGTCGAGGCCAACGAGCGCCTGGGCTTCGCCGCTGACCAGCGCGACTATGCCATGTGCCTGCCGATGCTCGAGCACCTGGGCGTCAAGGCGCTGCGCTTGATGACCAACAACCCGCGCAAGGTCAAGGCACTGACCAGCATGGGCATCAACGTCGCCGAGCGTGTACCGCTGCATACCGGGCACAACCCGCACAACCGCCTGTACCTGGCGACCAAGGCTGGCAAGCTCGGCCATATGATGGGCACCGAGCACCAGGGCGAGTCGCCTCAGGCGTGACCCGCAGCGAGGTGAAGCGGCGCCTGGCGCTGGCCTGGTGGCAATACCTGGCAGTCGGGCTGTTGCCGCTGCCAGTGATGGCCTGGGCCTTCGGCGGTGGTGACGGGCTGATCCCGGTGCTGGCCATGCCACTGTTCATCGCGGGAGCCGCGACCATGTTCCTCAGCCTGCCACGCTTCGGCGCCTACAAGCGGGCGTTGATTGCCACCTCCAAGGTGCTCGGCACGCCTGAAGAGCCGGCCGCCTGGATCGAGCTGGCGCGGGTGCGGCGCATGGCCATGCTGTTCGCCTGCATCCCCGCCTGGGTGGCCGCGCTGTCAGTCTTGGTCGGGCTGGAAGCGGTGCCGCAAATCCTCCTGGCGCTGTCCACCTTGGTGCTGCTGTACCTCTATCGCATTCCGCGTCAGCTGGGCTGATGCGCGGCTTACTTTGCCTGCTGTTGTTACTGGTCGGTGGTGCTCACGCAGCGACTGGAGCACGGGTAATCAGCCTAGCGCCGTCGATGACGGAAATCATGCTCGAGCTGCACGCCGATGACCTGCTGGTGGGCGTGCTCGACGGCGGCGAGCGGCCCGCAGGGTTGGCTGCGTTGCCTTCGGTGGGGCGTCACGGCCAGCTGGACATGGAGCGTCTGCTCAGCCTCAAACCCGACTTGCTGCTGCTCTGGCCTGGCAGTGTTGCCCCGGCCCAGCGCGATCAGCTGCGCCGCCTGGGCATCGCTACCTTCAGTGATGAGGCGAAAAACCTCGACCAACTGATCGGGCAGATCGAGGCCATCGGGGTGCGGGTGGGTCGCGCTGAGCAGGCTCGGCGTTATGCCGCGCAACTGCGTGCCCGCCTGCAAGCGCTGCGCGAGCGCTATCAACGTGAGCGGCCGCTGGCGGTGTTCTATCAGGTGTGGGACAAACCGCTGTATACCTTGGGTGGCCAGCAGATCGTCAGCGATGCGCTGACGATCTGTGGCGCGCGCAATGTCTTTGCCGACCTGACGCAGCCAGCGCCGCTGGTGAGCGTAGAATCGGTGCTGGCGCGTGATCCAGAAGTGATCCTGGCCGCTGACAAGGCGCATCTGACGCCGTGGAAGGCCTGGCCGCAACTGCGGGCCACGGCCAACCAGCAGCTGCTGGTGGTGCCAGACAAAGGCCTGGAGCGGCCCAGCGGACAGATGATCGAAGCGACCGCCAAGCTCTGCGCAGTGCTCGACGCTAGCGTGCCGGCGTCCAGGTAAGGCTCAGCAGCCAGGTGCGGCCTTCTTCGCGATAGCCATGGTTGCTGTTGTCATAGCTGTACAGCGCACGGCTGTAGCCTTTATCCAGCAGGTTATCCAGCTTCAGGTCGAGCCTGATCTGCTGGCTGGCCGTCCAACTGCCCCGCAGGCCAAGCAAGCCATAGCCACCGAGCCGATTGAGGTTCTTCTCCTCGTTGTAGCTGCTGCTGACCGCCTGCCAACTGCCACCGACACTGAACCGTTCGAACTGCCGATCGACATCCAGGCTCAGGGTGCGCCGGGCGCGGCGGGCCAGGGTGTGTCCGCTGTCACGATCACGCGGATCGATCAGCGCCAGGCCCAGTTGGGCCTGCCAGGCTTGCCACTGCTGATGCAGGGTCAACTCCACGCCGTCGATGCGCGCGCTGGCCACGTTGTAGGGTTTGGTCTGCATGTCGGGGAAGATGATCGCGTCACGCAGGTCGGTGCGGTACAGCGAGGCTTCCAGGCGGCTGCTGCTGGTCAATTGGCTGCGCCATTGCAGCTCGTAGCTCTTGGAATGCTCGGGCTTGAGCTCAGGATTGCCGTACTGAGGATCGTAGAGATCATTCAGCGTGGGGGCGCGAAAGCCCTCGCTGTAGGACAGCAGCAGGTCGTTGCGCTCGTTTACCGGCAGGGTCAGGCTGGCACTCAATGTGGTTTCGCGGCCGAACTGCTGGTTCCGGTCGTGGCGCAGGCCAAGTTCGCTTGAGAACCCTTCGCCGGCATAACGATGCTGCACAAATACCGCACGGTTCCAGCGACTGTCCTCGGTGAACTCGGTCGTGCCCTGGGCGCGGTCCTGATACCAATCGCCGCCCAGCAACAGGCTGTGGCGCTCACTCAGGCTCAGGTCGTTCTGCCAGGTGACCTGGTCACGGTAGGTGTTGTAGACGAAGCGCTCAGCGCTGAGTTTGTCGCGCTTATCGTCGCGGTTCTCGCTGTGGCCCAGTTCCAGGCGCGAGTGCCAGGCGTCATTGAGCTGCGCGTCGAAGTAGCTGCCGACGCTGCTGACACTGAAGTCAGTGTAAGGCTTCTGGGCGAAGAGCTGGCGGCTGTTGAAGTCATAGCGCCCGTAGGGGCTGTCGTACTCACTGCGGCCACGGCTGTCGAGTAGGTTCAAACCGGCCTCAAAGCGCTCGTTGAAGGTGTGGCTAAGGCTCAGGTTGAACGACTGGTTGCGATAGGCGTCATGGTCAGCGTCGCTGGCAAACGAGGGGCCGGTCGAATCGATGCCAGCGGTTTCGTCCAGGCTGGCGCCTAGACTGAAGCGGGTAGCGCCGTCACCGCCAGACAGGCCCAGACTGCGCTGCCAGGTTTGGTTGCTGCCGGCCGCCAGGCGCAGGCGCGGTTGCAGGCCAGGGCCGCTGCTGCGGCGGGTGAAGATTTGGATAACCCCGCCAATGGCGTCGCTGCCATAGACCGCCGAACGCGAACCGCGCAGCACTTCGATGCGTTCGATCTGGTCGACGTCGAGAAACTGCAGGCCGCTGTCGCCAGAGGTGGCATTGGCGATACGCACGCCGTCGACCAGTACCAGGCTCTGGGCGGCCTTGGTGCCGCGGATGAAGATCCCCGGCAGGCCGCCGCGACCGCCGGTGGGGGCGACCTGGACGCCGGGCACTCGGGTCAGCAGATCGGTGACGCTGCTCGGTTGCAGGCGGTCGATATCGCTGCGGGTGAATACGCTGTTGGCCGCGCTGGTGGTGGTGCGCGATTCAACCTGGCGGCTGGCGCTGATCAGCACGTCGGGGAGTTTCAGGGCGTCGTCGCGGGCCGGTTCGGCGGCCAGCAGGGTGGTCGGCAAGCAGAGCAGGGTGGTGAGGGTTGGGATTTTCACTGGCAGTTCCATCGCTATCGCGGGGCAAGCCCGCTCCCACGCAAGCGAGCAGATAGCGTCTGTCTGCGTGGGAGCGGGCTTGCCCCGCGATTGGGCCGCAAAAAATCAGAGGCCGAGCTTGGCCATCCGCGCGCGCACCGACGCTTCGATCCCTGCCGCATCCAGCCCGCACTCGGCCAGCATCTGCGCAGGCTTGGCGTGCTCGACATAGATGTCCGGCAGCCCCAGGTGCAGCAGCGGCTTGAGCAGCGCCTCGCGGGCGAGGAACTCGCCCACCGCAGCGCCCGCGCCGCCCATGATGGCGTTCTCTTCGATGGTCACCAGCAGTTCGTGACTGGCCGCCAGCTCGCGTACCAAGGCCTCATCCAGTGGTTTGACGAAGCGCATGTCGACCACGGTCGCGTTGATCTGCTCAGCCACTTGCAGGGCCTCGGCCAATTGCACGCCGAACACCAGCAGGGCGACTTTCTCGCCCTGGCGACGGACCACGCCTTTACCAATTTCCAGCGGCTCAAGATCGCCACTGATCGGCGCATTGGGGCCAGTGCCACGCGGATAGCGTACCGCAGCCGGGCCGTTGTACAGGTGGCCGGTGCTGAGCATCTTGCGCAGCTCGTTCTCATCGCTCGGGGTCATCACCAGCATGCCGGGGATGCAACGCAAGTACGACAGGTCGTAGCTGCCAGCATGGGTCGGGCCGTCTTCACCGACCAGGCCGGCGCGGTCGATGGCGAACAGCACATCGAGGTTCTGCACCGCCACATCGTGGATCAGCTGGTCGTAGGCACGCTGCAGAAAGGTCGAGTAGATCGCTACCACCGGCTTGGCGCCTTCACAGGCCATGCCCGCAGCCAGGGTCACAGCGTGTTGCTCGGCAATGGCCACGTCGAAGTAGCGCTCGGGGAAGCGCTCGCTGAACGCCACCAGATCCGAGCCTTCCTTCATTGCCGGGGTAATGCCCACCAGGCGATTGTCGGCGGCGGCCATGTCGCACAGCCATTGGCCGAACACGGCGGAGTATTTAGGGCCGCTGGCTTGTTTCGGCGCGACCGGTTTGTCGGCAGGTTCGAGTTTGGTAATGGCGTGGTAGCCAATTGGGTCGACTTCGGCGGGGGCGAAGCCTTTGCCCTTTTTGGTCACCACATGCAGGAATTGCGGCCCCTTGAGGTCACGCATGTTGCGCAGGGTGGCGATCAGGGTCGGCAGGTCGTGGCCGTCGATCGGGCCAATGTAGTTCCAGCCCAGCTCTTCGAACAGAGTGCCGGGAACCAGCATGCCCTTGGCGTATTCTTCGGTGCGCCGGGCGATTTCCCAGGCGCCAGGCAGGCGCGAGAGGACCTTCTTGCTGCCCTCGCGCATGCTTGCGTAGGTGCGGCTGGAGAGAATCTTGGCCAGGTAGTTGGACAACCCGCCGACGTTGCGCGAGATCGACATGTCGTTGTCGTTGAGGATCACCAGCATGTCCGCGTTGACTTCCTGGGCGTGGTTCAACGCCTCGAAGGCCATGCCCGCAGTCAGCGCGCCGTCACCGATGACCGCGATCGATTTACGCGGGCTGTTTTGCAGGCGGGCGGCAATCGCCATGCCCAGCGCGGCACTGATCGAGGTGCTGGAGTGGCCAACGCCGAAGGTGTCGTACTCACTTTCGACGCGGCGCGGGAAGGCGGCGATGCCATCCTTCTGACGCAGGCTGAGCATGCGCTGGCGGCGGCCGGTGAGGATCTTGTGCGGGTAGGCCTGGTGACCGACGTCCCACACCAGACGGTCGTCCGGGGTGTCGAAGACGTAGTGCAGGGCAACCGTCAATTCGATCACGCCGAGGCCGGCGCCGAAGTGCCCGCCAGTCTGACCAACGGTATAGAGCAACTCCTGGCGCAATTCGTCGGCCAGGTTCTCCAGGTCGGCTTCAGCCAGCCGGCGCAGGCCGGCGGGCGTATCGGCGCGGTCCAGCAACGGGGTGACCGGGCGTTCGCGGGGGATCTCTTGAAACGTCGTGGGCATCAGGCGAGTCGTTATAGGTTTGAAGACGCGGCAGTTTACCCCATTGTGTAGGAAGCTGCCCATTCACAGGGGGGGCGGTCCAAGCTCGCTGAAACAATATCGGCGGCGTGGCGAGATCTGGTCAGTGGCGCCGTTCGACGATATAGCGGGCCAGCGCGCGCAGTGGCTCGGCGTTATCGCCAAAGCCCTGCAATGCAGCCAGCGCCTGGTCGCGCAGCTCGATCGCGTAGGCCTTGGCCGCATCCAGGCCAAGCAAGGCTGGATAGGTCGGTTTGTCACGCGCGATGTCAGCGCCCTGGCGTTTGCCCAAGGTGGCGGTGTCGCTCTCGACGTCGAGGATATCGTCCTGCACCTGGAAGGCCAGGCCGATGGCCCGGGCATACACCTGCAAGGCCTCCAGTTGGGCCTGTTCGGCGCGCGCGCTGGCCAAGGCGCCGAGGCGCACGCTGGCTTCGATCAGGGCGCCGGTCTTGTGCCGGTGCATGTACTCCAGGGCTTGTTGGTCGAGCTTCAAACCCACCGAGCCGAGGTCGATGGCCTGCCCGCCGACCATGCCGGCCGGCCCGGCGGCCTTGGCCAGGGTTTGCACCATGTTCAGGCGGGTGGTAGCGGTTTGGCTGCTCAGGCGCGGGTCGAGCAGGGCGTCGAAGGCCAGGCTCTGCAGGCCGTCGCCAGCGAGGATCGCGCAGGCTTCGTCGAATTTTTTATGAGTGGTCGGCTGACCACGGCGCAGGTCGTCATCGTCCATCGCCGGCAGGTCATCGTGGACCAGCGAGTAAGCGTGGATCAATTCGACCGCACAGGCCGCGCCATTGGCGTCTTCAGCCGGCGCGCCAAAGGCTTCGCAGGCGGCATACACGAGCAGCGGACGCACGCGCTTGCCGCCATTCATCACGCTGTAGCGCATGGCTTCATAGAGCCGTTGCAGCTCTGCCGACGGCGCCTGGAACAGCTGTTCGAGAGCGGCGTCGACGCGTGCCTGGCAGATGGCCTGGTAGCTGCTGATCATTCTTGTGGCTCCGCGTCGAACGGCTGAGCGGCCAGCTCGCCGTCGCGCTCGAGCAGGATTTGCACTTTTTGCTCGGCCTGGGCCAGGGCGCCCTGGCAGTCACGGGTCAGGGCGATGCCTTGCTCGAAGGCGGCCAGCGACTCTTCCAGCGACAATTCACCGTTCTCCAGGCGCTCGACCAGCGCTTGCAGATCGGCGAGGGATTGTTCGAAATCGATGGAGGTTTTTTTGCGGGCCATGGCGACTGTCTCGGTGGCATTCAGAACGGCGCGACACTAGCAGAGCGGGGCAGGGGGAGCAAATTGCCGAGGCCTATCGTTCGTCGCATTTTGTTTCATTTGCCTGTGAATACTCGTATTGCAATTTCAGAGTCTGTCCGATTGTCGCGTTCAGACCCCTCTGCCATAATCCCGCGCGCTCTGCGCCGGGGCTTGCATGGCAGCCGCCGCCCCTCCCTCCACGTCACGTAACGGACTACGTTGTGAGCTTCCTTTCGATCGAATTTGGCTTGTGCTTCACGCTGTTCTTCCTGCTCTATTGGAGCCTGTGCTGGAGCGTGCGTTTGCAGAATGTGCTGCTGCTGAGCGCCAGTTATGCCTTGGTGGCCAGTTTCAGCCTGCACTCGCTGTACATCCTGCTCGGCTACAGCGCACTGGTGTACCTGCTTGGGCAATTGACAGCGCGCTATCCCGGGCGCTGGTTCAACCCGGTCTTGTTACTGGCCCTGGTGTTGGGCTGCTTCTATCTATTCAAGTACCAGGAGTTCTTCGTCGCAGGTGCGCAGAGCGCGCTGGCAGCGCTGGGGTTGACCGTTTCGCTGCCGGTTCTGGAGTTGCTGGTGCCGATCGGGCTGTCGTTCTATGCCTTCCATTCGGTCAGCTACCTGGTATCGATCAATCGCCGTGAGCTTGCGCCTGCACCCGTGCTGGATCTGGCGCTGTACCTGGCGTTCTTCCCCAGTCTGGTGGCGGGCCCGGTCAATCGTGCAGCGCACATGTTGCCGCAGATTCGCCCACAGGCCATGCGCCAGGTACTTGAGCCGCAGCGTGCGCTGGGGCTGATCGCCCTGGCGGTGGTGAAATTATTCTTCTTCAGCGCCTGGTTGGGCAGCGAGTGGGTCGATCCGGTGTTCGACACCCCCGGCAGCGCCAGCCCAGAGCAGGTGCTGCTGAGCGTGTATGGCTACAGCTTCCTGATCTATTTCAACTTCAGCGGCTACACCAACCTGGTCACCGGTATCGCCCTGCTATTGGGGGTGCGCTTGCCGGACAACTTCAACGCCCCCTACGCGGCGCATAACCTCAAGGAATTCTGGGCGCGTTGGCACATCAGCCTGTCGCGCTTCATCCGCGATTACGTGTACATCCCGCTGGGTGGCAACCGTCAGGGGGTGTGGCGGGGCAACCTGAACATGCTGCTGGCCATGCTGGTGTCCGGCCTGTGGCATGGGGCGAGCCTGAACTTCATCATCTGGGGTGCGCTGCATGGCGTCGGGCTGGCGATCTATAAGCTATTCGACCAGTTGCTGCCTGGCTTTGCCCGACTACCTGGGGCAGGGCTGCTGGCTCGCCTATTGACCTTCCATTACGTCGCCTTCGCCTGGATTTTCTTCCGCAGCCCAACCCTGGACAGCGCCCTGGAAATGCTCGGCGATATTGCCCAGGTCAGTGTCGCTGGGCTGAATTCGTCCAGCGGCCTGCTGATCCTGGCCAGCGTGCTGTTGGTGGCCAGTTATCCACAGTGGCTGAGCTTGCTACGCCAGGGTTTTGCCGCGAGCCAGCGGTTGCCCTGGCAGCTCTATCCGATCCCGCTGGCGTTGTTCGTGTCGCTGGTGATCTTCGCTTCGCAGTCGGGTGTGCCGGGGTTCATTTATGCCAGCTTCTAATGCCACGTCGTTGTCCCAGGTGCAGCTGAGCGCGGCCAAGGCGCTGTACGCCATCGTCGTCACCACGCTGCTGTTGTTCTGGCTGAACCAGGACTCGATCAAGCTCTATTGCCAGCAGAAGTATCACCAGAGCTGTGAGCTGCCGGTCATTGGCCAACTGCCGGCCTGGCGCCTGGGCGCGGGCTTGACCACGGCATTGGGCGAGGCGCGAGACAGCTTCCTCGACAGCCTCGAGCGCCAGACCCAGCTCGCCAAGACGCCAGAGCCGCAAGTGCTGCCGCCGCCAATGCCGGTGGTGACGGTTGATCTGCAGCGACCCCTGCTGCCGAGCAAGCCACCAGCGAGGGCCGTGCACACTGCGACGGCATCAGTAGCAACTGATGCTGTGACGCCGCCAGTCGCCGCCGCGCCGGCGCCCACACGTCCGTTGGCTCCGCCACCGCTGTTACAGCCGGACACCGTGGCGGCCTTGGCGGCCGGTGACGAGGTGTTCCTGGTCGGCGATTCCCTGATGCAGGGGGTGGCGCCGCATCTGGCCAACAGCCTGCGCAAGCGTTATCAGATCAAGACCGTCAACCTCAGTCGGCAGAGTACCGGCCTGGCCTACCCGGGCTTCTTCAACTGGCCCAAGACCGTCGCTGAGACCCTTGAGCGTGAGCCTAACATTCGCCTGATGGTGGTGTTCCTTGGCCCCAACGATCCGTGGGACATGCCCCAGGGCAAGGGCAAGCCGTTTTTGCGCTTCAAGTCGCCGGAGTGGGAAGTGGCCTATCGCGCCCGCATCGACGCGATTCTCGAGCAGGCGCGGGCGCATCAGGTCCAGGTGATCTGGGTCGGGCCGCCGAATATGAATCAACCGCGGCTGTCGTCCGCCATGGCCTATCTCAGTGGTCTGTATCAGCAACAGGCAACGCTGTTCGGCCAGCACTTCGTTTCGGCCAACCCGATCCTCGGCTATCCGGACGAGCAGTTCTCCTTTACCGTGCAGTCGCCGCAAGGCAAGCGGATCAAAGTCCGTTATGACGACGGCGTGCATTTCACCATCACCGGGCAGAAGATGATTGCGGCGCAGGTACTGTCGCTGATCACTTTCCCGGCCCTCACCGTTACAGGACATTGACCATGCGCCAATGGCATCACCTGCTGGGCCTGGCCCTGCTGATCAGCAGCGTGCCCGGCTGTAGTGCCGGTGTGAGCGTGCCGGCCCAGCCTGCGCCCGCCAAAGTTGCCACAGCGCCCACCGCTCGCCAGGACGGCAATCTCGGCGTGTTCGCCGACAAGTTGCGCAACGCCAGGCGTGCGCCAGTCTCGATCGTCCAGCTGGGTGATTCACATACCGCCGCCGACCTGTTCAGTGGCGAGTTGCGGCGTCTGCTGCAGGCACGCTATGGCGATGGGGGGATCGGCCTGGTGCCGGCGACCTCGGTGCCGGGTATCCGCAATGACCGGGTGATCATCAACAGTGAGCGACGCCAGTGGGAGTTGATCTCGGCGCGTAACCAGCAGAGCAGCCAGTTTCCTCTGGGCGGCTACCTGTCATTGCCGCTCGCAGCCCGGCCCAAGGTGACGCTACAAGCGCGCGACGCCGATGCGCAGCGTTACAAGGTGTCTGCCCTGTACCAGGCCAGCCGTAACAGCACCTTGCTTGCCAATGGCAATCAGCGGCGCATGCTGCCAGCCACCAACGGTCAGTGGCGTTTGAGCCCAGCGTTTACCAATCTTGGCCTGCCGATGCAGCTAGGCCTGGAGGGGGGCGAGGGTGTGCTGCTGGGTGGCTGGTACATCCAGGGGCAGAAGAATGCCGGGGTGACCTATTCCTCGTTGGGCATCAATGGTGCGCGTCTGGAGGTTGTGGACAAGTGGCAGCCCGGTTGGCAAGACAGCCTCAAGCTGTTGCGACCGGATCTGGTGATCCTCGCCTACGGCACCAACGAGGCGTTCGATGACAAGCTCGATCTGGCGCTGTACCAGTCTCAGCTCGATGCGACCCTGAGCAGCTTGCGCAAGCAGTTGCCGCGGGCGGCGATCTTGTTGGTCGGGCCACCGGACTCGATCAAGCAGCGCAAAGCGCGGTCATGTGCAGCCAAGCAGCCACAGCCGTTGGCTGGGGTGGTGCGGGTGCAGCGGCAGATGGCGCAGAAACACAAGGCGTTGTTCTGGGATTGGCAGGCCTACATGGGCGGGCCATGTTCGATTGCCCGGTGGCAGGCCGGGGGGCTAGCGCGAGGGGATTTGGTGCACCTGACTGGCGAGGGTTATCGCAAGAGTGCGGCGGGGTTGTATGAATTCTTGAAAGGGGCGCTTCGGTTGCGCTGAGGCGGCCAACGCCATCGCGGGGCAAGCCCGCTCCCACGCGGCTGAAACTCTGCGTGGGAGCGGGCTTGCCCCGCGATAGGGTTCTACAGCCAGTGGTGTAGGCGATGGATCAGGCGGGCACAGCCTCGCGCTCCATCATCGCCACGCGGTACTGCGCCAGCTCTTCGATGGTCAGCATTGGCATGTTGTACTGGCGGGCATACACCGCCACCTGCTCACCGCGGGCCATGGTGCCGTCGGGGTTCATCAGCTCGCACAGCACGCCGGCCGGACGCAGCCCAGCCAGGCGCGCCAGGTCCACCGTACCTTCGGTGTGACCACGGCGAGTCAGTACGCCACCATTGCGTGCACGCAGCGGGAACACGTGACCAGGGCTGACGATCTGGCGCTGTTCGGCAGTCGAGCGCAGCGCAGCTTCGATAGTGGTGATGCGGTCCTGGGCAGAAACGCCGGTGGTGATGCCTTCGGCCGCTTCGATGGTAACGGTGAAGCCGGTGCCATGGCGGGCCTGGTTGTTCTGCACCATCGGCGCCAGTTGCAGGGCGTCGACAGTGGCTTCATCCAGGCACAGGCAAACGATGCCGCTGCAATCGCGGATCATCATGGCCATGGTCTGCATCGAGATGTTTTCGGCGGCGGCAATGATATCCGCTTCGTCCTCGCGATCGTTGTCGTCGAGCAACAGCACCGGTCGGCCAGCCTGGAAAGCGGCAATGGCAGCCGCGACATTGGGGAATTGCTTTTGCAGCATGGGGGACATGAAACGCTCCTCGTGAATAATCGATGAACGTCTCGGGGCGAACATAACGCGCGCGCAGCAGCACCTTTTGGCTGCTACCAAACGCCTTCTTTCATCCGGACTATGACCGTCGGCCCTGGAATCTCACCAGATCTGCTGTCCCCCGACAGGGCCGGGGCGCTCGCGGGCTCATCTTTCGATTTACCGCCGGTGGGGACTTTCACCCCGCCCTGAAGACCGGCCAAGCATACAGCACTGTGCCACCTGGTTGGCAAGCCGCCGGCCTACGACCTTCGGCGGTATCATGGGTGAAAGCTTTTTGTGGAAACGACACCATGGACATTCTCCAAGTCGCCGGCGGCAAACCGATCAAACTGTGGACCGACGGCGTACCGGTAGAGGACGAAGCCCGCCAGCAGTTGCTCAACACCGCGCGTATGCCGTTCATCTTCAAGCACCTGGCGGTGATGCCGGACGTGCACCTGGGCAAGGGTTCGACCATCGGCAGTGTGATCCCCACAGTGGGGGCGATCATCCCTGCGGCAGTGGGCGTGGATATCGGTTGCGGCATGATCGCCGCGCGTACTTCGCTGCATGCGCGCGACCTGCCGGACAACCTGCATGGCCTGCGCAGCGCCATCGAACAGGCCGTACCTCACGGCAAGACTTTCGGCCGGCGTGATCAGGGCGCCTGGGACACTGTGCCCAACCAGGCCGAGCGCATGTGGAGTGGCCTGGCCGCGCGTTTCAAGGCCATCACCGACAAGTACCCACGGCTGGAGAAAACCAACAACCGCCATCACCTGGGCACGCTCGGCGGTGGTAATCATTTCATCGAAGTCTGCCTGGATGAAGCCGACCGGGTCTGGTTCATGCTGCACAGCGGCTCTCGCGGGGTCGGCAATGCGATCGGCAACCTGTTCATCGAGCTGGCCCAGGCCGACATGCGTCAGCACCTGGCCAACCTGCCCGACAAGGACCTGGCCTATTTCGAAGAAGGCAGCCGGCACTTTACCGATTATGTCGAGGCGGTGCAGTGGGCTCAGGATTTTGCCCGACACAACCGCGAGCTGATGATGCTGGCGGTGGTTGGCGCCACGCGCAAGATATTGGGCAAGCGCTTCGAGGCCAGCTTGGAGGCGGTCAACTGTCACCACAACTACGTGCAACGCGAACAGCATTTTGGTCGCGAAGTGCTGGTAACGCGCAAGGGCGCGGTGTCGGCGCGCCAGGGCGAGCTGGGCATCATTCCAGGCTCGATGGGTGCCAAGAGCTTTATCGTGCGTGGGCTGGGTAATGAGCAGTCGTTCTGCTCGTGCAGCCACGGTGCCGGACGAGTGATGAGTCGAACCAAGGCCAAGAGCCGCTTCACTGTCGAGGATCAGCGCCGCGCCACGGCCCATGTCGAGTGCCGCAAGGACAAGCAGGTGATCGATGAGATTCCCATGGCCTATAAGGACATCGATGCTGTCATGCTGGCCCAGCGCGAGTTGGTAGAAATCGTCCACACCTTGCGTCAGGTCGTCTGTGTGAAGGGTTAAATCAACGCTCAGTCGAGAACGTGCGGCGTCATAACTATCTACCGTTTTCGTTTTTAACAGTGTTCTAACGTGTAGATCCGCTCAATCCAGGGCGGTGCCTATAAAGAGATTGCTGTTATGACCACCCTCTACCCGTTTACTGACGCCGATGTAGATAACGCATTGGCAATACTGCGCGATGAAAAGAAACTGTTTGAGAATAAATCCAGCTCAATTAATGGCGCGCCGAGCCCGAAAATTCTCATCCTCGCCGGCGCGCAGGGTTCTGGTAAAACCTATCTGCTGGAAAATGAGTTACTGCCTACTCGTCACTACGATGCCTACGTACGCTTGTACTTGCCCGCCTTCCGTACCCTGCACCCCTTATATGAAGAGATGAAGTCGGAGAGTGTGCTTGATATCTATCAGCATACTGAGGAGTTTATCTGGAAGCTGGGTAACAAAATCTTCGAATACGCCCAGCAGCATAAACTAAATATCATCATGGAAACCGCCATGGATAACCCTGGTTTCGCTAGGGTTCCGGATGCTCTAGTGGCGCTAGGGTACCAGTTTGAGGTGCATGTTATTGCCTGCCAAAAAGAGTTCAGTCACTGGGCTTCGCTTGATCGGGTGGTAAAAAGTGTAGCCAAGGGTGAACTTGAACGGGTGGTGACCCTGACGCAAATTGAAGAGGCGCAGGTGAATGCGCGGGCAATTCTAGATGCTTTTGAAAATGCCTGTACTAAAAAGCCGGGGTCGAACATTATGATTTATGTGCGTGGTATTGAATCGGAGATGAAGAGCAGGGTGGTCTGCCACAGCATGTGTAATGATGTCGGCGAGCTCGCACCTCAGGAAGATTACTTTGGTAAAGCGTTTTTCCAACACCCGAATTTCAACTTCAATATTAGTCGAAATGCGCAATCGACCTTTCCCTGCTCCTTCATCCAATATTCCCAAGTGGTACACGCAGGGCTGCTGGGCAAGGAGCATCGGCAAACGATGGCGACAGGCTGTTGTAAAACGCTTGGCAATGCACAGGTCGCTGAAATGCCAACTGAGGTGTTTCGCGAGTTGTGCCTGTACGTCCTCAAGTACGTGAATCCTTAAGCTACGTTGATCGTGTAAGGCTTCAGGCACGGTTTGGGTTACTTGGCCATCCTCTCGATCACTCGTCGCAGGGACGCCGGCAACATTGGCCCATGCCCCAACCCGTCGAAGCGTTCGAAGCGCACCTGTAGCCCCTGCACCTTCGCCAGGTCCGCGGCCAGTTCGCGCGCCGGACGCTCGACATCACCCTTGACCGCTACGCGCGGGTTGGATGGCTCGTCACCGCCGCGCATCAGCAGCAGGTTCGGTCGGGCGTCCCCCAGGCGTTGTTGCAAACCCTGCGCCTCATCGACGATGGCGCCGTCATGCCACCACAGCGAGGGGCTGGCGGCAGCGTAGGTGCTGAATTCGCCAGGGCGGGTGAACAGTGCATGCAGTACCGCCAGGCCGCCGTAAGAGTGTCCCCACAGCGTCTGCCGACTGGCGTCGATGGGGGCCACCTCGGCCACCATCGGCCGCATGCGTTGGCTAAGCAGATCGAAGAACTGTTGCACGCCACCGCTGGGCTGTCCGCTCAGCGGATCGAGCTGCTCGCGCTGGCCTGGCAGGGCAGGGGTGTAGTCGTAGGTGCGGGCGCTGCGCTCGATGCGTTGCGCGGTTTGATAGCCCACCGCAACCAGCAGTGGCGCCTGACCCTCGGCGAGCTGATCGAGCAGGGCCGGATCGAGCGCGCCGAGGGCGGCGTTGCCATCGAGCATCCACAGCACCGGATAGCCTGTTGCAGGGGCCGGTCGCTGGGGCGTGCCGATCCATAGCTGGTAGTGGCGCTTGCCGTCGGCCGAATCCAGTGTGAGGGTGGTGAAGCGGTAGGCCAGGTCCTGACGTTGCAGCAGGCTGGTGTCCATTTTCTGCTCCGGCATGGGCCGCGCCAGAGCGCAGGCGCCGGTTAGCAAGAAGGTCAATGCCAGGGCGAAAGTGGTCAGTTTCATCAGGCGATCTCGTTATGGCTTGCAGGCAAAGCCGCCGTATCATCGGTTGGATGCGGCGGCGGCGCGCGGTCAGAAGGAGGCTGTCAGGCTGGTATACAGCGTGCGCCCCGGTTCGTTGTAGGTGGCCGCTCCGGCACCCTCGATGCCGTTGACGCCCTGGGCGTTGCCGGCGCGATAAAGGCGCTTGTCGAACAGGTTGTCCATGCCGGCGGTCACGCTCAGGTTCTTGCTGATCGCATAGGTGCCGCTGACACCGACCAGGGCATAGGGCGACAACTGATCGTTGCCGCTGCCGGTCACCCGCTCGCCGTGATAGTCGTACTTCTTCGGCGTCTGCTTGCCGTACCAGGCGACGCTCAGCTGCAGCGAAAGGTCGTCGCTGGCCTGCCAGTCGAGCATGGAATTGAGGGTGTAGGCCGGGGTTACCGAGAGGGTTTCGCCGGTGGTCTTGTTCTTCGACTGGAGCATGTAGGTGAAGTTGTTGTTCCAGGTCAGCTGCTCGGCCAGCGGAATGCTCAGGGTGCCTTCCAGGCCCTCGACCAGTGCCTTGGGAATGTTCTCCCATTGGAACAGCGCGGCGTTGGCGTTGGCACCGCTGCCGCCACTGGCGCTGCCGATCGCGCTCAGGCCAGAGTCGATCTTGTTCTTGTAATCGTTACGGAAATAGGTCAGGCCCGCGACCCAGCCATTGCGTTTGTATTCGATGCCCAGCTCCTTGTTGATGCTGGTCTCGGCCTTGAGGTCTTGATTACCCTGCAGGTAGCAGCTGGTGGTCTGGCCGTAGCAGCCCTGGCCGCGGCTGTAGAGCAGGTAGTTAGGGTTGAGCTGGTACAGGTTCGGCGCCTTGTAGGCGCGGGCGATCCCCGCTTTCAAGGTGAGGGTTTCGGTCAGCGCGTGCGATAGGTTCAGCGACGGGCTCCAGTTGTCGCCGACGATGCTGTGGTGGTCGAAGCGCAAAGCGGGAGTGAGCATGGTGCCCGGCATCAGCTCGATGTTGTCTTCGGCGAACAGCGAGAAGATCTGTGCTTGCGAAGTGGTCGAGCGGCCCGCGCTGCTCAGCCCTGCGACCGAGCCGCCCTCGCTGGTGGTTTGGGTGTTGGCACTCGGGTCGTCGAGTTTTTGCTGGCTCCATTCACTGCCCAGGGTCAGGGTCTGGTCGCGCCAGGCGTGCAACGGCAGGTTCACTTCGCCATGGGCGCTGAGGTCGCGCAGGGTTGAGGTGTAGAAGTCGGTGTTGCTGAAGATACCTTCGGTGCCACCGGCCAGGCCCTCGTTGATCCGCGTGTTGCGCGTCTTCTCGTATTGCAAATAGGCCATGGTACTGCCGAAATCCCAGTCGCCACGATGGGTGATCGAGTAGTTCTCGCGGTACAGGCGGTTGGTCTCCTTGCCGAGCATGCTTTTCACATTGGCGTTGGAGTTGGTGTTCTGCGTGTCGCCACTGTAGATGTTGCCCTGGCGGCTGAAGCCGGCCTCCAGGTCAAGGGTCTGCTCAGGGCTGAGGCGCCAGCTCAGCAGGCCGTTGAGGTCCTTGTTGCGGGTGCCTTCGCGGCCAGCGGGCAAGGTCCCGGCTTGATTGCCGGTGCGCACTGACTCATGGCCTGAGTTGATGTCCCAGTCGTCGGCGTCGGTCTTGGCCACGTTGCCGTAGAGGCGGTAGCTGAGGTTATCGGTGAGCGGGCCGTTGAGGCCGAAGGTCATGCGTTTGGTCGCGCCTTCGTCGCCGTGCTGGGGGAAGTTTTGATAGACCGTGGCGTTGCCGTGGGTTTCGGCGCCTGGTTGCTTGGTGATGATGTTGATTACCCCGCCCATTGCCCCGGAGCCATAACGGGCTGCCGCCGGGCCACGAATCACTTCGATGCGCTCGACCTGATCGGCGGGCACCCAGTTGGTGTCGCCGCGCGAGTCACGTTCGCCGCGCCAGCCATAGCGCACCGAGCTGCGGCTGCTGACGGGCTTGCCGTCGACCAGAATCAGGGTGTTTTCCGGGCCCATGCCGCGGATGTCGATCTGCCGATTATTGCCACGCTGGCCGCTGGTGGAGTTGCCGGTCAGGTTGACTCCGGGCATGGTGCGGATGATCTGCGACAGGTCGTTGGCCGGTGGACGCTTCTTGATGTCTTCAGCGGTAATTACCGATACCCCGGGCGCTTGCTTGGTTTCTTCAAGTGCGGTGGCGACCACGCTCTGGCTCTCCAGCTCGATCGGCTCAGGCTGGCTGGCAGCCTGCACGGCGCTGCTAAGCAAGCAGCTGGAGAGCAGCAAAAACGGGGCAATAGGCAGTGAGCGGGGCGACATCAGCGATCTCCAGGACATCAAGCGAAAGGCAAGAGATCAGCGATGATAATTACTCGTAATTGAGAGTAAAGCTCATTAACTTTCTAAACACTTCGCTGCCGCCGGCAGGGTGATATGCAGGCACAGGCCGGGATGGCCATTGCTTGCCCACAGGCGACCGCCTTGTAAAGCAATGGCGCGGCGGGCGATGGCCAGGCCCAGGCCAAAGCCAGCGCCACTGTCGGGCAGGCGCTGATAGGGTGTGAAGATCCGCTCCAGGTCGGCGTCCGGTACGCCGGGGCCTTGGTCGCGCAGGCGCAGGTGCCAGAAGTCGCCTTCCCGAACGCCATCGAGGCTGACGATGCCACCGGGCGGAGAGTGGCGGATGGCATTGCGCAGTAGGTTTTCAATGGCTTGTGCCAGGCTATCGAGGTGCGCTTGGACCCGGCAGTCGGTGTCCAGGGTACAGGGTAGCCGTAGTCGCGCCCATCCACTTTCGAAGCAGCTGTCTTCGCACAGCGCTTCCCACACCGACAGCACCTGCACCGGCTCGGTCGGCAGCTGTGGCTGCTCGGTGTCCATCCAGGCCAGATCGAGGGTGTCTTCGAGCAGCTTCTGCATGTCGTCCACTTCACGCCCCAGACGCTCGCGCAACTGTTCAGGCGCAAGCTCGCTGTCGTGGGCGATGCGCAGCCGCGCCAGCGGTGTGCGCAATTCGTGAGACAGGGTGCGCAGCAGCAGGCGCTGCTGGTCGAGGCTCTGGCGCAGGCGCCCGGCCATGTGTTCGAACGCCTGGGCCAGCTCGCCGAGCTCGTCGCGTCGTTGTTGCAGGGGCAGGCCGGGGCTGTCCAGATCATCGGCGCGCAGGGCGTCGGCGCGGTCGCGCAGACGATTGAGCGGCACCACCAAGTGGCGATACAGCGCCAGCCCCAGCAACAAGGCGAGCAGGGTGGGCGCTACGCCATGGGTAATCAGGTGAGTCCAGGGCGTCAGGCCGGTGGGCAACAGGCGTTCAGGCAACTGCATCACCAGGCGGCCTTCTTCTGGGTGCTCGGGGAACTCGATGCTGACGTACGGCAGCTCATCTTGCAGGCGTCGGCTCATAGGCCAGTCGAGTTTGCGCATGAAGGTCAGGTGGCTGGCCTCTTCGGTGCTCAACGGTGTAGTGCCGAGGCTTTCCAGGCGTGGGCCGATCACGCCGACCCAGGTGTCCTCGGCGGTTGCCAGCTGCTCGCGAAAAGCCTGCGCCGCGGCGGCGCCGCCAGTGCGCCAAGCTTGTTCGGCCTGCTGGGCATAACGGGCCAGATACAGTTGATCGGCTTCATCGAGGAAATAGCTGCGCCGCTCGACCGACAGGCCCCAGGTCCAGATCAGCCAGGTCAGCAGCAGGCAGAAGCCCACCTGCAACAGCGCCAGCTTCCACAGCAGCGGATGCCGACGCATCAGGCGCTGCCGGTGTCGATCAGGATGTACCCCTGACCGCGTACCGCCTGAATTTCCAAGTGTCGCGCACCGATCGCCGCCAACTTGCGGCGCAGGTTGCACACATGCACATCCAGGCCCCGGTCCAGCCGGGTATAGGCTCGGTGCAGCACTGCCTGGTAGAGGAAGGGCTTGCTCAGCGCTTCACCGGGGTGCGCGCGCAGGGTGGCGAACAGGCGATATTCGGAGCCCGTAAGCCCAGCGCTGTTGCCCTGATGGACGACATCGTGAGCGCCTTGATCGAGGGTCAACGCGCTGTCGCTTTGCGCCTCGGTTTGCCTGCGGTCGAGGGCTACGCGGCGCAGCAAGGCATCGACGCGGGCATCGAGCTCGGCCAGGCTGAAGGGCTTGGGCAGGTAGTCGTCGGCGCCGCGGGTAAAACCGCTGATGCGGTCCTGCTCGGCGCCCAGGGCAGACATCAGCATCACCGGCACAGCCTGATGTCGGCGTAATTCATCCAGCAGGCTCAGGCCATCGAGCCCAGGCAGCATGATGTCCAGCAGGACCAGGTCGAAGCCGCCCTGCTGTATTGCGCTCAAGGCCTGGGTGCCGTTCTCACAGGCCATCACGCTGAAGCCGCGGTTAAGGAAATGCCGTTCCAGGTCTTGGCGCAAACGTGGATCGTCTTCAGCGAGAAGGAGCTTGGGGGACACAAGTGGGCCTTTGATGAGAATTCCTTGCAATTACGAATCATCCCATTGCCAGCCTAGGCGCGGCAATGGCTGGTTGATGGCATTTCGTCGCGGCACCTCGGCTGCGGTGCTCAACGGCTGATCAGTAGCGAGTTACCTGCTTGGCGAACATGCAGCCCATGGGTCTGGGCCAACATGGCTACGGCCAGGTGCAGATCGTCGACAGGAAATGTGCCGGAAACCCGCAGCTCGCTGAGGGCCGGGTCGCATTCGAGGCGTTGCTTGCTGTAGCGCATCAGTTCTTGTGCCCACTCGATTAGCGGCATGTCGTCGGCCACCAGCAGGCCGCGACGCCAAGCCAGGGTGGTTTCGCTGCTCGCCTCGACTACCCCGAGGTGTCCGCGGCTGAAGCGTACTTGTTGGCCGGCGCGGATGATGTTCTCGGCCGGCGCCACGCTGGCGCCCTCAGGGCGTACCTGGACGGCGCCTTGATACACTGCGAGCAGGGTTTCATTGGCCAGTTGCCGCACGCTGAAGCGGGTGCCCAGGGCGAGCAGTTGGCCCTGTTCGGTCTGCACCAGCAACGGACGGGGATCGGCAGCGGTCACGATGTACAGCTCGCCTCGGCGCAGTTGCAGCAAGCGTTGTGCCCGATCCAAAAGCACGTCTACGGCGCTATCGCTGTTGAGGGTGATCTGCGTGCCGTCGGCGAGCAGCGCTTGCTGACGCTTGCCCACAGCGGTCTGGTAATCGCTGGCAACGCCGAGGCGCCAGGCCCACCAACTGAGCGGCGCGGCACCGATCAGCATGAGCAAACCGCAGACGACGTTGCGTCTGCCGGTGGGGCGAGTCAGGGTCTGTTTGGCCAGGCTCGGCGGTAGGCTGCCCATACGCATGAGCAGGCGCTGGGCGCGCTTCCAGGCCCGTTCGTGCTCGGCGCTGGTCAGCCGCCAGCCATCCAGTTCGAGCTGTTGGGCCGGTAGCAGTGGCGCTTCCTGCATGAGCATCAGCCAGGAGGCCGCCTGGGCGAGAATGTGCGGGGCGATGGCAGGGTCCGGGCTGCTTGGATGGGGGTTATTCATCGGGCATCTGCGTCAGACAGGTCAGGTAGGCCTCGTGGATGTACTTCTTGACCGTCGGCAGGGCGATGTTCAGGGCCACGGCGATGTCCTTTTGCTTCATCCCATCCAGCGTTGCCATCAAAAACGCCTGCTTGACCCGCGGGCGTAGCGAATCGAGCAGCGCATCGATCTCGTGCAGCGTCTCAAGGATCACGCTTTGCAGCTCGGGCGAGGGCTGCTCGGGTTCGGGCAGTAACATCAACGCCTCAAGCCAGGCGCGTTCCAGCGACTGGCGACGGCGCCAGCTCACCAGTACGCAGGTAGCAATTCGCGTCAGATAAGCGCGCGGCTGGCGAATCGGTTCGGCCCGTACGTCGTGCCGGCTGGCAAGCACGCGTAGAAAAATATCATGGGCCAGATCGTCGGCCACCCCGCGCCCCCACGAGCGCAAGCGGTACGCGAGCCAGCTACGCAACCAGGCGTGATTCTCGATGTACAGCGTCTCGACGCTGCACTGCTCAGTAGTGTGGGGCGGGGAAAAGGGCGCGTTCATCGTCGGTCGAATCGGTACAAGACTGTCGCAAATGAAAACCATTATCACTAGAATTGCCCAGATCACAAGACCGCAGCGGGAAATCCAGTGGTTGGTGGTGCACGCATATCCTTTTTTCGATCTCGTGCGACAGAGGAGGTAACAGCCCGCAGCCAGTGCTGGCGCAAACCCTACCAGCGAGATCAGCATGCTCCCCATCCGTTGTTCGTCACCTGCTTCGCGTCCTCGACTCTGCCTGTCACCGCTCACCTTTGCCCTGCGTTGCACGATGATCAGCTGCTGCGGCGCCGGTCTGCTCAACAGCAGTCTTGCCCTGGCCCAAGAGCCCCCTACAACCAACGTCGCAGCGACCCGCCTGGACGATGCCACGCGGCGGGACTACAACATTGCCCAAGGGCCATTGGGCACAGCCCTGGCTAGCTTCGCCAGCCACTCCGGACTGCTGGTGTCTTACGATCCTGAGCTGACTCGCGGGCGCACGGCACCTGCGTTGAAAGGGCGCTATACGGTCAGCGAAGGCGTGCAGCGGTTGCTCGCCAACAGTGGGCTGCAGTTGGCGCCGAGCTCGACCGGGACTTATGTGTTGATGGCACCGGGCAACGCGCCGAATGCGCCAGCCGAGTTGTCGCCGACGATGGTCGAAGCCGCCGCGCAGGGGCCGCAGGAGGACGCCTATCGCGCGCCACGCTCCTCTGTGCACCTGAACAGCGAGCAGATCGACCGCTTTGGCCGGGAGTCAGTGGGTGACTTGCTCAGCGGCGTGCCTGGCGTGCAGGTCGGCGACACTCGCAACGGCGGCGCACTGGACGTCAACATCCGCGGTATCCAAGGGCAGAGCCGGGTGGCGGTCACTGTCGATGGTTCGCAGCAGGCGCTGGATGTCTATCGTGGCTATGGCGGCACTCAGCAACGCAGCTACATCGACCCGGACTTGATCAGCAGCGTGACCGTCAACAAGGGGCCGTCGACCAAGTCTGGGGCGATCGGCGGTTCGGTGGAAATGAAGACGATCGGCGTGCAGGACATTCTGGTCGACGGCAACAAGGTGGGCGTACGCCTGAAGGGCGACCTATGGAACAACGGCGTAGCACCCGCTCATCGTAGCGCCAGTTCCAAGGATGAAAGCCTGAGCGTGGCACCCCGCGATGAGCGCGCCAGCCTGTTCGGCTCAGAGGCCGAGTCTGGCAGCGCTGCCTTTGCCTTTGGCACCGAGCGCCTGGACGTGGTCGCGGCCTATGCGCATCGCAATCAGGGCAACTATTTTTCCGGCAAGAAAGGCCAGAACCGCTACCGCATCTATGACCAGAGCGGCAGTGAACAGCCCAGCGTGGCGATGACCTACAACGCCGGTGAGGAAGTGCTCAACTCCTCAGCGAAAACCGACTCATACCTGCTCAAGGCCACCTGGCGGATCGCCGACGGTCACACCCTGGACTTGGGCTATCGCCGTTACGACGGGCGCAGCGCCGAAATCATGCCGTCTGACATCTACCGCTTCGGCACCGCCGGTATCTACCAGTATCCGCTGGGTGAGGTGAAGATCGATACCTACACCGCGCGCTATCACTACCTGCCCGCTGGCAATCCACTGGTCGATTTGACCGGCTCCCTGTGGATGACCGACGCGCAAACCAGCTCGTTGAGTTCGGCCTGGACGGCACCGGTTTCCCAGCTGTTTCGCTCCGACCGCAGCTGGACCCGCCAGGACAACCGGCGCATCGGTGGCGACCTGAACAACATCTCCCGCTTCCAGACAGCCCAGGGTGACTTCACCTTGGACCTGGGCGGCGCGTTCCAGCTTGAAGACCTGCAACCGCAAAAGAGCGTGCTGATCACCCAGCACGACATCGACGCCAACCGCACCCTGCGCGATGCTTCACGGCAAGAGTTCAGCTTCAACGGCAAGCTCGAGTATCAGCCAATCGAGCAACTGACCTTATGGGGCGGCGGGCGCTACAGCCACTACCGCACCAAGGACAACACCGTGCTCGCCAGCGCCCGGCGTGAGGAGCGTGAGGTGCGCTACATTTCGGCAAGCGGTCCCAAGGGGTGGGGCAACATGACGTGGTTCCCGGACCAGAACGGCCAATACACCGACGCCACCGATCCCCGGCTGAACAACGGCATTGTCTTTCGCAACAGTAACGAGCCGTTCAACGGCGTGCGCTTCAACGACTTCGGTGCGACCCGCGTCGAGGTCAATCCAGAGGGCATCAGCAGCGTGGTCACCGGCTACGACCATACCCCGCAGGGCAGCAGCAGTGGTGGCGGGTTCTCGCCGGCATTCGGCATCAATGTCGAGCTGCTGCCCGACACCTTCTTCTATGTCACCTACACCCAGGGCCTGCGCTTGCCGTCGCTGTTCGAAACCAGCCAGGGCACCCAGCAGGTCACCCCAGGCAAGAGCCTCAAGCCTGAGCGCTCGCAGAGCTGGGAGATTGGCGTCAGCGCCCTGCGCGACGACCTGTTGACCGAGCACGACTCGGCTGCGATCAAGCTGGCCTACTTCAATAACACCATCAAGAACTACATCACCCGCTACTACGACCCAAGCCCCGGCCTGTGGGGGCAGATGTCGTTCAGCAATACCGACAGCTTCAGCACCAGTGGCCTTGAGCTGCAATCGAACTACGACGCCGGCCGGGTGTTCGCCGATCTATCGGCCACCTACTACCTCAAGACCGAGACCTGCGACTCGGAGTTCGCCGGCAAACTGCGCGCCACCGCCGACTCGTACCAGAAGACCCATGACACGCCCAACTGCACACCAGGCAGCTTCATGGGTTCGTACACCAATACCCAGAACCCACCGAGACTCTCAGCCAGCCTGACCAGCGGCCTGCGCTTTTTCGATGAGGCACTGACCGTTGGTAGCCGGGTGACCTACAGCTCTGGCCCGACCAGTACCCTCGACAAGCCTTGGCAGACTGGCGCAACCACGCCGCAGATCGAGTACCGGTCAGTGGCGTTGTTCGATCTGTTCCTCGCGTACAAGTTGCTGGCGCACACGCAGGTGAATGTGTCGGTGCAGAACCTGACGGACCGCTATTACCTGGATCCGCTGGCACAGAGCTTCATGCCGGCGCCGGGGCGTACGGTGCGGATGGGGGTGGTGACGCGGTTCTGAATATCGGGCATTAAAAAGCCGGCTTGTGGCCGGCTTCTCGGGGACGATCTTGGCTCATTTTTGGTAAGCCGCAACCGCCTTAAACGGTATGGTCTCAAGGACCATGAAAAAGATGGCAGACGGCTGTATGAGGCGTCGCCAGGCCCTCTGGAGCGCGGCCTTGGCCGGTCTGGGGCGAAATGTGCGGGCAAGGATACTAGGGCGCGCTCGTGTTGCCCAGCAAAAAGTGGCACTGGGTGTTTCAGCCTGGTACTGGCTGGCTGAAATATGACCAATGAAACACCCGCCCAAGGATTTCCAGGCCTTGCGCATGGCGTTGGGCGGGGGTGTAGCGCTCGACGGCGTAATTGCGTCGGTCGTGGCTGTGTAAACACAGGGTGTCGTTGTTGCCGAGGCTCAGACTGTGCACTTTCAGTTGGCCGTTGTGCAGTAGGGCATAGGCTTGGCCTTCGACGACTTGAGTCATGCCCCGGTCGATGGCAACGATGGCGTTCAGGGGGATCAGCGGGGCCATGTTGGCGGCGGGCATGTTCACGCAGATAGCCTGTTCCACTGCCACGCCAAGCGCTTCGAGGGCTTGCTGGGGCAGCGGCAGGTAGCTGTGTTGGTCGGGTTGCAGACGCCTGTTGCTCACGCTGTGTAGGGCGATGTTCACCATGCGCGTATCGTCGCCCAGCAGCGGGCTGGCTTTTGCCGGGGTGGGCGTTAAGAGGCTTTGGCGCAGGATCGGGCTTGGGTGTTTAGGGCCTTCGCCGCTTAGCAGCCAGCGACGGTGCACGCAGAACAGGTCGGCGGTTTCATCGAGGCGGGCCAGAGGAATACCGCGCTTGAACCAGTTGTTGACGTGCTGGGGCGTGACGCCGCGCTGGGCAGCGAAGTCGGAAGGGGTCAGTTCGCACTCCTGAAGGAGTGACTTTAGGCGGTCACCAGAGGTAGTCATGGGGCCGAGTCTAGCGGGCAAGCGTCTGCGGGAAAATGAACCTGAGGTTTGCGTAGTGTGTAAGAAATGGCGCGTATTGAGAGACGGGTCCTAGGACTGAGTAGGACTTTTCTTGGATATTGCCCTTACCGCCGTTGAGCAGGCACAAAAAAGCCCCGCCGAAGCGGGGCTCTAGATACCCATCGGGCTTAGCCTTTGTAGGCAGCAACCGATTTGGTGATCGCGGCACGGGCGGCGTCAGCGCCTTCCCAGCCTTCGATCTTGACCCACTTGCCCTTCTCGAGATCTTTGTAGTTCGCGAAGAAGTGCTCGATCTGCTGGATCAGCAGCGCTGGCAGGTCGGTGTACTCTTTGACGTCGACGTACAGCTGCGACAGCTTGTCGTGCGGTACGGCGATGACTTTAGCGTCGCCGCCGCCGTCGTCGGTCATGTTCAGGATGCCGACTGGACGGGCGCGGATGACCGAGCCTGGAGCGACCGGGTAAGGGGTCACGACCAGCACGTCGAGCGGATCACCGTCGTCAGCCAGGGTGTTGGGGATGTAGCCGTAGTTGGCTGGGTAGAACATCGGGGTAGCCATGAAACGGTCGACGAACAGCGCGTCGCTGTCTTTGTCGATCTCGTATTTGATCGGCGCGTGGTTAGCCGGGATCTCGATGGCGACGTAGATGTCGTTCGGCAGGTCTTTGCCAGCCGGAATCTTGCTGTAGCTCATTGGGCAGTGCCCCCGTGTCTGATCGGAAAATTGGCGGCGATTATAGGCACATTCTGCTGGGCCACGCCACGCCCTGCCTGATGTGCGGACGTGCCTGGATGTGTGTCAGGAGTGATGATCGCGGTACTGCGGATGTTCGGCCTGCAGTTGGCTCAGGCGGGACAGCGGATCCTGGCGGTAGAACAGCGCCAATTGCTGGTACACCTGTGGATAAGCCTGATGCAGCAGGTCAGGGGCGCTGAAGAAATATTCGCTGGTGACGGCAAAGAATTCGCCAGGGTTTTCCGCAGCGTAGGGGTCGATGGCGGTCTCGGCGTCGGGGTTGGCGTCCAGCTGCCGGTTGAGATCGTCGTAGGCCTGTTGCATGGCCTGGGACCAGTCGCCGACGTGCATGTCGTTGTGCAGTGGCGGCAGGCCGTTGGCGTCGCCGTTGAGCATGTCGAGTTTGTGCGCCAGCTCGTGGATCACCAGGTTGTAGGCCTCCCAGCCACCCCCGCTGAGCACGCCGTCCCAGGCCAGGATCACCGGGCCTTGTTGCCAGGCTTCGCCGCTGTGTTCGCCGTCATACACGTGCTCGACACCGCTGGCGTCGCGGTGGCGCTGGGGGCTCTTGAAGTCGTCGGGGTAGAGGATGATTTCGTGAAAGCCTTGATACCAGTCCAGGTCGCCCAGGTGCAGCAGTGGCAACTGGGCCTGGGCGGCGAGCAGCAGGCGCTGCTGGTCGTCCAGCTCGACGCCGGGCAGGGTGGTCAGGTGCTTGTCATGCAGAAACAACACGCAGGCTTCGCGCAGCCAGCGGTCTTCTTCCTCGCTGATACCGTCGAGCAGTGGCAGCTGTTCACGAACAGCCTGCCACAACTGGGCATCGATCGGATAACGGGCCAGTGTACGTCGACGCCGCCAGGCGCGTAACGACCACATGGGCCGGTCAGTGCGCCTTGGCGGCGCGGCCGAAGCGGCCCCGCAGCAAACCGAGGATCATCGGCACCAGCGACAGGACGATGATGGCGACGACCATCAGCGACAGGTGCTGCTTGATGAACGGCACATTGCCGAAGAAGAAGCCCAGGGTGACCAGGCCACCGACCCACAACAGCGAGCCGGCGACGCTGAAGGCCAGAAAACGCGGGTAATGCATGTGGGCGATGCCGGCAACGAACGGCGCAAACGTGCGCAGGATGGGTAGGAAGCGCGCCAGGGTCACGGTCTTGCCGCCGTGGCGCTCGTAGAATTCGTGGGTGCGCTGCAGGTAATCGCGGCGGAAGATCTTCGAATCGGGCTTGTTGAACAAGCGTTCGCCCGCCGTTCGGCCGATCACGTAATTGGTACTGTCGCCCATGATTGCCGCCGCCATCAGCAGCCCGCAGAGCAATACTGGGTCCATTCCGCCGCCTGCGGCCACGGCGCCAGCGATGAACAGCAGCGAATCGCCAGGCAGGAAAGGCATCACCACCAGGCCGGTCTCGCAGAAGATCACGGCGAACAGAATGGCGTAGATCCAGGGGCCGTAGTTGGTGACCAGCAGATCGAGGTAGGCATCGAGATGCAGGATAAGGTCCAGCGGGTTGAAATCCATGTACAGCACCTGTGTTCTTGACCCGCGACTACGGGCGCGCAAAGACGGAGATCGGCAAGGGCGTAGGCTTGTTTACCTGCGAGTGGGTAAATTTTCACACATATAGGAGGGGCATTATACGGACAAGGGGAGATTGTGCCCGGGGAGATTGTAGCGGCGGGTTACGATGGTTTTGGCTGGTATGAGGGCTACGTGGGAACGGGGGGCCCCAATCGCGGGGCAAGCCCGCTCCCACGCTTGGCCACAACCCGCATAGCGACCTCGCGTGGGGTAGCTCAATCCTGGTTGATCGGCAAAATGTAGCTGGTGAACTCGGTATCTTGGCGAAAGCCCATGGATTCGTAGGTCTTCTTCGCCACCTCGTTATCACTGCTGGTCGACACCCGCATGCGCACGGCATTCGTTTCTTTGGCCATTTTCTTGGCCTCGCGCATCAGATGGTCGGCCACCAGCATGCGTCGGGCGTCCTCGGCCACGTAGATGTCGTTGAGAATCCATACGCGCTTGAGCGACAGCGACGAAAAGCTCGGATACAGCTGGCAGAAACCCAGCAGTTTACTGTCGTCATCATCCGGCAGCGCCAGATAGATCACCGACTCTTTGAGCCTGAGGCGCTTCTCGAGGAAGCTGCGCGAACTGTCCGGATAGGGCAGCTGCCCATAGAACTCGCGGTACTTCACGAACAACGGGTTGAGCAGGTCGAGGTGTTCCAGGGTTGCCTTGATGATGCGCATGTGCGGCCCTCAGAGTCCATTTGGGGAAACAGCGGATTGCCAGCAGCTTTCACGGGCATGCTGCCCCAATGCAGGCTAGAAGCGCAATCCACCTTCCGTGACATGATTTTTACTCTTCCCCAAGTAGGAAGTTTCCGCTTTTGCTTGAAGAGTTTTCAGTGTCGAGGCTATGGACCTCGGCTTCGTCCTTAAGATTCACCCCCGACAGCTGGCGCCGGCAGGCTTCGCGCATCAGGTACAACAGGCGGTGAGCGGCCATGCCGTAGCTCAAGCCCTCCAGGCGTACGTTGGAAATGCAGTTGCGATAGGCGTCGGTCAGGCCGATTTTGGGGCCGTAGGTGAAGTACAGGCCAAGGCTGTCTGGCGAGCTCAGGCCAGGGCGTTCGCCGATCAACATCACGGTCATGCGCGCGCCAAGCAGTTCGCCGACTTCATCGGCCACGGCAACCCGGCCTTGCTCGACCAGCACCACCGGGGCACTGCTCCAGCCGTCAGCGGCGGCCTGCTCTTCGAAACGCGCGAGCAACGGCAGGGTATGGCGGTGTACGGCCAGGGCCGACAGACCGTCGGCGACGACGATGGCCAGGTCGACGCCACCCGGATTGGCTTGGACGTACTCGCGCAGTTGCTGGACCGACTCCTGGTTCAGCCGACGACCCAGATCCGGGCGTTGCAGGTACTGGTCGCGGTCGCTGGCGGCGCTGTGCAGCAGCAGGCTGTCGCAGCCGTGCTCACTCAGTTGGCTGCGCAGGCTGGCGTGATCGAAGGCCAAGTGCACCGCATCACGGGCCTGGGCGTGAGCGAACTGAAAATCCAGCTGGGCGCCGGTGGGCAGGCTGATGCCGCTGCGGCCCAAGGCAATTCGCGCCGGGGTGAGATTGCGCAGGGCCAGCCAGGGGTTGTCGTGGGTGGGCGTGTGTCGTTCCATGGTCACCTCTAGGCCAGCTGCGCCAAGGCTTGGCGGAAAGCGGGCGGCAGGTTGTCGCCAAAGCGAATGCGGCCATCGGCCTGGGTGAAGATGCCGGTGCGCTCAAGCCACGCCTCGAATTCCGGACCGGGCTTGAGGCCCAGGGTCTGGCGCGCATACAGCGCGTCGTGGAACGAGGTGGTCTGGTAATTGAGCATGATGTCGTCGGAGCCGGGAATGCCCATGATGAAGTTGATCCCGGCCACACCCAGCAGGGTCAGCAGGGTGTCCATGTCGTCCTGGTCGGCTTCGGCGTGGTTGGTGTAGCAGATGTCGCAGCCCATCGGCACGCCCAGCAGCTTGCCGCAGAAGTGATCCTCCAGGCCGGCGCGGATGATCTGCTTGCCGTTGTACAGGTATTCCGGGCCGATGAAGCCGACCACGGTGTTGACCAGAAACGGCTTGAAATGGCGGGCCACGGCATAGGCGCGGGTTTCGCAGGTCTGCTGGTCAACGCCATGGTGAGCGTTGGCCGACAGGGCGCTGCCTTGGCCGGTTTCGAAATACATCAGGTTCTGGCCGAGGGTGCCGCGCTTGAGCGACAGGCCGGCTTCATAGCCTTCCTGCAGGACGTTGAGGTTGATGCCAAAGCCGGCGTTGGCCGCCTCGGTGCCGGCGATGGACTGAAATACCAGGTCCAGCGGCACGCCGCGGTTGATCGCCTCGATCGAGGTGGTGACGTGAGTCAACACGCAGGCTTGAGTGGGGATCTGATAGCGCTGGATGATCGCATCGAGCATTTCCAGCATGGCGCAGATCGAAGAAATACTGTCGGTGGCCGGGTTGATGCCGATCATGGCGTCACCGTTGCCATACAGCAGCCCGTCGAGGATGCTCGCGGCGATCCCGGCCGGTTCATCGGTCGGATGGTTCGGTTGCAGGCGGGTCGACAGCCGTCCGCGCAGGCCCATGGTGCCGCGGAACTGGGTCACCACGCGGATCTTCTGCGCGACCAGCACCAGATCCTGCACGCGCATGATTTTCGACACTGCCGCAGCCATTTCAGGGGTCAGGCCGGGGGCGAGAGCGCGCAGGCTGTCTTCAGTGGCGTCTTCGCCGAGCAGCCAGTCGCGCAGGCCGCCCACCGTCAGGTGGCTGACCGGGGCAAAGGCTTCGGCGTCGTGGCTGTCGATGATCAGGCGAGTGACTTCGTCTTGCTCATAGGGGATCAGCGCCTCACTCAAAAAATGCGTGAGCGGGATGTTGGCCAGGGCCATCTGCGCGGCGACCCGTTCGCCGTCGTTGCTGGCCGCGACCCCCGCCAGAAAGTCGCCCGAGCGCGCCGGGCTGGCCTTGGCCATGACTTCCTTGAGGCTGTCGAAGCGGTAGACCAGGTTGCCTACCGTGTGTACGAAACTTGCCATACAGACTCTCCAGAGCGCCGCAGGAGCGAGCTGCGGCGCGTATCGGCGATCAGTGCAGGGCCTCTTCGGCCTTTTGGATCGCGGCGAATTCCTCTTCCGGCGTCCCCGCTACCAAGTGGTGGCGGCTGTAGAAAGCAAAGTAGGCAATTAATACCCCATAGATCACTGCCGCGCCAATCACCACGCGTGGATCGACCAGGAACCCGGCAACCACGGCCAGGCACGCCAGGACCAAGGCCACGCCCGAGGTGAAGATGCCGCCCGGGGTGCGGTACGGACGCTCCATCTTGGGGCGACGAATACGCAGGGTGATGTGTGCGGCCATCATCAGCACGTACGACAAGGTTGCGCCGAACACCGCGACCAGGATCAGCAGGTCACCCTGGCCAGTCAGCGACAGGGCGAAGCCGATGATCCCCGGGATGACCAGGGCCAGCACGGGTGCTTTGCTCTTGTTGGTCTCGGACAGCTTGCGTGGCAGGTAGCCGGCGCGAGAAAGCGCAAAGATCTGCCGCGAATAGGCGTAGATGATCGAGAAGAAGCTGGCGATCAGGCCAGCAAGGCCGACCAGGTTGACGAAGCTGCCCATCCAGGTTGAGCCACCGTAAGCCTTCGACAGCGCCTCTACCAGCGGGTTGCCCGAGGCCTTGAGCGCTTCGGAACCCGCGCCGCCAGGGCCGATCACCAGAATCAGCAGGGCAAAGGCGAGCAGCACCAGCATCGCCCCGATCAAGCCGCGCGGCAGGTCGCGTTTAGGGTTCTTGGTTTCTTCGGCAGCCAATGGCACACCTTCGACCGCCAGGAAGAACCAGATCGCATAGGGGATCGCCGCCCACACGCCGATGTAGCCGAATGGCAGGAAGCTGCTGGCGCCTGCCGCGCTGGTTGGGGCGATATCGAACAGGTTGGCTGCATCGAAATGGGGCACCATGCCGATCAGGAACACCACCAGGGCAATTGCCGCCACCGCGGTGATGATGAACATCAGTTTCAGCGCTTCGCCGACACCGAAGATATGGATGCCGATGAAGATGATGTAGAACGCGAGATAAATCATCCAGCCGCCGATGCCGAACAGTGACTGGCAATAGGCGCCGATGAACACCGCGATAGCAGCCGGAGCGATGGCGTATTCGATGAGGATCGCGGTTCCGGTCAAGAAGCCGCCCCAGGGGCCGAAGGCGCTGCGGGCGAAGCCATAGCCGCCGCCTGCGGTGGGGATCATCGACGACAGTTCGGCCAGCGAGAAGCACATGCACAGGTACATGGTAGCCATCAGCAGGGTGGCGAGGAACATGCCGCCCCAGCCGCCTTGGGCCAGGCCGAAGTTCCACCCGGCGTAGTCGCCGGAGATCACGTAGGCGACCCCCAGGCCGACCAGCAGGACCCAGCCGGCGGCGCCTTTTTTCAGTTCACGTTGTTGGAAATAGTCTGAGCCGACTTTTTCGAAGTCGACGGAAGAAGTGGCCGGTGTGCTACCGGAGTGATCGCTTGGCATAGGTTCACCTGTTGTTTTTCTTGGTGGCCGGAAGGCTTCCGGCCGATGGTGATGGGTACTGCAGGAAGCGAGCCAGAGAGGTTCGTTCAGGCGATCCGGTCTGGAATGGTAAAAGTCAGTGCCGGCCTCTTCGCGGGCAAGCCCGCTCCCACAGGGACAGCACAGTTTCAAATGCAGTGGCGCCTGTGGGAGCGGGATTGCCCGCGAAGGGCGTAACGCGGTTTAGAAGAAGCCCAGCGGGTTGATGTCGTAGCTCACCAGCAGGTTCTTGGTCTGCTGATAATGATCGAGCATCATCTTGTGGGTTTCACGGCCTACGCCGGATTTCTTGTAGCCGCCAAAAGCGGCGTGCGCCGGGTACAGGTGGTAGCAGTTGGTCCACACCCGGCCCGCCTTGATCCCACGGCCCATGCGGTAGGCGCGGTTGATGTCGCGGGTCCACACGCCGGCGCCCAGGCCGAATTCGGTGTCGTTGGCAATCGCCAGCGCTTCGGCTTCGTCCTTGAAGGTGGTGACGCTGACCACCGGGCCGAAGATCTCTTCCTGGAACACGCGCATCTTGTTGTTGCCCTTGAGCAGGGTCGGCTGGATGTAATAGCCGGTGGCCAGGGCGCCTTCGAGTTTTTCCACCTTGCCGCCGGTGAGCAGCTCGGCACCTTCTTCCTGGGCGATGTCCAGGTACGAGAGGATCTTCTCGAACTGTTGCTGCGAGGCCTGGGCGCCGACCATGGTGTCGGTGTCCAGCGGGTCGCCACGCTTGATCTTCTTGACCTTGTTCAGCACCGCTTCCATGAACTGCGGGTAGATCGATTCCTGCACCAGCGCCCGCGATGGGCAGGTGCACACTTCGCCCTGGTTGAAGAACGCCAGGACCATGCCTTCAGCAGCCTTGTCGATGAAGCTCGGCTCGGCCTGCATGATGTCTTCGAAGTAGATGTTCGGCGACTTGCCGCCCAGCTCGACGGTGGACGGGATGATGTTTTCGGCTGCGCATTTCATGATGTGCGAGCCGACTGGGGTGGAGCCGGTGAAGGCGATCTTGGCGATGCGCTTGCTGGTGGCCAGGGCCTCGCCCGCTTCACGGCCATACCCCTGCACCACGTTGAGCACGCCCGGCGGCAGTAGGTCGCCGATCAACTCGACCAGCACGGTGATGCCCAGTGGGGTCTGCTCGGCCGGCTTGAGCACCACGCAGTTGCCGGCGGCCAGCGCCGGGGCGAGTTTCCAGGCGGCCATCAGGATCGGGAAGTTCCACGGAATGATCTGCCCGACCACGCCCAGCGGTTCGTGGATGTGATAGGCCACGGTGCCTTCGTTGATCTCGGCGGCGCCGCCTTCCTGGGCGCGGATGCAACCAGCGAAGTAGCGGAAATGGTCAACAGCTAGCGGGATGTCGGCGTTGAGGGTTTCACGCACCGGCTTGCCGTTGTCCCAGGTTTCGGTGATGGCCAGCAGTTCGAGGTTCTGCTCGATGCGGTCGGCAATTTTCAGCAGGACGTTGGAGCGGTCCTGCACCGAGGTGCGGCCCCAGGCGTCGGCTGCGGCGTGCGCGGCGTCCAGCGCCTTGTCGATGTCTTCGGCAGTGGAGCGGGGGAATTCGGCGATCAGCTTGCCGTTCACCGGAGATGTGTTTTCGAAGTATTGGCCTTTGACCGGAGCTACGAACTCGCCACCGATGAAGTTCCCGTAACGGCTCTTGAAGCTGACCTTGGAGCCTTGGGTACCGGGATGTGCGTAACGCATGGTGTCTCTCCTGGCTATTGTGTTTGTTGGGGAGTTGGAAAGCGTAGAGCAAAGCTTGGGCCACTGCCGGGCGCTCCTTGTGAATCAAGGAGTTACTGCGCTCCTTGCACTATCGTTGAGCCCCTGTGTACCCGCTATGGCACAGTCGCAGTGACAGTTTGTACCGCTAATGACACGCCGCATGACCTGTGGGTCAGTGCGCCATTGCAAAGCCTTGCTGGGTGGAGGATGCTGGCCCTGAGTCTCTATCTGCGGAGCACAACAACAAATGCAGAGCAATGCGTTCAGCCGCCATGCCCATCAAGTCCTGACAGTTGCCCGTGGCGAGGGCAGCGGACCTGCCAGCGACCCTTCGATCGCCCGTTCCTGGCTGCGTTGCCTGGAGGACTATCACCTCGACCCTGACCGTGGCCAGGCGCCGGTGGTGCTCGAACACGGGCGCCTGCTGGAAACCCGCGAACGCCTGCGCCAGGTGTTGCAGATTGCTGGCACCGAGATGAATAGCCTGCACCAGCAGCTATCGGGCGCGGGGCACGCGGTATTGCTGACCGACGCCCGCGGGGTGATCCTCAATTGCGTCACCGCGCCTACCGAACGGCGTATTTTCGAGCGCGCCGGGCTGTGGTTGGGCGCCGACTGGAGCGAGGCCAGCGAGGGCACCAATGGCATTGGCACCTGCCTGGTCGAGCGGCAGGCGCTGACCATCCATCAAAACGAACATTTTCGTGGCCGCCACACTGGGCTGACCTGCTCGGCGAGCCCGGTGTTCGACCCGCATGGCGAGCTGCTGGCGGTACTCGACGTGTCTTCGGCGCGGCCCGATGTCTCGCGCCAGAGCCAGTTCCATACCATGGCGCTGGTCAACCTCTCGGCGAAGATGATCGAGAGCTGTTACTTCCTGCGCCATTTCGAGCATCAGTGGCTGCTGCGTTTCCATTTGCAGGCCGAATCGGTAGGGCTGTTCAGCGAAGGCTTGCTGGCATTCGATGGCGAAGGGCGGATCAGTGCGGTCAACCAGAGTGCGTTGAATCTGCTCGGCACTATTCGTGGTGGAGTGCTGGGCAAGCCTGTGGATATGTTTTTTGCCTGCAGCCACGACGATTTGCTCAGCCGTGCCACGCCGCAGGGCAGCGCAGTCTGGCCCCTGCATACCCGCGACGGCCGCCAGGTGTTCGCCAGCCTGCGTGGCCAGGCCCGCACAGCAGCTTGGGCGGTGCCAGCGGCGATGCCGCTGCAAACGGCCGAGGCGCAGGCGCAGATCTGTCTGCTCGATCCGGCTCTTAAAGCTGATTTCAGCCGCGCCGTTCGCGTGTTCGAGCGTGACGTGCCGCTGCTGCTGCGCGGCGAGACTGGATGTGGCAAGGAGGCGTTCGCCCAGGCCGTGCACCAGGCCAGCCAGCGTCGGCACAAACCTTTTGTGGCCATCAACTGCGCTTCGCTGCCAGAGAGCCTGATCGAGAGCGAGTTGTTCGGTTATCGCGGTGGCAGTTTCACCGGTGCGCGCAAGGAAGGCATGCGCGGCAAACTGCTGCAGGCCGATGGCGGTACGTTGTTGCTCGATGAAATCGGCGATATGCCGCTGGCGTTGCAGACGCGACTGCTCAGGGTGCTGGAGGATCGCCAGGTGGTGCCGATTGGTGGTGAGGCGCAGGCGGTGGATGTGCGGATCATCAGCGCTACCCACCGCAACCTCTTGCAGCGGGTGGAGCAGGGCAGCTTCCGCGAAGACTTGTACTACCGGCTAAACGGCCTGGAAGTGGCGTTGCCGGCGGTGCGTGAGCGCAGTGACAAAGCGCCGCTGCTGGACTTTTTGTTGCGCCAGGAAGCCGAAGGGCAGCACATCGAGATCGAGCCACAGGCGCGCCAGGCGCTGCTGGCATTCGCCTGGCCGGGTAACGTGCGGCAACTGCGCAATGTGCTGCGCACGCTGGTGGCGCTGTGCGACAACCAGCGCATTACCTATGCCGACTTGCCTGTGCTGGTGCGTTCCAATACGCAGTGCGTGGGAGCGGGCTTGCCCCGCGATAGCGACATGGGTCAGTTCGATGGGGTCTGCGCCGGCGCTATCGCGGGGCACGCCCGCTCCCACGCTGAGCTACCTTCACGCGCTGATCCACCTCTACATGCCGATCTACCTCTAGAGGATGCTGAGCGCAGTGTCTTGTTGGCTGTGCTGGAACAAAACCGCTGGCACCTGACCAACGTCGCCAGCCACCTGGGCATCAGCCGCAATACCTTGTATCGAAAACTTCGCAAACACGGCATCGCCAGGGGCGGCTGAACGAAACAGCGGGTGCGATTTCGCTCGCCCTGGGCTACCCTGCCTCGACGTTTTGCGAGGTCGATCATGCACATTCATATTCTTGGTATTTGCGGCACTTTCATGGGTTCCCTGGCGGTCCTGGCCAAGGAGCTGGGCCATCGGGTCACCGGCTCCGATGCCAACGTCTATCCGCCAATGAGCACGCAGCTCCAGGCCCAGGGCATCGAGCTGACCCAGGGCTACGACCCTGCCCAGCTGGAACCGGCGCCGGATCTGGTGGTGATCGGCAATGCCATGTCGCGCGGCAACCCTGCGGTCGAATATGTCCTGAACAAGGGCCTGCCGTACGTTTCCGGCCCGCAGTGGCTGGCCGACCATGTGCTGCAGGGGCGCTGGGTGCTGGCGGTGGCCGGTACTCATGGCAAGACCACGACCAGCAGCATGCTGGCCTGGGTGCTGGAGCATGCCGGCATGAGTCCGGGCTTCCTGATCGGCGGCGTGCCGCAGAACTTCTCGGTGTCGGCGCGCCTGGGCGACACGCCGTTCTTCGTGGTCGAGGCCGATGAATACGACAGCGCCTTCTTCGACAAGCGTTCGAAGTTCGTGCACTACCACCCGCGTACTGCGATTCTCAATAACCTTGAGTTCGATCATGCGGACATCTTCCCGGATCTGGCATCTATCGAGCGGCAGTTCCATCACTTGGTGCGGACCATTCCAAGCGAAGGCCTGGTCATCCATCCGACCACTGAGCAAGCCCTGGAGCGGGTGATCGGCATGGGTTGCTGGACGCCGGTGCAAACCACGGGTGAAGGCGGCCAGTGGCAAGCGCGCCTGCTCAGTGCCGATGGCTCGCACTTCGAAGTGCTGTTCGACGGGGTTGCCCAAGGCATCGTGAAGTGGGAGATGACCGGCCAGCATAACGTCGCCAACGCCTTGGCTACCTTGGCCGCTGCGCGCCACGTCGGCGTGGTACCGGCGATGGCGATTGACGGCCTGAGCGCCTTCAAGAGCGTCAAGCGGCGGATGGAAAAGGTCGCCGAAGTACAGGGCGTGACTATCTACGATGATTTCGCCCACCACCCGACCGCCATTGCCACCACCCTCGACGGCCTGCGCAAGCGGGTGGGCGAAGCGCCAGTGATTGCAGTGATCGAGCCGCGCTCCAACTCGATGAAGTTGGGCGCTCACCGCGACGGCTTGCCGGAAAGCGTCAACGACGCCGACCAGGTCATCTGGTACGCCCCGGCCAACCTCGGCTGGGACCTGGCAGCCACTGCCGCCCAGTGCAAGGTGCCGTCCGTGGTTGCCGACAGCCTGGAAGCGATCATCGAGCGGGTCAAAGGCCAGGCACGACCGGGCACCCACGTGGTGATCATGAGTAACGGCGGCTTCGGCGGCCTGCACGGCAAACTGGCCGAGGCGTTGCAGTGATGAGCGGGCCGGAACGCATCACCCTGGCCATGACCGGCGCCTCCGGAGCGCAGTACGGCCTGCGCCTGCTCGACTGCCTGGTGCGCGAGGACCGAGAGGTGCACTTCCTCATCTCCAAGGCCGCGCAGCTGGTGATGGCCACCGAGACCGACGTGCTACTGCCAGCCAAGCCCCAGGCGATGCAGGCCTTCCTCACCGAATACACCGGCGCCGCCGATGGGCAGATCCGCGTGTACGGCAAGGAAGACTGGATGTCGCCGGTGGCCTCCGGCTCCGGAGCACCAGCGGCGATGGTGGTGGTGCCGTGCTCGACGGGGACGTTGTCGGCGATCGCTACAGGTGCCTGCAACAACCTGATCGAACGCGCTGCCGACGTCACCCTGAAAGAGCGTCGCCAGTTGATTCTGGTGCCGCGTGAGGCGCCGTTCTCCACCATTCACCTGGAGAACATGCTCAAGCTGTCGCAGATGGGCGCGGTGATCCTACCGGCGGCGCCTGGCTTCTATCACCAGCCGCAGACCATCGATGACCTGGTCGATTTCGTTGTCGCGCGGATTCTCAATCTGCTGAACATCCCGCAAGACATGCTGCCGCGTTGGGGCGAGCATCATTATGGGGTCGATGATTGAGGCGGGCGTTGCTGGGGGTGCTGGTGCTAGCCCAGCTGGGTGGTTGCGCCACGGTGCGTACGCTGGATGCCAGCAAGCCGGGGGCACCCTTGGTGTATGCCGGGACGCGGCTGGATTGGTATGTCATGAACGGCGGCTGTTGCCCGCTGGATAGGTTTGGCGCCGAGGCGCCGGCTTATCCGCGGTTGGATCTACCGGGGAGCCTGTTGCTCGATACCTTGCTGCTGCCTTTGTCAGTGTTGACGGCGCTTGGGGTGAGCTTCAACGCTACTGGTGGTCTGTGAGAGTGTTGGGGCCGCAACGCGGACCTTCGCGGCGGTTCGGCGCCCCGATAAGCCCGCTCCCACCGGGAGGGCGCCGCTCTGAAGATGGGCGCGGTCCCTGTGGGAGCGGGCTTGCCCGCGAAGGCCGCAACGCGGCCCCAGGATCTTAATCACTTCCGACCAAGCCTGCGCAGCTCATCCGATTCCACAACCCGAATGCCGTCTTCCTCCTCCAGCGCCAGCCGCCATAGCGCACGTGCCAGGGTGCATGCCTCGATCCCGCGGTATTTGCCCGGCATGAACTTGGAGAACGGCGCCGCCAAGCGCTCGCCCAGGCGCGGCTCGATCCGCTCGCCAAGCAACAGTGACGGCCGCACGATGGTCAGCTGTGGCCAGTCCTGGGCCTTGAGCGCTTCTTCCATCTCGCCCTTGACCCGGTTATAGAAGATCGACGACTTGGCATCGGCGCCAATCGCGCTGACCACCAGCAGGTGCCGCGCGCCCATCTCCCGGGCACGCTTGCTGAAGGCCACGACCATGTCCAGATCCACCGCGCGGAAGGCCGACTCCGAGCCTGCCTGCTTGAGGGTCGTGCCCAGGCAACAGAACGCGATATCGACGCGTCCGCCCAGTTGCGGGAGAAACACCGCCGGGTCACCCACTGGGTTTTCCAGGTGCGGGTGCTCGGCCAGGGGCCGGCGAGTTGGCGCCAGCACCCGGCTGATGGTCGGTTCGTTGAGCAGGCGGTCGAGCAGGTGTTCACCGGTTAGACCGGTGGCTCCGGCAAGCAGGACATGCTGAGGCGTCAAGTACATGATGTCTCTCCCTTGTTACACACAGCTTAGTGGCTGGCAGGGTTTTTTTCCTGCGCCGGGTTGGCTGTCTGAGCTTCATTGCGCAAGGCTTGCTCGGCCTGTTGCCGGCGTAGGCGCTGCCAGTGCGAGAGCACGGCGGGCGGCGCCCAAAGCTGCGGTTCCGAGGCTTCGAAGCCTTCCCTTGCTTCCCGTTCGGCAACGCTGGCGCGCGCCAGTTCAAACGCCTGTTTCAAGTCGTCGGTCTGGTTAAGCGCTTCAGCGAACAGGGCATCGCCGAAATAGGTGAAGTCGGCTTCTTCCGAGCAACCGAATGACACGCGGTCGGGGCGCGCGGCGGTCATGATCAAGGTCCGGTCGTCCTTGAGCGGGGCGATATAGCCCCCTGAATAGCAGGCGGAGATGACGATGACTTTGTCGCGATCTTTTAACGGCGCCAATGAACTGGCCAGTTCGTCGGCGGACAGGTCGGCCAGTTGCAGGCGCGGCTGGTCGAGCACCAGTTGATGGTCGTGGCTGCCATGGCTGGTCAGATAGACGAACACCAGGTCTTCCGGACCGCTGCGCTCGGCCAGGGTCTTGGCGGCGCGGGTGAGGTTCTCGCGGGTGGCCATGGGGCGGTCGGTCAGGTGATCGCGATGGTTGACCAGGGTGATCTGGCCATGGGCGCCAAAGCGTACCTTGAGCATGTTGCTGACGTAGTCGGCCTCGCGCAGGAATACGCTCTGCTGGCCATCGCCAGCGACCACCAGGCTGTAGAGCTGGATCGGCGGCTTGGAGTGCGGGACCTTGGCCAGGGCGTCTGCGAGCAGTTTGCCTTGATTGAGCAGGGCCAGGTCCAGCGGGTCGGGCAACAGCTTGCCTTTTTCGTCACGCACCCGCACACCCTTGACCCAGTAGCCGCTCTCGACCCGGCCGTTGGCCTGGGTCAGCCGGCCATGGCCCTGGTAAGCGTCATCGACGAAACCGCCAAGGTATTGGCTGCCGTCAGCCAGATGCAGGTGGCCTTGGCCATTGAAGCGCCATTGGCGAAAGCCGCCCTTGTAACGGCTGCCATCGCTGCCAAGCAGTTCGCCTTCGCCATCGAGCGAGCCGTCCTTGAATTCGCCGATCCACACGTCGCCGTCGACGTTCTCGTAGCGGCCGCGGCCTTCCAGGCGGTTGTCCTTGAACTCTCCGATGTACTGCTCGCCCTCGACGCTGTCGTAGGTGCCGCTGCCTTGCAACTGGCCATCGATGAAGCGGCCGCTGAACTGATTGCCACTGGCATCGCTGCGCACCCCGGCGCCATTGGGTTTGCCCTTGGCGAACAGGCCCTGATAGCGGCTGCCATCGGCCAACTCCAGTTCACCAGCACCGTGGTACTGGTCGTCCTTGAATTGGCCGCGATAGACCTGATCGTTCTGCTTGAGGGTGCCTTCGCCATCGCGCCGGCCGTGCTTGAAGGTGCCGGCGTAGTGGCTGCCGGGGGTGGTCAGGTCGCCCAGGCCATCGAACAGGCCGCCAGCGAACTGCCCGCGGTAGACCTCCCCATTGCTGCCGTGCCATTCACCTTGGCCATGCCATTGGCCATTGTTGAAGGTCCCGGCGTACCAGCTGCCGTTGGGGTAGTCGATGCGGCCTTCACCCTGCAGCAGGCCGTTGACCACTTCACCGCGATAGCGGCCACCATCGGGCAGGCGCGCGTCCGGCGGCGACAGCGGTTCGCCTTCGCCACAAGCGGCGAGCAACAAGGTCAGGGCAAGGGGCAGCAGAGGACGCATGGCGGATTCCGGGCGATAGATCTACCGAGTATGCCGCAGAATGTGTTGGCACAGACAGCGCTGGCGCGCCAGGGAATGCGTGGGGCTGACGCAGCCTGCGATGGGCTGCACAGCAGCCTCCAAGGCATCCAGTCGCTAAAGCGAGGGCAATACACCCTCGTTTACAGGCTTCGTCAGCGCCTACAGATCAGTGCAAGGAAGGATCAGACGAAGCACAACGATAACGGCTCAGCGATATACGCTGGTTTCTCCTCGCCTTCGATCTCCAGGGTGGCGGTAGCCTTGAGCAGCCACTGCCCCGGCTTCTTCTCGGTGGCATCGGTTAGCTCGACTTTGAGCCGAACCTGGCTATCGACCTTCACCGGCTGGATGAAGCGCACGCTGTCCAGGCCATAGTTGACCACCATCTTCAGCCCTTCAGGCAGGACCAGGATGTCTTCCATCAACTTGGGGATCAACGACAGGGTGAGGAAACCATGGGCGATGGTGGCGCCGAAGGGGGTCTTGCTGGCTTTTTCAGGGTCGACATGGATGAACTGGAAGTCGCCGGTAGCTTCGGCGAACAGGTTGATGCGCTGCTGATCGATTTTCAGCCATTCGGAACGTCCCAGTTCCTTTCCAACGTACTGCGAAAGCTCTGCAACAGGTACATAGGGCATCGTGACTCTCCGGATTGTCATTGCTGTTCGGGTGGTACGAAAGTCCAAGATCAGCACGTCGCGCGGTTGCGGTCAAGTTGCCATGTTTTCGGCGAATATCGGCTTATTGGTGCAACCAACGCGTGCTTATAATGGCCGCCATGCCCGAAGGAGATGCTTATGCTGTTGCGTGGTTTGACCTGGCTGGTGTTGTTCCAACTGCTGGGTACGGCAATCAACCATCTGTTTGTGCCCATTCTGCCTGGGCCGATCATTGGCCTGCTGCTGTTGCTGGTGTTCCTGATGATTCGCGGCGAGGTCGGCAAGCCGCTGAACGAGGCCGCTTCCAGTCTGCTGCGCTACTTGCCGCTGTTGCTGGTACCGCCGGCGGTAGGGGTGATGGTGTATGCCAGTGACATTGCCGCAGACTTTTGGGCCATCGTCGGTGCGCTGGTGCTGTCGTGCCTGGCCACCCTGGTGTTCGTCGGCGTGTTGATGCAAAAGCTCATCCATCGCCAAGGCAAACGCGAGGAGCAACCATGACCTTCGACTGGCAGGGCGCGCTCAACGCGGTGATCCATCATCCATTGTTTGGCATCGGCATCACCTTGGGGGCCTACCAGATCGTGCTGGCAGGCTATGAGAAAACCCGCTGGATCTTCCTGCAGCCGGTGCTGGTGTCGATGCTGCTGGTGATCGGCGTGTTGGTCTCCTGTGGTATCGACTATGCCGAGTACCGCAAAAGCACCGAGATCATGAATATCCTCCTCGGTCCGGCCACGGTGGCCTTGGCGGTGCCGCTCTACCTGAACCTGCGGCGCATTCGCCAGCTGTTCTGGCCGACATTTACTACGCTGGTAATCGGAGGCCTGTTCGCCACCCTGGCGTGCCTGTTGCTGGGTTGGTGGTTCGGTGCCGAGCACATGATCCTGATGACCATGGCGCCAAAGTCGGTGACCTCGCCGATTGCCATGCTGGTGGCCGAACAAATCGGTGGCGTGGCCGCGCTGGCGGCGGTGTTCGTGTTGATTACCGGGGTGATCGGGGCGATTTTCGGTCCGGCGCTGCTGACCCGCTTTGGCGTACTCAGCCCAGAGGCGCGGGGCATGTCGCTGGGCGTGACCGCGCACGCGGTTGGCACTTCGGTGGCCTTGCAGGAAAGTGACGAATGCGGCGCCTTCGCCGCGTTGGCGATGAGCCTGATGGGTGTGGCCACGGCGGTGTTCCTGCCGTTGGCGGTTAGCCTGGTGGCCTGAGGATTTGTGATGACGCTACCGCTGTTTCCGCTCAATACCGTGCTGTTTCCCGGTTGCATGCTCGACTTGCAGATCTTCGAGGCGCGCTACCTGGACATGATCGGCCGCTGCATGAAACAAGGCAGCGGTTTTGGCGTGGTATGCATCCTGGAGGGCGAGCAGGTTGGCAAGGCGCCGCCGGTGGTGGCTTCGATTGGCTGTGAGGCGCTGATTCGCGACTTCACCCAGCAGGACAACGGCTTGCTGGGGATCCGCGTCGAGGGCGTGCGGCGCTTCGAGGTGATCCAGACCGAGGTGCAGAAGGACCAATTGCTGCTGGGCGAGGTGCACTGGCTAGCGGACGGTACGGACAGCGAATTGACCGAGCATGAGGATGATTTGCTCGCGCTGCTGCTGGCCCTGGGTGAGCACCCGATGGTCGAGGCACTGGATATGCCTCGGCCGGTCGACGGCCAGCTGTCGTTGGCCAATCAGCTGGCGTACCTGCTGCCGTTCATGGAAGAGGACAAGTTGGATTTGCTGACGATCGATTCGCCGCAGGAGCGTTTGGCGGCAATTCAGAACCTGCTCGAGCGGATTCAGGGCGAGTTGTTTGCCTGATAGGTCGTTTACCTGTACGGCTCCTTTCACATCCTTGGCGTGGGAGCGGGCTTGCCCCGCGATGAGGCTGGCCCTGACTCACTCAATACTGATAACGCAGCAAAGCCTGCGGCAGCGCATGCAAGGCAAAGAACGCCAACAACGCCACGCACGCCGGCAACACCAGCCACCAAACCCGCTGGCCCAAGGCGTTCAGCGGCTGGCGATACTGCACCAGGGTCAGGCTCACAGCGCACACACAGCACGCCAGCAGTGCACCGGCGAGAATGTCGGTCGGCCAATGCGCGCCCAGGTACACCCGCGACAGCGCAATCGACAGCGCCGGCAGACAGCCAAGCAGCACCCAGGTCAGCCGCATCCGCGGCGGTTGGCCACGTCCGGCTAAAATGGCCATCACCAAGAAGAACGCAAACGATGCCGAACTATGTCCGCTGGGCATGCTGTAGCTGGTCAGCGGGTCGGTCAGCACTTCAGGTCGTGCCCGCGCAAATAACCACTTCAACGTGCCATTAGCCAGCGCAGTACCCATCAACGCACTACCGGCAAACAGCGCATGACGCCATTGCCGTGCCAACAGCAGTAAACCGGTCAGCAGCGCGCCAAGGAACAGCTGGGTACGGAAGTCGCCCAGACGGGTAACCAGCACCACCACACCATCCACGGCCTGGCTGCGATGCTCCTGTACCAGGGTCATTACGCCCTGGTCGAACTCGTGCAGATAAGGCCAGCCGATGAACAACCCGGCCAGCGCCAGGAAGCTCAGGGCGGCGATCAAGCGGGTGCCATGGCGCTGGTCGCGGATGCTGCTATTGAGGCTTAGGCCGATCAGTACCGCCAGTGTCCCGGCGATCAGCCCGGCATCGAGCCAGAAGCCTTCGGGCAAGGGCAGGCGCATGGCCGCGCCCGTGGCCCAGCCGGGCAGCAGGTAGGCCACCGACCAACCGGCGCCAGCCACCATGCTGACGGCGATAAAGCGCGGCAGGGGCATGTCGAACATGCCCGCGACCATCGGTAGCATTGGCCGTAGTGGGCCAATGAAGCGCCCGACCAGCAAGCTGGCGATTCCGTAGCGCTGGAAGTAGGTCTCGGCGCTGCCGATCCATTCCGGGTGATGGCGGATCAGTGGTAGGCGGCGGATGTTCTGGTGGAAGTACTTGCCGATGCTGTAGGACAGCGCATCGCCGAGCAGCCCGCCGGCAAAGCCCAGCAGCAGGGTTTCACCGAGGGTGAAGGCGCCACTACCGGCGAGCACCGCGACCGCAAACAGCAGCACTGTGCCCGGTACGATGATGCCGGCGATGGCCAGGCATTCGATGCATGCCACCAGAAAGATTGCCAGGCCAAGCCACTGCGGGTTGGCGCTGAGCCAGCCGGTCAGGCTGTCGAGCCATTGGCCCATGAGTCAGCTTCCTTGTTCCAGAATGAAGTAGTCCCGGCCTTCGACTTGGCCCCGACGCAGCGGGTTCCGTGTGCAAAAGCGGGCAAATTGAGCATCGACGAAACGGTACGGCAGGTGTTCGTCGCGCCCGTGCGGGATGCCCAGGCGCGTGCATTGGATGATCTGCGGCACACTGATTGCGCAGTCTTCGACATAGAGGCGATCCGGGTCGAAGCGCTTGGCGTCCCAGTGCGGCACTTTCAGGCCAAGCGCGCGGCAGAGCAAGGTCTGCCCGGCGCATAGGCGCTCGTCTGGGCGGATGTTGCCGTTGGCGTCAGGATTGTTCAGCTGCATCTGCGCCAGGCTGTTGGCATCGGAAAGGGCGTCCAGCCACGGGTAGGCGGACTTGATCAACACGGCGTTGCCGGGGCCATGGGCGCTGAAATTGAGCGAATCCCCGCCACGGGCGTAATACATGTAGATGTGCCCGCCATCGAGAAACAGCGCCTTGCGTTTTTCGGTGAAGCCGAGCGAGGCGTGGCTGCCTTTGTCGCTCAGGTAGTAGGCCTCGGTCTCGATGATCCGCGCGGCCAGCCAGAGATTGCCGTGGCGATGGCGAATGACCTTGCCCAGCAAAGCCTTGGCCAAGGTCTGGGCATCACGGTCGAAAAAGCTGTCGGGCAGGGCACGTGCCGGGCAGGGGGCTGGGTCGGGCATGCTGATCGTTCGTGGTTGAGTGGCGCGGATCATAGCAATTAATCGCTTAATCGAGGCTGAACTGAGCGACTGCGTGGTATCAGTGATCACCTCATCGCGGGGCAAGCCCGCTCCCACGCAGACTTTGAGAAATCCCCGTGGGAGCGGGCTTGTCCCGCGATAGCGTCGGTTCGGACAAGGAAATTTCTGATAAGGCCCGTTACATCTTTCCTACCCATTACCCTCGCCATCTTCTACCATCCGCCACCCGCCGCTGGGCGTATAGGGGCGTGCCAGTTATAATCAGCCGATTTCCCCTTTCGCCAAGACACCGAGCCCATGACTGAGTCCGTTCTTGACTACATGACCCGCCTGGGTCGCGCCGCCCGCGAGGCCTCTCGCGTGATCGCCCGCGCCAGCACCGCGCAGAAGAACCGCGCCCTGCAGGCCGCCGCCGACGCGCTGGACGCTGCCCGCAGCGAGCTGACCGCAGCCAATGAACAGGACCTGGCCGCTGGCCGTGCCAATGGCCTTGAGCCAGCTTTGCTCGACCGCCTGGCCCTGACCCCGGCGCGCATCGACGGCATGATCACTGGCCTGCGCCAGGTTGCCAGCTTGCCGGACCCAGTCGGCGCCATCCGTGACATGAGCTACCGCCCGTCGGGGATCCAGGTGGGCAAAATGCGCGTACCGCTTGGGGTGATCGGCATCATCTATGAGTCGCGCCCGAACGTGACCATCGACGCCGCCAGCCTGTGCCTCAAGTCAGGCAACGCCACCATCCTACGTGGCGGCTCCGAGGCGATTCATTCCAACCGCGCCATCGCCACCTGCATCCAGCGTGGCCTGGCTGCCGCCGGCCTGCCGGCAGCGGTCGTGCAAGTGGTCGAGACCACCGATCGCGAGGCCGTCGGCGCGCTGATCAGCATGCCGGAGTTCGTCGATGTCATCGTCCCGCGCGGCGGCCGTGGTCTGATCGAGCGCATCAGCCGTGATGCCCGCGTGCCGGTGATCAAGCACCTCGACGGCATCTGCCACGTCTACATCGATCAGCACGCTGATCTGGACAAGGGCTGGCGCGTGGCCTTCAACGCCAAGACCTACCGCTACGGCATCTGTGGCGCGATGGAGACGTTGCTGGTCGATCAAAGCGTGGCCAGCGACTTCCTGCCGGAAATGGCCCGCCGCTTCCAGGACAAGGGCGTCGAGCTGCGCGGCTGTGAGCGTACCCAGGCGATCATCGAGGCCAAGCCTGCCAGTGAAGACGACTGGCACACCGAATACCTCGACGCGATCCTGTCGATTCGTGTGGTCGACGGCCTGGACCAGGCGATCGAGCACATCAACCATTACGGCTCGCACCACACCGATTCGATCATCACCGAACACCAGGGCCAGGCCCGGCGCTTCATGGCTGAGGTCGACTCGGCGTCGGTGATGCTCAATACCCCGACCTGCTTTGCCGACGGCTTCGAATATGGCCTGGGCGCAGAAATCGGCATTTCCACCGACAAGCTGCACGCCCGCGGCCCGGTCGGCCTGGAAGGCCTGACCTGCGAGAAATACGTAGTGATCGGCGATGGTCAACTGCGCGGCCAGGAGTCCTGCTGAGTTGAGCACCGCCCAGCCAGTGCGGCGCGTCGGCATTCTCGGCGGTACCTTCGACCCGGTGCATATCGGCCACTTGCGCAGCGCGCTGGAAGTGGCCGAGTTCATGGGCCTGGACGAGCTGCGCCTGCTGCCCAATGCTCGGCCGCCACACCGCGACACGCCCCAGGTGTCGGCGCAGGATCGCCTGGCCATGGTGCAAAGCGCGGTTAGCGGGGTCGAATGCCTGACCGTTGACGCCCGGGAGCTGGCACGCGACAAGCCGTCGTACACCATCGACACCCTGGAATCGATCCGGGCAGAGCTGGCTGACGACGACCAATTGTTCCTGGTGCTGGGTTGGGATGCATTTTGCGGCCTGCCTGGCTGGCATCGCTGGGAAGAGTTGCTGCAACACTGTCACATCCTGGTGCTGCAACGCCCGGATGCCGATATCGAACCCCCTGACGAGCTGCGCAACCTTCTGGCGGCGCGCTCGGAGAGCGATCCCGCCGCCATGTCTGGCCCGGCGGGGCATATTTCGTTCGTCTGGCAGACGCCGCTCGCGGTGTCTGCCACGCAAATCCGACAGCTGCTGGCCAGCGGCAAGTCGGTGCGGTTCCTGGTGCCGGACGCAGTACTGGCCTATATCGAGGCGCACGATCTGTATCGTGCGTCCAACTGACGGCGCCATTGGGCGCCTCATTCAATGAGTTGAACGAGTTTTATATGACCAAGCAAAACATCATCAAGGCCGAAGAACTGGTCGAGCTGGCCAAGGCCGCACTGGAAGACGTCAAGGCCCAGGACATCCAGGTCATCGACGTACGCGAGAAGCACAGCCTGACCGACTACATGATCATCGCCACCGGTACCTCCAACCGCCAGATCAACGCGATGCTGGAAAAGGTTCGCGAACTGGTCAAGGCCAAGGGCGTGCAGCCGCTGGGCGAAGAAGGCAAGGGCGAGAGCGACTGGGTCCTGCTCGACCTCAACGACGTCATCGTGCACATGATGACCGCCGCAGCGCGTCAGTTCTACGACCTGGAGCGCCTGTGGATGGGGGCCGAGCAGAGCCGTGCCGCCGATGGCAAGCACCACAGCTCGGAAACCGGTGCCAACGAGTTCTTCGACAAGCTCACCAAGTAATAAGGAAGCGCCGTGCGTCTGCGATTGATCGCGGTCGGCTCGCGTATGCCCAAGTGGGTCGAGGAAGGCTGGCATGAATATGCCAAGCGCCTCCCTTCGGAGCTGTCGCTGGAGCTGGTGGAAATACCGCTGAACACCCGGGGCAAGAATGCCGACGTCGCTCGCCTGATTCGTCAGGAGGGCGAGGCCATGCTCGCCAAGGTGCAGCCTGGCGAGCGTATCGTCACCCTCGAGGTGCACGGCAAGCCCTGGAGCACCGAGCAGTTGGCGGTCGAACTGGATCGCTGGCGCCTGGATTCGCGCACGGTGAATTTGATGGTGGGTGGGCCGGAGGGCCTGGCGCCGGAGGTGTGCGCGCGTAGCGAACAGCGCTGGTCGCTGTCGCCGCTGACCCTGCCGCATCCGTTGGTAAGGATACTGATCGGCGAACAGATCTACCGCGCCTGGACCGTGTTGTCCGGGCATCCCTACCACAAATGAGCCTGTAAGCCCGCCCGATGTCGCAGCCGATTCGCCTCAAAGACCACGAGAAAGACGCCCGCCTGGTGCGCAACCGCGTCGTGGTCGGCGCTGTGGCGATCATGTTGCTGGTGTGTGTGCTGATCGCGCGGCTGTATTACCTGCAGATCATTCAGTACGACTACCACTCCACCTTGTCGGAGAACAATCGGGTCCATGTACAGCCGATTCCGCCGACTCGTGGGCTGATTTTCGACCGAAATGGGGTGATCATCGCCGACAACCGACCCAGCTTCAGCTTGACCATGACCCGCGAGCGGGCCGGTAACTCCGGCAAATGGCAGGAAGTGCTGGACGTGATCGTCGAGGTGCTGGAGCTGACTCCGGATGACCGTGCCCTGTTCGAGAAGCGCATGAAGCAGGGGCGCCGACCGTTCGAGCCGGTGCCGATCCTGTTCGAGCTCAGTGAAGAGCAGATCGCCCGGGTGGCGGTGAACCAGTTCCGCTTGCCGGGGGTTGAGGTGGCGGCGCAGCTGGTGCGCCATTACCCGCAAGGTGCGCATTTCGCCCATTCGGTCGGCTATGTCGGGCGGATCAACGAGAAAGAGCTGAAAAGCCTCGATCCGGTCAATTACAGCGGCACCCACCACATCGGCAAGACTGGCATCGAGCGCTTCTATGAAGACGCCTTGCACGGTCAGGTCGGTTACGAGGAAGTCGAGACCAACGCGCGCGGTCGTGTCTTGCGGGTGCTCAAGCGTACCGACCCGATTCCTGGCAAGGACATCGTCCTGAGTCTGGACATCAAGCTGCAGGAAGCGGCCGAGCTTGCCCTGGGCGGGCGGCGCGGCGCGGTGGTGGCATTGGATCCGCGTTCGGGTGAAGTCCTGGCGATGGTCAGCCAGCCGAGCTTCGACCCCAACCTGTTCGTCACCGGTATCGGCTTCAAGGCCTATGCCGAGCTGCGCGACTCGATCGACCGGCCGCTGTTCAACCGTGTCCTGCGCGGCTTGTATCCGCCGGGCTCGACCATTAAGCCTGCGGTGGCGATCGCCGGGCTGGACAGTGGCGTGGTCACCGCCAGCAGCCGGGTCTTCGACCCGGGCTACTACCAGTTGCCCAACTATGACCACAAATACCGTAACTGGAACCGCAGTGGTGATGGCTGGGTCGATCTGGACCTGGCGATCATGCGTTCCAACGACACCTACTTCTACGACTTGGCGCACAAGATGGGCATTGATCGCCTGTCCACTTACATGAACAAGTTCGGCCTCGGCCAGAAAGTCTCGCTGGACATGTTCGAGGAGTCTTCCGGCTTGATGCCGACCCGTGAGTGGAAGCGCGCTACCCGCCGCCAGGCCTGGTTCCCGGGTGAGACGCTGATCCTGGGTATCGGCCAGGGCTACATGCAGACCACGCCCTTGCAAATGGCCCAGGCCACGGCGCTGATCGCCAGCAAAGGCAAATGGTTCCGGCCGCACCTGGCCAAGACCATCGAAGGCCAGCCGCCGGTGGACGAAAACCCGATCGATGACATCATCCTGCGCGACAAGGCCGACTGGACCCGAGTCACCCACGGGATGGAGCAGGTCATGCACAACGCCCGCGGTACTGCCCGTGCCGCCGCCGCTGGCGCCCAGTACCGGATTGCCGGCAAGAGTGGTACCGCCCAGGTGGTGGCGATCAAGCAGGGCGAGAAGTACGACCGCAACAAAGTCCAGGAGCGCCATCGTGACCACGCCTTGTTCGTCGGCTTTGCCCCGGCAGAAGACCCCAAGATCGTGGTCTCGGTGATGATCGAGAACGGCGAAGCCGGTGGCCGTGTGGCCGCCCCCGTGATGCGTCAGGTGATGGATGCCTGGTTGCTCGATGAGAGCGGCCGGCTGAAAACCGAGTTCGCGCCGCCCACCGTCGCCCAGGAAGCGCCGCAATGATGAACAACTTTGATCGCATGCTCTCCAGCGAAGACGTGATGCGTCGGCGCGCCAGCTTCCTGCAGCGCATCCATGTCGACGGCCCGCTGCTGATCATCCTGCTGACCCTCGCCGCTGGCAGCCTGTTCGTGCTCTATTCGGCCAGCGGCAAGAACTGGGACTTGCTGATGAAGCAGGCCACCTCGTTCGGCATTGGCCTGGTGTCGATGTTCATCATCGCCCAGCTCGAACCACGCTTCATGGCCCGTTGGGTGCCGTTGGCATACCTGACCGGGGTGTGTCTGCTGGTGGTGGTCGACGTCATGGGCCACAACGCCATGGGCGCGACCCGCTGGATCAACATCCCGGGGGTGATCCGCTTCCAGCCTTCGGAATTCATGAAGATCATCATGCCGGCAACCTTGGCCTGGTATCTGGCCAAGCGCACCTTGCCGCCGGATCTCAAGCACGTGGCGATCAGTCTGGTGCTGATCGGCGTGCCGTTCATTCTGATCGTCCGCCAGCCTGACCTGGGTACCGCGCTGCTGATCCTCGCCTCGGGCGCGTTCGTGCTGTTCATGGGTGGCCTGCGCTGGCGCTGGATCATCAGCGTGCTGGCCGCCGCTGTGCCGGTGGCAGTGGCGATGTGGTTCTTCGTCATGCACGATTACCAGAAGCAGCGGGTATTGACCTTCCTCGACCCGGAAAGCGACCCGTTGGGCACCGGCTGGAACATCATTCAGTCCAAAGCCGCGATCGGCTCGGGCGGGGTGTTTGGCAAAGGTTGGTTGCTCGGTACCCAGTCGCACCTGGATTTTCTTCCTGAAAGCCACACCGACTTCATCATCGCCGTGCTCGGCGAGGAGTTCGGTCTGGTCGGGATCTGCCTGCTGTTGATCGTCTACCTGCTGCTGATCGGCCGCGGACTGGTGATCACGGCCCAGGCCCAGACCCTGTTCGGCAAGCTGCTGGCGGGTAGCCTGACGATGACCTTCTTTGTATACGTGTTCGTCAATATCGGTATGGTTAGCGGTTTGTTACCCGTAGTGGGGGTGCCGCTGCCCTTCATTAGTTATGGCGGAACTTCGTTGGTGACGCTGCTGTCAGCGTTTGGCGTTCTGATGTCGATCCACACACACCGCAAATGGATCGCGCAGGTTTGAATAAGGTGACCAATTTCATGCAAGCAGTGCGTACCTGGGCTGCCCGTTGTCTGCCGTGGATCGGCGCAATCGGTCTGTTCGGCGCTGTCCAGCAAGCCAATGCCGGCGACTATGACGGCTCGCCACAGGTGGCCGAGTTCGTTGGCGAAATGACCCGCGACTACGGTTTTGCCGGCGAACAACTGATGGGCGTGTTCCGCGAGGTGCAGCGCAAGCAGTCGATCCTCGATGCGATTTCGCGTCCGGCCGAGCGGGTCAAACCGTGGAAAGAATACCGGCCGATGTTCATTACCGACGCGCGCATTGCCCGCGGGGTCGACTTCTGGCGGCAGCACGAGGCCACTTTGGCCCGCGCCGAGCAGGAATATGGGGTACCGGCCCAGGTGATCGTGTCGATCATCGGCGTGGAGACCTTCTTTGGTCGCAACACCGGTAACTACCGGGTGATCGACGCCTTGTCGACCTTGGGCTTCGATTATCCGCCACGGGCCGAATTCTTCCGCAAGGAGCTGCGCGAGTTCCTCCTGCTGGCCCGGGAGGAGCAGCTCGATCCGCTGATGCTCAAGGGCTCCTACGCCGGCGCCATGGGCTTGCCGCAGTTCATGCCGAGCAGTTTTCGCAACTATGCCGTGGACTTCGACGGTGACGGCCACATCAATATCTGGAACAACCCCGATGACGCCATCGGCAGCGTGGCCAGCTACTTCAAGCGCCACGGCTGGGTTGCGGGCGAGGGCGTGGTCAGCCGCGCCCAGGTACGTGGCGAACGGGCCGATGAAGGCCTGACCACGGGTATCGAGCCGGTCAAGACGGTCGGGGAGTTGAAAGCCCTGGGTTGGTCGAGCCATGATGCGCTGCGCGATGATCTGCCGGTGACCGCCTTCAAGCTCGAGGGTGAAAACGGTCCGGAATATTGGATGGGCTTGAAGAACTTCTATGCGATCACGCGGTACAACCGCAGTGTGATGTACGCCATGGCGGTGCATCAGCTCTCGGAACAGCTGGTTCTTGCACGGGGCGTCAAGTAATGCGCGTATTTTCTCTGAATTCCTTCAAGCTGCTGACCTGCATCGCCGTTGGCGTGGTCCTGGCCAGCTGCTCGTCCAGCCGTCCGCCCCAGCAAAGTGGCGGCAACGTGGTTCGTTCGCAACCTGGCCTGGATATCAACCGCGCTCACAAAGACGGCGCACCGTGGTGGGATGTGGATGTCAACAAGATCCCTGACGCCACGCCAACCGTGCACACCGGCAATTACAAGGCCAACCCGTACACGGTGCTGGGCAAGACCTACTACCCGATCCAGGACTCGCGTAACTACCGCGCCGAGGGCACTGCCTCCTGGTACGGCACCAAGTTCCATGGCCAAAACACCGCCAATGGCGAGGTCTATGACCTCTACGGCATGAGCGCAGCGCACAAGACCCTGCCGCTGCCGGCCTACGTGCGGGTGACCAACCTGGACAACCACCGTAGCGTTATCCTGCGGGTCAATGACCGTGGCCCGTTCTATTCGGACCGCATCATCGACCTGTCCTACGCGGCGGCGAAAAAACTTGGGTACGCCGAAACCGGCACCGCGCGGGTGCGCGTCGAGGGGATCGACCCGCAGCAGTGGTGGGCGCAGCGTGGTCAACAGGCGCCGTTGGTGCTCAAGGAGCCGCAAGTGGCCCAGACCCAAGCGCTGCCGGCCAGTACTGGCAAGGTCGAGCAATGGACTCCGCCAGCGCAGCAGCATGCTGCGGCAGTCGTGCCGGTGCAGATCGCAAGCAACAGCGCGCCAAGCGCCAATGGCGGCATGTACCTCCAGGTGGGCGCATTCGCCAACCCGGACGCAGCTGAACTGCTGCGCTCCAAACTCAGCACCATGGTCAGCGCCCCGGTGTTCATCAGCTCGATCGTACGTAACCAGCAGACCCTGCACCGCGTACGCCTGGGGCCGATGAGCAGCCAGGGCGAAGTCCAGCAGACCCAGGACAGTGTGCGCATGGCCAATCTTGGTCAGGCCAAGCTGGTGACCGACTAGGGAACTCCTGCGCCAGACGGTGGACTGAAGGGGCACGACGCACTGATTTGCGTCACCCCTTCGTGGGCAAGCCCGCTCCCACAAGGGCAGCGATGACCCTGTGGGAGCGGGCTTGCCCGGGAAGAAGTCGACGCCGACCTGTCTGTTTTGTCATGAATTGCCAGACGCGCCCATGTACAATGGCCGTTTTTTCCCGCAAGGCCACTGGCCTCGGGTCTGGGCTGCAGCGCAGCTCGCATAACTAGACTGACTAGCCGTTGGGCCTTGCCCACGAAACATCAGACCATTAGCGATTTTCGAGAGACGGATGAACATCACCAACCTTGCCAAACGACTTTGCCTGCCCGTACTGCTGATGATCACGCCTGCTGCCTTCGCAGCGGAGCAGATGATGCCATCGCCACCGCAGTTGGCCGCTAAGTCCTACGTACTCATGGACGCGTCCAGCGGCAACGTGCTGGTCGAAAACAACGGTGACGAGCGCCTGCCGCCAGCCAGCTTGACCAAGCTGATGACTGCCTACATCGCCACCCTCGACATCCGTCGTGGCCAGATCGGCGAAAACGACCCGGTCACCGTCAGCGAAAACGCCTGGCGTACCGGTGGTTCGCGCATGTTCATCAAGGTCGGCACCCAGGTCAGCGTCAGCGACCTGCTGCACGGCATCATCATCCAGTCGGGTAACGACGCGTCGGTGGCCCTGGCCGAGCACATCGCCGGTAGCGAAGATGCCTTCGCCGACATGATGAACAAGACCGCTACCGATCTGGGCATGAGCAACAGCCACTTCATGAACCCGACCGGCCTGCCGAACCCGGAGCACTACTCCTCGGCCCACGACATGGCCCTGCTGGCCCGTGCGATCATCAACGAAGACCCGGCTCACTACGCGATCTACTCGCAGAAAGAGTTCTTCTGGAACAACATCAAGCAGCCTAACCGCAACCTGCTGCTGTGGCGTGACAAGACCGTCGATGGCCTGAAAACCGGCCACACCGACGAAGCCGGCTACTGCATGGTCGCCTCGGCGGTACGTGACGGCCAGCGCCTGATCGCCGTGGTGTTCGGCACCAACAGTGAGCAATCGCGTGCTGCCGAAACCCAGAAATTGCTGACCTACGGCTTCCGCTTCTTCGAAACCCAGACCTTCTACCAGAAGGGCACCGAGCTGACTCAGGCTCCGGTCTGGAAGGGCGCCACCAACCAAGTCAAGGCGGGCCTGGCCAACGACCTGACCATGACTATGCCTAAAGGCCAATTGAAGCGCCTTCAGGCTTCGATGACCATGAACCCACAACTGACCGCGCCAATCGCCAAAGGTGACGTGATCGGTAAAGTGGAAGTCAAACTGGACGAAAAAGTGGTCCACAGCGCTGACCTCATCGCCCTCGACGGCGTCGAGGAAGGTGGTTTCTTCCGCCGTATGTGGGATAGCATTCGTCTATTCTTCTACGGGTTGTTCAACTGATAACGTGACCTGCCACGCTCCCGCTCACTCCAGCGGGAGCGTCGTTGTTGCCACGGCTTACGAGGCCGTTTCCGCCATGAGCGAACCTGACGTCAAGTCGCACAAGATTGAATTCCCCTGCGCCGATTATCCGATCAAGGTGATTGGCGACACCGTAGTCAATTTCAAGGACACGGTAATCGAAATCCTCAAGAAGCACGCCAAAGTCGACATGGCCACTCTGGCCGAGCGTCAGAGCAAGGAAGGCAAGTACACCACGGTGCAACTGCACATCGTTGCCGAGAGCGAGGACCAGCTGCACGACATCAACAGCGCCCTGCGCGCTACCGGCATCGTGAAAATGGTGCTCTGATGCCCACTTGTCTCGGTTTTCGCGAGCTTGGCCTGCAGCCCTATGAACCGGTGCTGGAGGCTATGCGTCGTTTTACCGAGCAGCGTGGAGCGCACAGCCAGGACGAAATCTGGCTGGTCGAACACCCCGCGGTCTTCACCCAGGGCCAGGCCGGCAAGGCCGAGCACCTGCTGGTGCCGGGCGACATCCCGGTGGTGCAGACCGATCGCGGCGGCCAGGTGACCTACCATGGCCCCGGGCAGCTGGTGGCCTACCTGTTGCTCGACGTGCGCCGGCTGGGTTTTGGCGTGCGTGAGCTGGTCAGCCGGATCGAGCACAGCCTGATCGATCTGCTCGCCAGCTACGAGGTCGACGCCGCCGCTAAACCCGATGCGCCGGGTGTATATGTCGACGGGGCGAAGATCGCCTCGCTCGGCCTGCGAATCCGCAATGGTCGTTCGTTCCACGGCCTTGCCCTGAACGTGGACATGGACTTAGCGCCATTTCGCCGAATCAACCCCTGCGGGTATGCGGGGCTGGCCATGACCCAGCTACGTGATCTGGCAGGTCCGATCGAACTCACCGAGGTCAGGACAAGGCTGCGCGGACAGCTGGTCAAGCACCTCGACTATGCTGAGCAGACGACCCTCACGGGCGGAATCGACTGAATATGACAATTGTGCAAGAAGCCGTGCCGAACCTGATCCCATCCCAGGATGTCACCCCGCGCCCTGCGCCGAAGAAGGTGGAAGCTGGGGTGAAACTGCGTGGCGCCGACAAGGTGGCGCGTATCCCGGTCAAGATCATCCCCACCGAAGAGCTGCCGAAGAAGCCAGACTGGATCCGCGTGCGCATCCCGGTTTCTCCCGAGGTAGATCGCATCAAGCAACTGCTGCGCAAGCACAAGCTGCACAGCGTCTGCGAAGAGGCCTCCTGCCCGAACCTGGGCGAGTGCTTCTCCGGTGGTACTGCGACCTTCATGATCATGGGCGACATCTGCACCCGTCGCTGCCCGTTCTGCGACGTTGGCCACGGCCGACCGAAGCCACTGGATGTGGATGAGCCGCACAACCTGGCCGTGGCTATCGCCGACCTGCGCCTGAAGTACGTGGTGATCACCTCGGTTGACCGTGACGACCTGCGTGATGGCGGTGCCCAGCACTTTGCCGATTGCATTCGCGAAATCCGCAAGCTGTCGCCAGGTGTGCAGTTGGAAACCCTGGTGCCGGACTACCGTGGACGCATGGACGTGGCGCTGGCGATCACCGCCCAAGAGCCGCCAGATGTGTTCAACCATAACCTTGAGACCGTGCCGCGCCTGTACAAGGCCGCCCGTCCAGGTTCGGACTACGACTGGTCGCTGGACCTGCTGGAGAAGTTCAAGCAGCTGGTGCCGCATGTCCCGACCAAGTCCGGCTTGATGCTGGGCCTGGGCGAGACCGACGAGGAAGTCATCGAAGTGATGCATCGCATGCGTGAGCACAACATCGACATGCTCACCCTCGGTCAGTACCTGCAGCCTTCGCGCAGCCACTTGCCGGTGCAGCGTTTCGTCCATCCAGACACCTTCGCCTGGTTCGCCGAGGAAGGCTACAAGATGGGCTTCAAGAACGTCGCATCCGGGCCACTGGTGCGTTCGTCCTACCATGCTGACCAGCAGGCGCACGAAGCCAAGATCAAGCTCTGAACCTGGCTTGAGTCAAACATGCCGATGCGCGCCGAGAGGCGCCATCGGCATTTTTATTGGGGGATCGTTACCCGTTGGGCAAGGCTGATGCTTTCGCTCATCGTGGCTAGCCGATCCCTACAAGGAGTTGCTCGATGAACTGTGTTGAACGCGGGGTTGCCCCATTGTCCCAGGCGTTGCCGACCAATGCCTGCTTCGCCATCATTGCCCCCGCAGGCCCAGCGCGACTGGATCAGGCCAAGGCTGGTCAATGGTTTACCGACCGCGGCTACCAGTGCCGCATCTACCCCGGTGTCAGCCAGGCCCAAGGCTACCTTGCCGGCTCCGATCAGCAGCGTTTGCAGGATCTGCATGATGCCTTCAGCGACCCGCAGATCGACGCCATCCTGTGCATGCGTGGTGGTTACGGCAGCATGCGCCTGCTCGATCAGATCGACTTCGAGCTGATCGCGCGCCATCCCAAGCCGTTGATCGGCTATAGCGATATCACCGCCCTGCACACGGCGATCAACCAGCGTGCAGGATTGCTCACCTTCCACGGCGGCATGCTCAATGCCGATCTGCTGGGTGAGAAGCTGGAGCCGACGGTCAGTTCGTTACTGGAGCAGTTGCGCGGGCGCCTGGGGCAGGGCGCGGCGATTGCCCACCCGCACAACTACCCATTGACCAGCGTGCTGCCAGGCGCTGCCAGCGGGCGTCTGGTGGGCGGTAACCTGTCGTTGCTAGGGGCAACGTTGGGGACCTTGGCTGAGATCGATACGCGCGACAGCATCTTGTTCATCGAGGATGTCAACGAGCCTTTGTACCGGATCGACAGGCTGCTGACCCAATTACGCCTGGCTGGCAAGCTGGAGGGGATGCGTGGGGTGCTGGTGGGGGATTTTGCCGGGGTTACGGTTTCGGCCATGACGCCGCTGCTGGAGGATATCTTCGCGCCGTTGGCGGTGCCGGTGCTGGCCGGATGGCGCAGTGGCCATTGCGATCCGAATATTTGCTTGCCGCTGGGTGCGCGGGTGCACTTGGACAGCGAAAAGCACAGCCTGAGCTTGGAGCAGGCGTTATTCCGGTTGTAAGGCTATCGCGGGGCAAGCCCGCTCCCACGTGACGTCCACTGACGTCTACAACGTGGGAGCGGGCTTGCCCCGCGACAGCTCGCTAGCGGCTACGCAGGCTGTCGAGCAACTTATGCGTCGGGTAGCCATCCGCCGGCATCCCTTGCGCTTGCTGCGCATTACGAATCGCCTTGCGGGTATTGGCACCAATGATGCCATCGGCGTTGCCCGCCTCATGCCCGCTGGCATTGAGCAGGTTCTGCAACTCGATGCGCTCGCTGCGGCTCAATGGCAGGTCTTCTTTCGGCCAGCTGCCAGCAATGAAGCCCCAGCCGGAGAAGCGGTCACCCAGCAGGCTTACCGCCAGTGCATAGGAAGATGAATTGTTGTACTTGAGAATCGCGCGGAAGTTGTCCAACACCAGGAAGGCAGGGCCTTTGGCGCCGGCAGGCAGCAGCAGCGCGGCTGATAGCTGGTTGCTAGCGGCAGGCAGTTGCGTGCCACTGGGCAGTTTCACGCCCAGTTGCAGCCATTCGCTGACCGTCTTGCGCTGGGCGCCGTCGGCGATCCAGTAATCGAAGTTGGCCGGCACTTGGACTTCGAAGCCCCACGGTTGACCACGCTTCCAACCTGAGCTTTGCAGGTAATGGGCGGTGGATGCCAGGGCATCGGCGGTGCTGTTCCAGATATCGCGACGGCCATCACCGTCGAAGTCCACCGCGTGGGTGTTGTAGGTAGTCGGGATGAACTGGGTCTGACCCATCGCCCCGGCCCACGACCCACGCATTGCCTCCGGCTGGATGTCGCCGTTTTGCAGGATCTGCAGCGCTGCAATCAGCTGGTCCTGGGCGAACTGCGGGCGCCGGCCTTCATAGGCCAGGGTCGCCAGCGAGCGGATCACCGACTTGCTACCCTGGAACTGGCCGAAGTTACTCTCCATGCCCCACACCGATACCAGCACCTGGCGGTCTACGCCGTAGCGCTGTTCGATGCGCGACAGCAGCTCGGCATTTTGCTCAAGCAGCTTCTTACCATTGCGCACGCGCAGTGGCGACAGCGCGCCATCGAGGTATTCCCACACAGGGCGGGTGAACTCGGGCTGGCTGCGGTCGGCCTTGATCACGTCCATATCGGGTGTGACGCCGCTGAAGGCGCGGTCGAACAAACTTGCGCTGATGCCGGCCTGCAGTGCTTGCTGACGGAAGCCCGCCTGCCATTGGGCGAAGGTCTGCAGGGGCTGGATTTCAGTACTGACGTCAGGTGTGCTGCCGGGCAGGTTGACCACCGGAGCGGGCTGGGCAGGGGCCAGCGGCAGGGCGTCGGCAGCGGTGGGTTTCTCCGCGCAGGCGACGAGCAGGATGAGGCTGGAGGCCGCGATCAGCTGGCGGGGTTGCCAGCGTGGGAACAGACTGAAGAGCATGCACAGATCCAGGAATTACAGGTCAGGTGCCGACCATACCATGCCTGCGCTTTTGATGCTTTCATGCGGCCAAAAAGTAACAAGCCTCCCAATCTCTCGATTGGAAGGCTTCGCGGCGGTAGCTGCCTTTGCCCTTGCCTGGTTGTTCCTGTCGGCTGCGGAACAGTGGCTGGGCGATGATGGATTTGGCCTTGTTCGGGCCGTGTTTTTTCGGCTTTTTGCTCATCTTGAAGGTCCAGCGTGGTGAGTGACGGGCGCACTGTAGGTCGCTTGGAACGGGTGGGCCAATTGATTGTTTATATGATCAGTGAATGGCTCCGCTACGCGGCCCTTCGCGGCGGTTCGGCGCGCCGACAAGCCCGCTCCCACAGGGATTGCGGCGGCGGTCCTTGTGGGAGCGGGCTTGCCCGCGAAGGGCCGCTACGCGGCCCCAAAATCTCAAGCCTACTGAGAAGGCAAGCTCAACCGCTGCCCAGCCATCAACAGCGACAACCGCGCCAGGCTGGTCCAGGGCGAGCCCTCGGCCTGGCCCTTGATCTGCGCATCGATGCGCTGGGCATCCTGCAGTAACTGCGCCCAGCGTTGCGCCGAGAGCCGTTGCAGGGCCTTGCTGACCAGGGGCCGGCGCTTGTCCCACACCGGTGGCCGGGCCTGGCTGAATGCCTTGTCCAACGGCACGCCCTGGCTGAATTGCTGGGCAATACCCGCCAGCAAGCGCAGCTCACGAGCCAGCGCCCAGAGAATCACCGGCGGCTCTACCCCTTCGCCGCGCAACCCCTCGAGCATACGCAGCGCATGCGCCGCCTCACCCTTGAGGATCGCATCGACCAGGCCGAACACATCAAACCTGGCGCTGTCGGCCACCGCCGCCTGCACGGTTTCCACCGTGATCTGGTTGCCGTCGGCCAGCAGCTTGAGCTTTTCGATCTCTTGCGCAGCGGCCAGCAGGTTGCCTTCGACCCGAGCGGCGATCAGCTCCACCGCATCGCGCTGCGCCGACAAGCCTGCCTGGGACAAGCGCTGGTTGATCCATTGCGGCAACTGCTGGGCGTCCACCGGCCAGATCTGGATGAACTGGCAGTGCGCACCTTCGACCAGCGCCTTGCCCCACTTGGTCTTCTGCGCGCTGCCATCGAGCTTGGGCAGGCTGATCAGCAGCAGGGTGTCTTCAGCAGGGTTGGCGCAGTACTCCATCAAGGCCGCCGCGCCTTTGTCGCCGGGCTTGCCCGAGGGCAGGCGCAGTTCCAGCAGGCGGCGCTGGGCAAACAGTGACAGGCTGGCACCGGCCAGCAGCAGGCTACCCCAGTCGAAGTTGGCGTCGGCACTGAACACCTGGCGTTCGTCGAAGCCTTGCTGGCGAGCAGCCGAGCGAATGGCATCGGCGGCTTCCTGGCATAGCAGCGGGTCGTCGCCGCTGACCACATAGACCGGGGCCAAGGCACCTTGCAGGTGTTTGTTGAGTTGGGCGGGGGCGAGCTTCATGAGCACAAGGCGGGGCACCCGGGGGTGCCCCGTACGGGCTTAAGTGCCCGGGATTTCCAGAGGGGACTGTTGCGGTGTTTCATCGCGATAACGCTGGGCGGCAGCGGCGGCTTCGGCTTCGGCCTTGGCACGCTCGTCGGCTTCCTGCTGCAGCTGATCAAGCTGGGCCGGGGTCAGCATCTGCAGGCGCACGACCATGCCTTGCACCAGGTCGCGACGCAGTTCTTCGCGGGTCTGGATGCCTTCCTGGTCGGAGCCGGTGATGTTGTCGCCGTCATGCACGTAGATCTTGCGCACTTCCAGCTTGTCGCTGAGCAGCGGCACGTTGTTCAGGCCAAGAATGCTGTAGTCGAGCACGGTAGTCAGCTCGTACTCGGCAGAACGGTTGCCGCCGCTGTAGGTGGCGGCGCGCTGAGTTTCTTTCTCATCGGTCAGCACCAGGCGGTAAGGAGCGCCGGTGTGCACGTCGACGCCGCTACGTTGCAGCACCTGGCGCAGTTGAGTGACGGTTTCGCCGTAGGCGTTGCGGGCACTGACGTCCAGCTCTTTGATCGCCAGTTCACTGGTGCCGGTGCCGCGCAGCTGGAAACCACAGGCGCTGAGCATGACAGCCAGGCCCATTACCAGCAGATTGCGTTTGATCATGTTGAAGCTCCCTTGTGGGCCTGTTCCGCCCGCCCGCAGTGGCTGCGGGCGGGCGTTGCCATCAGTTGGCGACGATGTTGACCAGCTTGCCCGGAACCACGATGACCTTGCGGATTGTCAGGCCGTCGGTGAAGCGCAGGACGTTTTCGTTGTTGCGGGCGGCTGCCTCGACTTCCTCGCGGCTGGCGGCGGCAGGCATTTCCACCTGACCACGCAGCTTGCCGTTGACCTGGACCACCAGCGTCACGGTGTCTTGCACCAGGGCGGCTTCGTCGACGCTCGGCCAGGCGGCATCGATCACCGACTGGCTGTGGCCCAGCGCCTTCCACAGTTCGTGGCTGATGTGCGGGGTAATCGGCGCCAGCAGCAGAGTGACCGCTTCCAGGCCTTCCTGGAGCAGGGCACGGTCCTGCGCGGTGGCTTGTGGAGCCTTCTCCAGCACGTTCATCACGGTCATCACCTGGGCGATGGCGGTGTTGAACTTGTGGTATTGGCCGACATCGGTGCTGGCCTGCTTGATGGCTGCATGGATCGAGCGGCGAATGACTTTTTGCGCGTCATCCAGGGCGGCGATGTCGAGCTGGCCCGGCAGGCCTTGGCTGACGTGCGCCTGGGCCAAGCGCCAAACGCGACGCAGGAAGCGGCTGGCACCTTCGACACCGGAGTCGGACCACTCCAGGCTCATGTCGGGCGGCGAGGCGAACATCATGAACAGACGGCAGGTGTCGGCGCCGTAGGCATCGATCATCGACTGCGGGTCGACGCCGTTGTTCTTCGACTTGGACATCTTCTCGGTGCCGCCGATTTCTACCGGCAGGCCGTCGGTCTTCAGACGCGCGCCAATGATCTTGGCCTTGGCATCACGCTCGATTTCCACGTCGGCCGGGTTGAACCAATCCTTGCCGCCGTTGCTGGCAACGCGGTAGTAGGTCTCGGCGACCACCATGCCCTGGGTCAGCAGGTTCTTGAACGGCTCATTCGAGGTGACCAGGCCTTCGTCGCGCATCAGCTTGTGGAAGAAGCGCGCATACAGCAGGTGCAGGATGGCATGTTCGATGCCGCCGATGTACTGGTCGACCGGCAGCCAGTGGTTGGCCGCTTTCGGATCGACCAGGCCCTGGTCGTAGTTCGGCGAGGCGTAGCGGGCGAAGTACCAGGACGACTCGACGAAGGTGTCCATGGTGTCGGTTTCGCGCTTGGCCGCAGTGCCGCATTTGGGGCAGGTGCACTCGTAGAACTCGGGCATGCGCGCCAGCGGCGAACCGGCGCCGTCCGGTACCACGTTCTCCGGCAGGGTCACCGGCAGTTGGTCTTCCGGCACCGGTACGTCGCCGCAGGACGGGCAGTGGATGATCGGGATCGGGCAGCCCCAGTAGCGCTGGCGGCTGATACCCCAGTCGCGCAGGCGGAACTGAGTGCGCGATTTGCCCAGCTCTTTGCGGATCAGCGCGGCTTCGATGGCGTCGAAGGCGCCCTGGAAGTCCAGGCCGTCGAACTCGCCGGAGTTGATCAGCTGGCCATGCTCGCCGTAGGCGGCTTGCCACTCGCTGGACACTTCGTCACCGGCGCTGGTACGGACCACGGCCTTGACCGGCAGGTTGTACTTGTGGGCGAACTCGAAATCACGCTCATCGTGGGCAGGTACGGCCATGACCGCGCCGTCGCCGTAGTGCATCAGCACGTAGTTGGCGACCCACACGGGCAACTTCTCGCCCGTCAGCGGGTGCTCGACGAACAGGGAAGTGGGCATGCCCTTCTTCTCCTGGGTGGCCATGTCGGCCTCGGCGACACTGCCGCTCTTGCATTCGTCGATGAACGCCTGCAACGCCGGGTTGGCCTGGGCGGCCTGGGTGGCCAGCGGGTGCTCGGCGGCGACTGCGACGTAGGTGGCGCCCATCAGGGTATCGGGACGGGTAGTGAAGACCTTCAGCGTGCCCTCATGACCGATGCTGGCCTGGTCATAGGGGAACTGCACTTCCATGCCGCGCGACTTGCCGATCCAGTTGCGCTGCATGGTCTTGACCTGCTCAGGCCAGCCCGGCAGCTCGTCGAGGCTTTCCAGCAGCTCGTCGGCGTAGTCGGTGATGCGGAAGTAGTACATCGGGATTTCGCGCTTTTCGATCAGCGCGCCGGAACGCCAGCCGCGGCCGTCGATGACCTGTTCGTTGGCCAGTACGGTCTGATCGGCAGGGTCCCAGTTGACGGTGCCGTTCTTGCGGTAGATGACGCCTTTTTCGAACAGGCGGGTGAACAGCCACTGCTCCCAACGGTAGTAGTCGGGCTTGCAGGTGGTGACTTCACGCGACCAGTCGATGGCCAGGCCCAGGCTCTTGAGCTGGGTCTTCATGTAGTCGATGTTTTCGTAGGTCCACTTGGCCGGGGCGACGTTGTTTTTCATCGCCGCGTTTTCCGCAGGCATACCAAACGCGTCCCAGCCCATTGGCTGCAGGACATTTTTGCCGAGCATGCGCTGGTAACGGGCGATCACGTCGCCAATGGTGTAGTTGCGCACGTGGCCCATGTGTAGCTTGCCGCTCGGGTACGGGAACATCGATAGGCAATAGTAGGTGTCTTTGCCTGGCTGTTCGGTCACAGCGAACGATCGTTGCTCGTCCCAGGATTTCTGGGCGGCGGCTTCTACTTCACGGGGCGTGTATTGTTCGTGCATGGCTACTTTTGGCTGAGAGAGAAGAGACCTTGTTCCCGGCAGCGGAACCTCGCTGCGTCCGGCACTCCGGTGTCGGTAAGAGTGAACGCCGTAGCATACATGAGCGCTGCGCGTCGTGGGAAACCCTATTGCGCCGAGCGGCCTTGCGGGCCGTTGGTCGCTGCAAGCGGCTGCTTTTTGCAGTGACGCTAAGCTCAGGTGTGGGGGGAGATATCTTTATCTTCAATGAGGTGAACGGATGGGAGAATCGCAGCTACCCGCAAGCAAACCGGAGCTTTACGAACGCTTGATCGACCGTTTGGGACTGGCGCTGGAAGTGGCCAGGACCTCGGTGAGATTACGCGACGAAATGCCAGCAGAACTGGAGTTGCGCGGCCTCAGCCATGCAGAGTTCGAAGTGATCAAGGCCTACCTGGAATCCCTCCCGGAAAGCCGTTTTGCCAGTGCCGCTGCCCACCAGCAGCCGGAGCCGTCGTCAGCAAAGATCGTCTGGCTCAAGGACAAGAAACGCCCCGCCACCACGGCGAGATCCAGGACGCTGCCATTCCGATAGTCGTTCAGGATTCCAGGCGCAGAGGGTCACGCGCCGGTTCTTTTTCCAACACATACCACATGATCGGCGCCGGATGCGTACTTGTTGCCCGGCGCCGATCCTCTTAGGCTGCACGCCTTCACAGGAGGTGTGCGTCGTGCCGATTCGTTACTTCATCAAACAATGGTTGTTGCCCCCGGGGTTACTGTTCCTGTTGCTGCTGGCTGCCTGGTGGCTGCGCAAGCGGCGGCCGCGCTTGGCGTTGGCCTGTTTCGTTCTGGGCCTGGGCGGGTTGTGGTTGATGAGCTTGCCGTGGGTGGTGGAGCACACTGCGCGGCAGTTGGAAACCGAACAGGCGTTGGGCCTTGAGCAGTGGTCCGGGCTGGCCGCGCGCGCCGATGCGATCGTGGTGCTCGGGGCGGGACGTGAGCGCGGTGATCCGGCTTGGGGTGGTCAGGACCAGCCCACCGGCACAGCGTTGGAGCGTATGCGTTACGCCGCACAACTGGCCAAGGCTTCGGGCCTACCGGTGCTGATCAGTGGCGGGCTGCATTATGGTACGCCGCCGAGTGAGGCGCAGTTGATGGCCGATCGGCTGCGCGATGACTTTGGCGTGCTGGTCAAGTGGAAGGAAGAAGGCAGCCGCACTACCTGGGAAAACGCCCAAATGAGCGCGCAAGTGTTGCAGCCGCTGGGTATTCGCCGGGTAGTGGTAGTGACCCAGGCCTGGCACATGCAGCGTTCGCGCTGGAGCTTCGAGCGGGCGGGGTTTGAGGTGGTGCCGGCGCCAGTGGGGTTCCTGGGCCAGGATCATGCGCGGCCGTTTGCCGGGCTGTTGCCTGATAGCCGGGCGGTTTGGCAGAGCGGGCAGTTGCTCAATGAGGCGGTAGGGTTGGTTGGGTATCGATTGTTCTACTGAGCGTAGGCGGTGGCGAAGCTATCGCGAGGTAAGCCTGCTCCCACGCCGTTGTAAGGACGATTGGCGTGGGAGCAGGCTTGCCCCGCGATAGGGGCGGTTTTGGCCCTGCCGTCAAACGGTCTTGGCAATGCGCCCGGCCAGTAGTGCCCACCCCATCAGCACTGCGCAGAGAATCGCCAACGGCCAAGAGCGCCATTGCAGATAAGGCGTGAGCTGCTGCATCGGCACCACTTCGCCATACAGGATCGCCTGCTGGAACTGAGGGATCTGCGCGGTGATCTTGCCAAACGGGTCGATCAGCGCGGTGACGCCGTTGTTGGTCGCGCGGATCATCCAGCGGCCAGCCTCCAGCGCGCGCATCTGCGCCATCTGCAGGTGCTGCAATGGGCCGATCGAGGTGCCGAACCAGGTGTCGTTGCTGATGGTCAGCAGCAGGTCGCTGCGGGCGGCCAGGCTGGCGGCGAATTCGGGATAGACCACTTCGTAGCAGATGTACGGGGCGATCTGGTAACCCTTGGCTTGCAACAGCGCCTGGTCTTCGGGGCCGCGGGCGAAGTCCGACATCGGCAGGTTGAAGAACTCGATCGCCCCCCGCAGCATGTCTTGCAGCGGCACGTACTCGCCAAACGGCACCAGTTTCTGTTTCAGGTAAGTGCCGTCGCCTTCGCCGGCCACGGTGATGCCGTTGTAGTAGCGGCGCTGCTTGTGGACGATTTCCCGCACTGGCACACCGGTAATCAGCGCCGAATGCCGCTCGGCGGCGAACCCACCCATCATGTCGATGTAGCCCTGGGCCTGGTCCTTGAGCACCGGTACCGCGGTTTCCGGCCAGATCAACAAGTCGACCGGTTTGGAGGTGAAGCTCATGTCGCGGTACAGCGCCAGCTGGGCATTGATGTGGGCGGGGTCCCATTTCAGGTCCTGCTCGACATTGCCTTGCACAGCCGCGACCGTCAGCGGCTCGCCCGCCGGCCGGGTCCAGGCGTGGTTTTTCAGGGCAATGCCGAGAATCCATGGGCCGACCAGCAACAGCACGCCTATGGCCAGGAACGACCGCCGTGCGCGCAGGCGGTGCAGATTGCACAGCAGCGCTGCCGTCAAGGCCAGGGCAAACGAGATCAACCATACGCCGCCCAGCGGGGCCAGGCCGGCCAATGGCCCGTCCAACTGGCTGTAGCCGGAGTACAGCCAGGGGAAACCGGTCAGGAACCAGCCACGGAAAGCCTCCTGCAGCAGCCACAGGGCAGCGAAGCACAAGGCATCGGCCAGCGGCGCCTCGTTACGGCGCAGCCAGCGCGCCCAGAGCCAGGCGGGCAGGGCGAAGAACCAGGCAATGGCGGCAAAAAACGCCACCAACAGCACTATTGCCAGCAGCGGCGAGGCGCCGCCGTAGGTGTTCATGCTGACGTAGATCCAGCTGGTGCCGGCGCCATACAGGCCGAAGCCGTAGCACCAGCCACGGGCCATGGCCTGGCGTGGGCTCAGCTCGCGCAGGCCGGCGTAGAACAGGCCCAAGGCGAGCAAGGCCAGTGGCCAGAAGTCAAACGGCGACAGGGCCAGCAGGGTAGACGCGCCGGCCGCCATGGCCAGCAGGTTACCGGGCCAGCCGGGGCGGGTGATCCAGCGCATGGTTTTCCTTAACGGGTAATCGGGGTCAGGCGCAGCAAGTGAACACGCCGGCTGTCGGCGTTGAGAATGCGGAAGCGGTAGGCGCCGATCTCAGTGGTTTCGTTGCGTTTGGGCAAGTGGCCGAAGGCACTCATGACCAAGCCGCCGACGGTGTCGAACTCATCGTCAGAGAACTCGCTGTCGAAGAACTCGTTGAAGTTCTCGATCGGCGTCAGCGCCTTGACCAGGAAATCGCCGCTGGGCAGTGGCTTGATGTAGCTGTCTTCCTCGACATCGTGTTCGTCCTCGATGTCGCCGACGATCTGCTCAAGCACGTCTTCGATGGTTACCAGGCCTGCCACACCGCCGTATTCGTCGATGACCACGGCCATGTGGTTGTGGTTGGCGCGAAACTCGCGCAGCAGCACGTTCAGGCGCTTGGATTCCGGCACGAAAGTGGCCGGACGCAGCAGGTCCTTGATGTTGAAGCTGTCGCCGTTCTCCTTGAGGATCAGCGGCAGCAGGTCCTTGGCCAGCAGGATCCCGAGCACATCATCGTGGCTTTCGCCAATCACCGGGTAGCGCGAGTGGGCGGCGTCGATCACCGACGGCAGAAACTCACGAGGCGACTGGCTGGCCTTGATGCTGATCATCTGCGAGCGCGGCACCATGATGTCGCGCACCTGCAGGTCAGCGACCTGGATGGCACCTTCGACAATGGTCAGCGCTTCGCTGTCGAGCAGCTTGTTCTGATGGGCTTCGCGCAGCAGCTCGAGGAGCTCCTGGCGGTTTTTCGGCTCATGGGCAAAAGCCTGGGTCAGTTTACCCAGCCAGGACTTTTGCCCGTTGCTCGATCGGTCTTCGCTCATGGCGGTTACTCGTGTTCCTTGCAGATATCGTGGTGAGGGAGTTCGTCGTCGGCGTAGGGGTCCGGGTGACCCAGTTCGGCCAGCAATGTTCGTTCCAGTGCTTCCATTTCCTCGGCTTCGTCATCTTCGATGTGATCGTAGCCGAGCAGGTGCAGGCAGCCGTGAATGACCAGGTGCGCCCAATGCGCTTCAAGCGCCTTGCCCTGTTCGGCCGCTTCGCGCTCGACCACTGGCACGCAGATCACCAGGTCGCCCAGCAGCGGAATGTCGAGCAGCTCGTCCGGCACGTCGGCAGGGAAGGAAAGCACATTGGTCGCGTAGTCTTTGTGACGATAGGTGTGATTGAGCTCACGACCTTCGGCTTCATCGACCAGACGGATGGTCATTTCCGAGTCGGCGCTGCGCTGGCGCAGGGCCAACTCGCACCAGCGGCGGAAGGCGGCGTCATCAGGGGCGGCGGCATCCGTGGCCCGTTGCAGGTCGAGTTCAAGCATCGCGGGCAGGTGCCTCGGCCTGGGCCTGGCGGCCTTCGAAACGGTCATAGGCCTCGACGATGCGTTGCACCAGCGGGTGGCGCACGACGTCTTTAGGCTGGAAATGGGTAAAGCTGATGCCCGGCACGTCCTTGAGCACCTCGATCACGTGCGCCAGCCCCGACTTGGTGCCGCGCGGCAGGTCGACCTGGGTGATGTCGCCGGTGATCACCGCGGTCGAGCCGAAGCCGATGCGGGTGAGGAACATCTTCATCTGCTCGAGCGTGGTGTTCTGGCTCTCGTCGAGGATGATGAAGCTGTTGTTCAGGGTGCGTCCGCGCATGTAGGCCAGCGGGGCGATCTCGATCACCTGACGCTCGATCAGCTTGGCGACATGTTCGAAGCCGAGCATCTCGTAGAGGGCGTCGTACAGCGGGCGCAGGTAGGGGTCGATCTTCTGCGCCAGGTCGCCAGGCAGGAAACCGAGCTTTTCGCCCGCCTCGACCGCCGGGCGCACCAACAGGATGCGCCGCACTTGTTCGCGCTCCAGCGCGTCGACGGCGCAGGCAACGGCAAGGTAGGTCTTGCCAGTGCCGGCCGGGCCGATGCCGAAGTTGATGTCGTTGGCCAGGATCTCTTTGACGTAGCGCTGCTGGTTGAGGCCGCGCGGACGAATGTTGCCCTTGCGCGTGCGCAGCGAGACGCTGACTTCATTGACCGCCGGGTTGTCGATGTGCTCGACCGCCGACTCTTGTAGATAAAGGTGGACCGTTTCCGGCGACAGCTCGGTGGCCTTGGTCTCGCGATAGAGACGGCGCAGCAGCTGTTCGGCGGCGGAGGTGGCCTTGGGCTCGCCAAGCAGTTCGAACTGGTTACCGCGGTTGCGGATCTCGATGGCCAGGCGTTGCTCGATCAGGCGCAGGTGCTCGTCGAACTGGCCGCACAAGTTGGCGAAACGGTGGGCCTCGAAAGGTTCGAGGATGAAGCGATGAGGTTGTATGGGTGCGTTCAAGGTCGTTTTTGGCCGCTCGACGGCAATAGAGGTGAACCCAAGAATAACCCTTGATTGACAGTGGCGAAAGCACTGAAACGATCAAGGGTCGTTGCTAGCCAGGGTGCCTGAGTGCAGCTTGGCGGCGCAAGGCTGCTGGGGCACTGCGCGGCTGCCGTGGTCTGCTATGATGCGGCCCATTTTCAACCGTATGTGTCCCCACGCCGATCATGAGCAAACCTGAACCTGCCATCTATAAAGTCATCTTCCTCAACCAGGGGCAGGTGTTCGAAATGTACGCCAAGCAGATCTTCCAGAGCGATCTGTGGGGTTTTCTGGAGATCGAGGAGTTCGTCTTCGGTGAGCGCACCCAGGTGGTGGTAGACCCCAGCGAAGAGAAACTCAAGGCGCAGTTCGAGGGGGTGATCCGCAGCTTCGTGCCGATGCATTCGATCGTGCGAATCGATGAGGTCGAGCGGCTGGGTACGGCGAAGATCAGCGAAGCGAAGAACACCGGCAATGTCATGCCGTTCCCGATGCCGATGCCGGAGAAATAACGCTTAAGGCAGGGGGGAGAAGGGGCTGCGCCCTTCGGCGTTCTGCAGTTCGAGCAGGTATTTGCGGAAGATCTGCCCCAGCACCTGGGTAGCATGCTCGAGTTCGTCGCGGGGCATCTGCTCGGTGACTTCGTCGGCCATGTCCAGCGCGTCTTCGGCGCCGTTGACCGCAGCCATCTTCAGCAGAATATAGGCCTGTACGTTGTTGGCCTTGACCCCTTCACCATGGAAGAACATCGAGCCGAGGCGGTACTGGGCTTGTGCGTGGCCTTGCAGCGAAGCTTTCTGGAACCAGTTGAGCGCTTTGTTCAGATCACGCGGGGCTTGATCGCCGCTGCCGGTGTAGTAGAACTCACCCAGCTCGTACTGCGCCTGGGCATCCCCAGTCTCGGCGGTTTGCTCGCAGGCCTTGACGGCGGTTTGCAGGTCTTCGGGTTGAGCGCTCAGGGTGCAACGCCCCGTCGCTGGAATCAGCAACGAGTTACCGCCCTCCGCCAGGGCCAGCAGGGGCTGAAGAAGCAACAGGCAGCCCAGGGTAAGGGCGCGGCCGGCGCGGTTCATGGGGATCGACTTACCTCTGCAAAGCTGCGTCCGATGTCTCTGGTGGCACATTATGGGATAAGCAGCGCCAACCTTACAAAGTTTTACTCGAATTTCTGCACAGGTGGGGATTTGCTCGCGTGTGCTCTGGCGGTGTGATGCAGATCACACTAGCCCTCATCGCGGTGCAAGCCCGCTGCCACGAGGCAATGTGACGCGTCGTGGCAGCGGGCTTGCCCCGCGATGAGGCCGGCATGAGCGCCGATTACTTCAGCTTGGCAAACGCCCGCTCAGCCGCATCGAGGGTGATCTTCAGCTCGGTCTCGCCATGCACGATCGAGGTGAAGCCTGCCTCGTAGGCGCTCGGCGCCAGGTAAACACCGCCTTCGAGCATCAGGTGGAAGAAGCGCTTGAAGCGTTCCACATCGCTGGCCATTACGTCGTCGAAGGTGACGATGTCATCGGCGCCGGTGAAGTACAGGCCAAACATCGCACCCGCTTGAGTGGTGACGAACGGCACGCCAGCAGCATCGGCGCGCTGTTGCAGGCCGTCCAGCAGCTTGCTGGTGAAGGCGCTCAGCTCATCATGGAAGCCTGGGCGACTGATCAGCTTCAAGGTGGTCAGGCCGGCAGCCATGGCCAGCGGGTTGCCCGACAGGGTACCGGCCTGGTAGACCGGGCCCAGCGGCGCGATGCATTCCATGATCGCGCGCTTGCCGCCAAAGCAACCCACCGGCATGCCGCCGCCAACGATCTTGCCGAACGTCGACAGGTCAGGGGTAATGCCGTAGTGGCCTTGGGCGCCGCCGAGCGAGACGCGGAAACCGGTCATCACTTCGTCGAAGATCAGCACCACGCCATGCTTGTCGCACTGCTCGCGCAGGCCTTCGAGGAAGCCCGGCGCCGGGGGCACGCAGTTCATGTTGCCGGCAACCGGCTCGACGATGATGCAGGCGACGGTCTGACCGACGTCGGCCAGGGTCTTCTCGACCGCGGCAATGTCGTTGAACGGCAGGGTCAGGGTGTGTTTGGCGAAGTCTGCCGGCACCCCGGCCGAGCTTGGCACGCCCTGGGTCAGCAGGCCGGAACCGGCCTTGACCAGCAGGCTGTCGGAGTGGCCGTGATAGCAGCCTTCGAATTTGATGATGGCGTCGCGACCGGTGTAGCCACGGGCCAGGCGGATCGCGCTCATGGTCGCTTCGGTGCCGGAGCTGACCATGCGCACCATTTCCATCGATGGCACCAGCGAGCAGACCAGGTCGGCCATCTCGGTTTCCATGGCGGTCGGGGCGCCATAGGACAGGCCGTGCTCCAGCTGCTTGCGCACCGAGGCCAACACCTCTGGATGGCTGTGGCCGAGGATCATCGGCCCCCAGGAGCCAACGTAGTCGACGTAGCGCTTGTCATCTTCATCGATGACATAGGCACCTTCTGCGTGCTTGAAGAACAGCGGGGTGCCGCCAACGCTCTTGAACGCACGCACGGGCGAGTTGACGCCACCGGGGATGTGCTTCTGGGCTTGGGCGAACAGGGTTTCGGAACGGGACATGGAAATCTCTCTTGAATCAGGAAGCGAACAGGGCGTTGAAGGCGCGGGCGCGGCGGGTCACTTCCCGGGCGTCGTCGGCACCAAACAGGCCATGGATCACCGCCAGCAGGTCGGCGCCGTGGGCGACCAGCGGGGCGGCGTTGTCGAGGGTGATGCCACCGATTACCGCGATCGGCAGTTTCACCTGGGCGCGGGCCTGCGCCAGCAGCTCGAGGCTGGCGGCCGGCGCGCCGGGCTTGGTCACGGAATTGAAGAAGCGGCCGAAGGCCACATAACTGGCACCTTCAGCGGCGGCCTGCGCGGCCAGGTCGAGTTGGGCGTGGCAGGTCGAGCCAATGATCGCATTGCGCCCAAGCAATGCGCGGGCGGGGGTCAGCGGCCCATCGGTTTGCCCCAGGTGCACGCCAACGCCAAGACGCGCGGCAAGCTCGGCGTCGTCATTGATGATCAGCTCCGTGCCGTAGCGCTCGCAGAGCGCTTTGAGCGCCTCGGCCTCACGCAGGCGCTGGGCCTGGTCGCTGCTCTTGTCGCGGTACTGCAGCAGGCGGACACCGCCTTCGAGCGCCGCTTCGACATGGGACAAAAACCGGCCGGCGAGCAGCTGGCTGTCGGTGATCGCGTACAGACCGCGTAGCTTCATTTCATGCCTCGTGTGCGTGAATCAGGAACAGAAGTCCAAGGGCAGTCGGCGTGGCACGAACTGGCCGCGGCCAAGTTGCTCGGCGTCGCGCAAGGTCCGCCAGGTGTAGTCCAGAGCGCTGCGTACGGCACTCTCGAGCTGCTCGCCAAGGGCCAGGCGACCGGCCAGGGCGCTGGCCAGGGTGCAACCGGAGCCATGGTAGCTGCCTGGCAGGCGCTGGCATTTCCAGGTATGGCTCTGGCCGTCGCGGCTGTACAGGCGGTTGTGGATTTGCTCTTCATCGCCGTGACCGCCGGTAATCAGCAGGTGTCTACAGAACGGCAGGAGTTTTTCCGCGCATTGGTCGGCAGTGCCTTCGGGCAGTTCGGCGAGGATGCGCGCTTCGGGCAGGTTCGGCGTGGCGATGGTCGCCAGCGGCAACAGTCGCTCGCGCACGGCATAGCCGACTTCGTCCTTGCCCAGGCGGCCGCCACCACCGGCGCGCAGCACCGGGTCGCAGACCAGCGGCAAGTGCGGGTGCGCGGCGAGCAGCTCGGCGACGGTGTCGACCATCTCGATCGAGCCGAGCATGCCCAGCTTGACCGCAGCGACCGTGGAGTCGGCGAGAACGGCGTTGGCCTGAGCCAATACCCACTCGCGGTCGAGCACGCGGAAGTCGGAAACGTTGACGGTATCCTGGACGGTCAGGGCTGTCACGGCGGGCGCGGCGTGACAGCCTTGAGCGATCAGGGCTTCGATATCTGCCTGCAGGCCGGCGCCGCCACTGGGGTCGTGGCCGGAGAGACAGAGGACAACGGGGCGGGAGCTGTAGGTATTCATGGTCGGCGAGCTTACCACCAAACCTATTTGCGCGAAGCGCCCGGCATTTGGATTTTGTTGATCAAGTGGTCAGGATTTGTTTTTGTTCTGGCTTGAAAGTATTGATTTAGAGCCATTCTGGTAAATTTACCAGTGGCTGATGGCCACCCCGGGAAGCTATGCTAGAGTGCACGGATAACTCGATAAACAGGCTCTGCCGCATACCGTCGTCTCAAAGGGAAGGGAGGCCGCCGCGACGCGATTGGACAGACCATGCTGGGGCTGTAATGCGCTATTTGCTGATTGTGCTTCTGGGCTACTGGCCCGTGCTCGCCGGAGCGGTCGATTTCGACGACGCTACCCGGCGTCTGCCTTTGGGCAAGGTCATGCAGGTCTTCGAAGACCGCGCAGGCACCGCCAGCATTGCCGAGGTCAGTTCGCCGGCCTGGGCCAGTCGGTTTCACCAGCACCAGGATGATGTGCTCAACGCCGGTTATTCGACCTCGGTGTTCTGGCTGCGCATCGACTTGCGCTACAACGCGCCGAGCACGCAAAGTAGCCGCCCGTGGTTGCTGGAGCTGGCTTATCCGCCCCTCGATCACCTGGAACTGTATTTGCCTGATGGCCAGGGCGGTTATCGCCTGGCGCAGCGCACTGGCGATGCCTTGCCCTACGCGACCCGGCAGATCCTGCAAAATAACTACCTGTTCGAACTGTCCATGCAGCCGGGGCAGGCGACCACGGCTTATCTGCGCCTGCACAGCCAAGGCTCGATCCAGGCGCCGCTGACATTGTGGTCGGTCAATGCCTATATGGAGGACCAGCCAACCCGGCTGTATGTGCTGGGCATGATCTACGGCGTGCTGCTGGTGATGTTGGTGTACAACCTGTTCATCTACATCAGCGTGCGCGATGTCAGCTATCTGTATTACATCCTCTATATCGCTTCGTTCGGCATGTACCAGGTGTCGGTCAACGGTGCCGGGGTCGCGTATTTCTGGCCTGACAACCCGTGGTGGGCCAATGCGTCGACGCCGCTGTTCATTGGCGCCGCTGGGTTGTTCGGCTGTCAGTTCGCCCGCCACTTCCTGCGCCTGGGCAGGCTCAGCCGAGGGTTCGATCGTCTGCTGCAGGTATTGATGGTCGGTGGCGCAGTGGTCATGGTGCTGGCCGTGACCTTGCGCTACGGAGTGGCGCTGCGCATGGCCACGGTGCTGGCGCTGTTGTTCACGGTGAGCATCTTCACCGCTGGGCTGTACGCCTGGTGGAGCGGTTTGCGCGTGGCGCGCTGGTTCATCATTGCCTGGACGGCGTTTCTGCTCGGCGGGCTGGTCAACACGCTGATGGTGCTCGGCTACCTGCCCAACGTATTTATCACCATGTATGCCAGCCAGTTGGGTTCGGCGCTGGAAGTGGCGCTGTTGTCGCTGGCCCTGGCCGACCGCATCAACAGCTTGCGTGAGCAGCAAGCACAGACCCTGCGCGAAACTGGCCGTACGCTTGAGCAGTTGAACCAGCAATTGGCCAGGAGTAACCGCCTCAAGGACGAATTCCTGGCCACGGTCACCCACGAGTTGCGTACGCCGATGAATGGTGTAATCGGCTCGCTGGAACTGATGCATACCCTGCCGATGAACGCCGAGCATGCCCAGTACCATCGCACCGCCGCAGGTTCGGCGCAGGACATGATGGCCATGGTCGACGACATCCTCATCCTCACTGAGCTGCAAGCGGGGCGCTTGCGTGCGCAGAACGTACCCTTCAGCCTGCGTCGTCAGCTCCAGGACTTGCGTGCCGGATTTGCCGGGCAAGCCTTGGGCAAGGGCCTGTACCTGAGCTTGGATATTCCGGCTGACCTACCTGATGAGTTGCTTGGCGATGCGCAGAAACTGATGCGCTGCCTGGCTTGCCTGGTGGATAACGGCTTGAAGTTCACCCATCAAGGTGGGGTGATGATCCAGGTCCGCGGACGCCGGGTAGGGCCTGATAGCCTGGCGGTGTCGTTCATCGTCAGTGACAGCGGGATCGGCTTCGATGATCTGGACCAGGCGATTCTTTATCAGCGCTTCTTCCAGGTGGATGGCTCGATGACCCGGCGTTATGGCGGGTTGGGGATTGGCCTGTCGATCTGCCGGCAATTGGGCGAGTTGATCGACGGCAGGTTGTCGCATGAGTCGACGCGGGGGTTGGGCAGTCGGTTTGAGTTGAGTCTGAATTTGGCGGTGGCGCAGGTGCAATTGCCTTCTGGGCGGGCGGCACGGCTTTAGGTTGTTGGGGGCGCTGCGCGTCCCATAGCGGGCAAGCCAGCTCCTACATAGGCATTTTTGTCACTTTGACTGAAGGCCAAGCGGTGCTTCACTGGGACTCTCAGGCCCACCCGGATCCAGGAGCCCCCGATGACCCTGCACCAGTACGCCGAAACCCACGAAGTGACCAACCAGCCGCCTTCTCTGGATGGCGCCAACCTCTACCGCCTCGATCTACCCTTGCAGCAATGGTCGCGGCATTTCGGTGCCGGCTGGGCCGAGTCACGGATCGATGCCTACGGCGCCCTGGCGGGCGGCCCGCTGATGGCCGCAGGCTTTCTGGCCAACGCGCACAAACCCGAATTCAGCAGCCACGACCGCTACGGCCATCGTATCGACCTGGTCGAGTTTCACCCCGCCTATCACGAGCTGATGCGCACCGCGGTCGAGCATGGACTGCCGTCGCTGCCCTGGGCCGAGCCTCGCCCTGGCGCTCACGTGGCCCGCGCTTCGATGACCTACCTGCACAGCCAGGCCGAAGCCGGTACCGGTTGCCCGCTGACCATGACCTTCGCCGCCGTGCCGGCGCTGCGCCTGCAGCCGGAGTTGGCCCAGTACTGGCTGCCCAAGGTGCTGGCGCGTGAATACGATCCGCGCAATGTCGGCGACCGGCACAAGGCTGGGGTCACCCTGGGCATGGCCATGACCGAGAAGCAGGGCGGCACCGATGTCCGGGCCAATACCACTCGGGCGTATCCGGTGGGGGCGCCTGGGCCGGGCCAGGCCTACGAACTGGTCGGGCACAAATGGTTCTGCTCGGCGCCGATGTGCGACGCCTTCCTCACCCTGGCCCAGACCGACAAGGGCCTGAGCTGCTTCCTGCTGCCACGCCACCGGCCGGATGACAACCGCAACCAGTTCTATATCCAGCGCTTGAAGAACAAGCTGGGCAACTGCTCCAACGCCTCCAGCGAAGTCGAGTTCCGCGGTGCCTTGGCCTGGATGATCGGCGAAGAAGGCCGCGGCGTGCCGACCATCATCGAGATGGTGGCGATGACTCGCTTCGACTGCATGGTCGGCTCCAGCGCCCTGATGCGCCAGGCGCTGACCCAAGCGGCGCATCACTGCGCCTACCGCAAGGTGGGCGGGCGGGTGCTGAGCGAGCAGCCCTTGATGCAGAACGTGCTCGCCGATCTGGCCCTGGAGAGCGAAGCGGCGTTGGCCCTGAGCCTGCGCATGGGCCAGGCGTTGGATCAGTTGGACGATCCACAGCAAGCGCACTTCGCCCGGCTGGTGACGGCGGTGGGCAAGTACTGGATCTGCAAGCGGGCGCCAGCGATGATCAATGAAGCCGCCGAATGCATGGGCGGCGCAGGCTATGTCGAAGACAGCATCCTGCCGCGCCTGTACCGCGAGGCGCCGGTCAACTCCACGTGGGAAGGCTCTGGCAACGTGCAATGCCTGGATGTGTTGCGGGCGCTGTCCAAGGAGCCTGGGGTGCTCGATGCACTGTTCGTCGAACTGGGCGATGGCCACGGTGATCCGCGCTTGGCGGCGCATATCGGCAATCTCAAGGGCGCGTTTGCCGATACCGACGATATCCAGTACCGGGCGCGCCAGCTGACCGAGGATATAGCCATCGCGTTGCAGGCCAAATTGCTGCTGGAGGCTGGCAATAGCGTTGTCAGTGATGCGTTTATCGGTAGCCGGTTGGGTGGCGGAGGGCGGGTGTATGGCGCGCTGCCGCGTGGGGTAGATGTCCAGGCGTTGGTGACGCGGGCCACGCCAGTGTGGTCGGCCTGAGTCGCCTGCATCGCGGGGCAAGCCCGTTCCCACTAAATTCGCAGGCAATAGAGGGTGCGTGGGAGCGGGCCTGCCCCGCGATGAGGGCCGAACAGACTTGCGGGGATGTAATTGCCCGCGAAGGCAGGCAAGATGGAAGCTATGCATGTCATAAGACAGGAAGCCCAGCGTGAGCCAAGCGTTTGTAGTCGTTGATACCCCCGAACAGGCCGTCGACCGTCTGGCGGCTTTGCATGAACAGGCCACCGGGGCCCTCAGCCAGGCCCTCAAACGTTACCTGAAAGATCGCACCGAACCGGATGCCGAAGAGCGCAATCTCTACCGCTATCCCGCGCTGCGCCTGACCTACTATAGCCATGGCGAAGTCGCCGCGACCACCCGCGCCTATGCCAAGGTCCAGGTAGCCGGTACCTACAGCGTCACTATCACCCAGCCAGCAGCGTTTCGCGGTTATCTGCTCGAGCAACTGCGCCCGCTGATGCACGACTACACCGTGACGGTGGAAGTCGGTGTCAGCGAGCAGAACATCCCGTACCCGTACGTGGTCGAGCAGGGTGACGAACTGGCCGGCACCGGCATTACCGCCGCCGAACTTGCGCGGGTGTTCCCCAGCACCGACCTGTCGGCCGCCACCGACAACATCGCCGATGGCCTGTGGGACTGGGGCAACGCCGAAACGCTGCCGCTGGCCCTGTTCGATGCCGCCCGCGTGGACTTCTCCCTGCGTCGCCTGGTGCACTACACCGGTAGCGACTGGCGCCACGTGCAGCCGTGGATCCTGCTGACCAACTACCATCGCTATGTCGACCAGTTCATCGGCCATGGCCTTGAGCAACTGCGCGAAGATCCACGCTTCGTGCGCATGGTCCTGCCCGGCAACGTGATCATCGAAAAGGGCATGGATGACGGCGAGACCCAGGCGCTGGTCGCCAGCGTGGTGTGGCACCGCTACCAGATGCCGGCCTACCACTTGATTGCCGCCGATGGCGATGGCGTCACCTTGGTCAACATCGGCGTCGGTCCATCCAACGCCAAGAACATCACCGACCACCTGGCCGTACTGCGCCCGCACTGCTGGCTGATGATCGGTCACTGTGGCGGCCTGCGCCAGTCGCAGACCATCGGCGACTACGTGTTGGCCCACGCCTACATGCGTCGCGACGGCATTCTCGACCGGGTAGTGCCGCCGAACATCCCCATTCCGGCCCTGGCCGAAGTGCAACTTGCGCTGCAGGAAGCTGCTGCGCAAGTCACTGGCGAGCGTGGCGACGAGCTGAAAAAGCGCCTGCGCACCGGCACCGTGTTGACCTACGACGACCGCAACTGGGAGCTGCGCTGGGCCCAGGAGCGGCCGCTGATCAACCTGTCGCGGGCGGTGGCGGTGGACATGGAAAGTGGCACCATTGCCGCCCAGGGTTATCGCCTGCGCGTGCCGTACGGCACCTTGCTGTGTGTGTCCGATAAGCCGCTGCACAGTGAAATCAAGTTGCCAGGCTCGGCCAACGCCTTCTACAACCGGGCGGTCAGCCAGCACCTGAAGATCGGCATTGCCGCGCTGGATCTGCTGCGCACCGAGCTCAATTCGCTGCACTCGCGTAAACTGCGCAGCTTCGATGAGCCGCCGTTCCGCTGAGGATCCATGCCCCTGCCACCCCGTTCCAAGCCGCGCCGCCCCCAGGCGCGGCCTGCTGCCGGCCCGCGTCGCCAAGCCAAGGCGCCGCCGGCCGAGCCGCGCCTGATCCTGTTCAACAAGCCATTTGACGTGCTGACCCAGTTCAGCGACGGCGAAGGGCGCGCGACGCTCAAGGATTTCATCGATATCCCCGGCATCTATCCGGCCGGCCGGCTGGATCGCGACAGTGAAGGGCTATTGCTGCTGACCAATGACGGCCGCTTGCAGGCGCGCATTGCCGACCCCAAGCACAAGCTGGCCAAGACCTACTGGGTGCAAGTGGAGGGCGAGCCGACTGAGCAGCAGCTCAAGCAGCTGCGCGAGGGTGTTGAACTCAATGACGGCGTGACCCTGCCTGCCGAGGCTCGGCAGTTGCCTGAGCCGCAGCTGTGGCCGCGTAATCCGCCGGTGCGGTTTCGCAAGAGCGTGCCAACCAGCTGGTTGGAGCTGGTGATTCGTGAGGGGCGTAACCGGCAAGTCAGGCGCATGACGGCGGCGGTTGGCTTGCCGACCTTGCGCCTGGTGCGAGTGCGAATTGGCGAGTGGACTCTGGACGGGTTGGACCAGGGCTGCTGGCGTGAGGTTGCGGCGAAGCTGTAGGTCTTGGGTAGTGCTGGCGCTATCACGGGGGGGCAGTCTGCCCCTCAGACGCCTTCGATCATCCCCACCACGATGGTCTTGATGATAAACGCCAGCACTCCGAGCCCCAGCACGAAGAACAGGATCAGCGTACCGAAGCGCCCTGCCTTGGACTTCTTCGCCAGGTCCCAGACGATGAAGCCCATGAAGCCGATCAGGAGGGTGACCAGGATGATCATCATCCACTCTTCGAATTTTGCAGGATCCATCGGTGCTCTCCGGACAGGCTGAAGCGGCGGATTATACGCCCGGCTTCAAGGGCTGTTAACGCAAGTGGGTCAATGGCAGCTCAGTGCTGGCCAGCACCTGATTGAGCACGAAGCTCGAGCGCACGCTGGTGACGCCTTCAATACGGGTCAGGCTGCCGAGTAGTAATTTCTGGTAGTGGTCCATGTCCGGTACCACCACTTTGAGCTGGTAGTCGGCGTCCATCCCGGTAACCAGGCTGCACTCGAGCACCTGCGGCAGGCTGCGCACGGCAGTCTCGAAGGTTTCGAAACGCTCGGGGGTGTGTCGGTCCATGCCGATCAGCACGTAGGCGGTCAGGCTCAAGCCAAGCTTCTTGCGGTCCAGCAGCGCCACCTGGCGCGAGATGTAGCCGTCGTCTTCGAGCTGCTTGACTCGACGCGAGCACGGCGAGGGCGACAGGCCGATGCGTTCGGCCAGTTCCTGGTTGGAGATGCGCGCATCGCGCTGCAATTCGGCAAGGATGCTCAGGTCGTAGCGGTCGAGTTTGCTCATGGAAGGGGCCTTTTCTATGTGGATTGCGGCGAATTATCAATCCAGGGTTAAAAATTGCGCAAGTGCTATTTATCTGAGCAATCTTCGCAATCCTCTGCTGGTGCCTTGCCGGTATCTTTATCACCAGAATCACTGCCCGGACATCAGTCCACGGCGACCGGCCCAGGAGGCTGCTCGCGGCCCGCCATCCAACAGGATCCGCCGGCCCCCGGGCTACACACGGTTTACCAGACCGAGTGAGGTGAGCCGGCGCCACAAGCGCCGAGCACGGACGACAATTCGCAAAGGGAGGCCATTGGCCTCCCTTTTTTCATGTCTGGATTTTCATCTGCCTGCCAGGAGGTCGCGGTAGACTGCCAGCAGGTTCATTGCCGTATTCGAGAGGGACAACATGAGGTCGCGCATCTGGCAGTTGGCAGGTGTTGGTTTGCTGGGGATGGGCGTCAGCCTGGGGGTGCTGGCCCAGGGGCCGGGCGATGGGCATGGCGGGCACGGACCGCAGGATCCGAACTCCGGCGGCGCTGGCAGCTCGCCGCTGAACTCGCGAGACGAAGCGCGCCAGACCCAGCCTGCGCGCCAGGGTTATTACCAGGACATCCCGCGGCGCAATGGCGATGACCGCTACTGGCAGGCCGGTGGGCCGGGGCAGCGCCCAGGCGATAACTGGCCGGGGCGGCCTGATGGGCATGGCAATGGCTGGGGGCCGGGGCCGCAGTATCGGCCTGGGCATGCGATCGAGCGCTTCCCGGATCGCTACTGGAAGGTGCCGTACCGCGGGCAGGATTACTTCTACTCAGGCGGCTACTGGTACCGGCCGCATGGCGCTGGCTATGTGGTGGTGCGTCCGCCCTATGGCGTGCGGGTCACCTACCTGCCGTCGTATGCCCAGGAGGTCTGGCTCAGTGGCGCGTTGTTCTTCCTGGTGGCCGACACCTACTACCGGTACCAGGCTGACAGCCGCGAGTATGTGGTGGTCAACCCGCCTGCCAGTGGGCCGGTGCAAGCGCCGCCGGCGGGCAATGGCTACGATGTGATCGCTTATCCCAGCTATGGGCAGACGCCACAGCAGCAGGACCAGGATCGCTACCAGTGCCATCGCTGGGCGGTGGAGCAATCCGGGTTCGATCCGGCGCAAGCCAGCTATGCACCGGCGGCCAATGTCGCCGATACCTATCGGCGGGCGCTGGGGGCCTGCTTGAGTGGGCGCGGCTACAGCATCAACTGAGTGCGCTATCGCGGCAAGCCCGCTCCCACGCTGTTCTGAACTGCGCCCCAGATAATGGATGGGTCCAACATCTGGGGCGCGGCTCATTCATGCGAAATCGATGGTGTGGGAGCGGGCTTGCCCCGCGATAGCGAATCACACAGGATCAGCATGCACCATCACATCGGCCTGTGGATAACGCTCGCGGATCACCGCTGATGCCTGCACACACAGCTCATGGGCATCATGCAGCGCCAACTCGCCAGGCAACTCCAGGTGCAGCTGCACGAACCAGTAACTGCCAGATACCCGCGTGCGCAAATCATGCGCACCGCGCACGCCGGGAATCGCGCAGACCAACTCCAGCATCCGCTCCCCCACGTCTGCCGGCAGCTCCTTGTCCATCAGAATCGCAGTACTTTCCCGAGCGATCTGAATCGCGCTCCAGAGAATGTACAACGCGATCCCCAGTCCAAACAGCGCATCCAACTGTGGCCAGCCAAAGCCTGCCAGCAGCAGCGCCAAGAGAATGCTGCCGTTGAGCAGCAGATCGGAGCGGTAGTGCAGTGAGTCGGCGCGCACCGCAGTGGAGCCGGTGGCACGGATGACCTTGCGCTGAAACGCCAAAAGCGCCAGGGTCAGGACCAGCGACAACACCATCACCGCAATACCCGCAGCAGTATCCCCCAGCGGCTGCGGTGTGCGCAGGCGCTCCACCGCCTGCACGCCGATCAGCACCGCACTGACGCCAATGAACAGCGCCTGGGCCATGCCCGCGAGCGCCTCGGCCTTGCCGTGGCCAAAGCGATGATCATCATCAGCCGGGCGCAGCGCGTAGTGCACCGCCAGCAGGTTGAGCAATGACGCCACCGCATCGAGCGCCGAGTCGGTCAGCCCCGCCAGCAGGCTGACCGAGCCACTCAGCCACCAGCCCACGGCCTTGCTCAACACCAGGATACTGGCCACTGCCAGCGAGGCGCGGGTGGCCAGGCGCAGCAGGCGTTGCTGTTCTGCGGTTGGGGTCATGCGGGCGGCAAAGTCCTTGTGCGAATCAGGCGGCCGGTATCAGGCCGTAGGCAGCCAGTTGCTCGACGCTGCCGCGATGCTGGATCAGCCGCGGGTCGTTCAGCGGCAGGCGCTGGCCCAGTTCGCTTTCGAGGATAGCCTGCAGCTTGGCGTTGTCGACCTTGCCATCGGCATCGATCGCCGGCTTGAGCTTGGCCGGATCGACCTGCGCGGTAGTGCCGCCTGGGTAGTAGATGGCGCCGGTCGCGAAGTCGATGCCAAAGGCGATCAGCCCAGGGATCACGTAGAACAGGATGCCGATGGCGTCGAGGGCGGCGACCACCGGGTCGATCTTGCCTTCGATCTGGCCGCGGCGGTCTGGGTAGAACAGCGTGCCGCAGGCCGTCAGCTGGGTCAGCAGGGTGGCGACCAGAACGCCACCGATGACACGGGATGGAATGCGCATGTAAATCTCCGATGGAAAGTCGCAACGATCGCGGCGAACGGCCGCTATCGACCATTATGACCATGATAGGTCCTGGCCGGTTCGCCGTTATACTCGGCGGCTCGTTCGAGGACCACCATGATTTCATTACCAATCGATGCCGTATTGCCCGCGCTGCGCCAAGCGCTCAGTAGCCGCCACGAAGCCGTGCTGGAGGCGCCGCCCGGCGCTGGCAAGACTACCCGCGTGCCGCTGGCGCTGCTCGATGAGCCGTGGCTGGCGGGGCAGCGTATCGTCATGCTCGAGCCGCGCCGGCTGGCGGCACGGGCGGCAGCCGAGCGGCTGGCCAGCGAGTTGGGGGAGAAAGTCGGCGAAACGGTTGGCTACCGGATTCGGCTGGACAGCAAGGTCGGCCCCACTACGCGGATCGAAGTGGTCACCGAAGGCATCCTTACCCGCCGCCTGCAAGCGGATCCGGCCTTGGAAGGCGTTGGCCTGCTGATCTTCGATGAGTTCCATGAGCGTTCGCTGGATGCTGACCTGGCGCTGGCGCTGAGCCTCAATGGCCGCGAGCTGTTGCGTGACGATCCGCCGCTGAAGATCTTGCTGATGTCGGCGACCCTGGAAGGCGAGCGCCTGTCACGGCTGCTTGATCAGGCTCCGGTGGTCAGCAGCGAAGGACGCATGCACCCGGTGGATATTCAATGGGGGCGGCCGTTTCAGCCCGGTGAGTTCGTCGAACCACGGGTGGTCGACTGCGTACTGCAGGGGTTGGCCGAGCAATCCGGCAGCCTGTTGGTGTTCTTGCCCGGGCAGGCCGAGATCCGCCGCGTGCATCAATCTCTTCAGGACGCGCTAGGCGAGCGGCCAGACATCCTGCTGTGCCCGCTGCATGGCGAACTTGACCTCAATGCACAACGGGCTGCCATCGAGCCTGCGCCTGCCGGCCTGCGCAAAGTGGTGCTGGCGACCAATATCGCCGAGACCAGCCTGACCATCGACGGCGTGCGGGTGGTGATCGACGCAGGCCTGGCGCGGGTGCCGCGCTTTGATCCGGGCAGCGGCATGACCCGCTTGGACACCCAGCGCATCTCCCGCGCCAGCGCCACCCAGCGCGCCGGACGGGCTGGGCGGCTTGAGCCTGGCGTGTGCTACCGCTCGTGGTCCGAGGCCCAGCATGAGCAGTTGGCCGCGCACGGCAGCGCCGAGATCCTCCAGGCAGACCTGGCAGGCCTGGCCCTGCAACTGGCGCGCTGGGGTGTGACGCCCGAGCAACTGCGCTGGCTCGATCAACCACCGAGCGCCGCCTACGCCCAATCGCAAGACCTGCTGGCGCGCCTTGGTGCGTTCAAGCCCGGCAGCCGCGACAGCCTGAGCGAGCATGGCCAGGCGATGGCTGAGTTGCCGGCCCATCCGCGCATCGCCCATCTGTTGTTGCGCGGCCAACACCTTGGTCTGGCTGATATGGCCTGCAATGTTGCCGCATTGCTCGGCGAGCGCGATATCCAGCGCGGCGGCGGCGCCGACCTGCAGACTCGACTAGCGCTGCTCAGTGGCGAAAGCAGGCTGTCACGAGGCGGCCAGGGTGGGGTACAACGCGCTCGTCAGCTAGCCCGCCAATACCGTGGCCTGCTGCGTGGCAAACCGGTCGCCGCTGTGGCTGACCCCGAGCATCCGCGCTGGCTGGGCGCCTTGCTGGCGCTGGCATATCCGGACCGGGTCGCCCAACAACGGCGCGAAGGCGGCGCCGAGTATCGCCTGGCCAACGGCCGCGCCGCGCTGTTTGCCGAAGTCGATGGGTTGATGAAGTGCCCATGGTTGGTGATTGCCGATCTGGGCAGCCGCCAGGGCCAGCGCGAAGAGCGGATCTACCTGGCGGCCGAGTTCGATCCTGGCTTGTTCGAAGAGGTGCTCGCCGAGCAGGTCGAAACCCTCAATCTGCTCGACTGGGATGAGCGCGAACAGGTGTTGCGCGCCGAGCGTCAGCGCAAGGTCGGCGAGCTGGTGCTCAGCCGTGAAGCCTTGCCTGGCCTGAGCGACGAGGCTCGGGCGCGGGCCTTGCTCGGCTTGGTTCGGCGCAAGACCTTGGCGCTGTTGCCATGGACGCCAGCGCTCCGCCAGTGGCAGGCCCGCGTTGCCTTGCTGCGCCAGTTGGATTTGCAGAAGAGCGCGGAGAGTGAATGGCCGGATCTGTCTGACGAGGCGCTGCTCGCGAGTCTGGAGGACTGGTTGCAGCCTTATTTGGGCAAGGTCTCGCGACTGAGCCACTTCGCCCAGCTGGACCTGTCCTCGATCCTGCGCAACCTGCTGCCCTGGCCGCTGCCGCAGCGCTTGGACGAATGGGCGCCAGAGCACCTCAATGTGCCATCGGGCTCCAACATCCGCCTGGACTACAGCGAAACCCCACCGATTCTGGCCGTGCGCCTGCAAGAGCTGTTCGGCCTGGCCGACACGCCGCGCATCGCCCAAGGCCGCCAACAGGTCAAGTTGCACCTGCTGTCGCCAGCGCGGCGGCCGGTGCAGGTGACGCAGGATCTGGCCAACTTTTGGCGCACCACCTACGCCGAAGTGAAGAAAGACCTCAAGGGTCGCTACCCCAAACATTACTGGCCGGATGATCCCTTGGTCGCGGAAGCGACGGCACGCGCCAAGCCCCGCGGCCGATGAGGGGCAGTCGCGGGGGCCTTTGTTGTAATCAGTGTGAGCGCACGATCATGAACTCATGCGGTACGCCTTCGCCGATGGTCAGGTGAGCAGTGGTTAGCCCGGAGACTGACTCGATTTTCACCTGGTGACCCTGATGATCACGGATCAGGCAGCGCAGCTCACCCTTGGACCATTCCAACGGCTGCAGCTTCCAGTAATCCAACTCGTCTGTCCGGTCGTACAGCCCCAGGTAGCCGTTGTCGCTGATACCCAGCTTGCGGCGGCTATTGGATGCCAGGGCCACTCTGAAATGCAGGCGATTCTCGCCTCTTGAGTGGAATCGAAAGAGAAACAGCGAAGGGCCTGCGCTGCCGCCGACCTTGAGCCAGCCATCGTCGACATGGATATCGACGCCAAAGCTCAGGTCGTGATGGGTCTTGAAGGGGTGGACTGGGTAGCGTTTGCCGTCCTCTAGCAAATAGATGCCGCCGATAAAAGACTGACCATCGGCCCAGTGGTTGATAGGTTGCGGTTCGTTCATAGCCTGCGTCCCTGTGGATGAATGTCGGCACGGTAGGCGAGGGACGTGCAGGGCGGCAGGCTGAACGATTTCTCCGGCGAGCTGCTTTTCCTGGGCAGCGCTGATTGACTTAGCGCGCTTTGGGCAAGACCAACTGGGCGGTGACCGGCAGATGATCGGAGATCTGCAAGGTGTCTTCGTGCAGCACGCGCGCCTCCATTCGCTGCAAGCGCGGACTGTGCAGCAGGTAGTCGAGCGTGCGGTCAGGGCCGCTCACGGCCGGGTCATTGGGGAAGTGGGTGAGCCAGGCGTCGCGCTCGGCGCCGCTGGCTTCGGCATTACTGGGGATCATCGGGTACTTGTCCCACAGCAGGTGCAAGTCGCTGTCGGCCGGGTAGTTACCGCGCTGGGCCGGTGGCAGGCGACGGTACTGGCCCAGCGGCAACAGGTTGAAGGCGCCGCCAATCAGCCAAGGAGTGCCCTGTGTTTCCAGGCGATCGAGCACTTTGCTGACGTGCGCCACTTGCCGTCGTTGCAGGTCGCTGCCTGGCCGGTAGGGCGACAACCGCGTATTGAGCACCGCCAGACGGCCGCCATCGGCCAGCGGCAGATAGCTGACTAGCAGGGCCGGTTGCGGCTCCAGCAGGCGGGCCAGGGCGTTACTGGCGGTATTGGGCAATTGCAGGCGCTCGGCCTTGGCGATCGGGTACCGGCTGAGGGTTGCCAGGGTACGGCCGACGCTGCCGGCGATGTGCCGGTCGGGGACGAAACCGGCTTTCCATTCATCGGTCTGCACCGCGCAGGGGTACAGGTCGGCCAGACGCTCGCGCAGCAGGGCCAATTGATCCTGGTAGTCGCTGGCCTTGGCGTCCTTGTCCAACTCCTGCAACAGGACGATATCGGGCTGTTCGGCGCGGATCACGCGCGCCACTTCATCGAGGTTGAACGCCAGGTCTTCACGGGTGGGGCGGGTGTCGCTGCCGCGGCCTTGGTCGTACCAGAACACATAGCGCTTGCCGGCCAGGTACTGGACGTTCCAGCTCATCACGCTCAAGGTCTGCCCGGGCTGCAGCGGCTGGCCAGGGCCTTGGCAGGCGACTGCCACCGATTCGCGGGGGGAGGGCTGCCAGCTCAGGTGCTCAGCGAGCAGCCAGAGCAAGGCCAGCATCAGCAGCAGGAACAGCAGGACGTTGCGCAGTAGTCGGGTCATCGGCTCGGCTTGTCGGTGCGGATCGCACCAGCATAACCGAGCCGTTCGTCGCCAGGCCAGCTCAGGCGCCGGCGTCGGCTTCCAACAACATGAAGATGCGGAACAGCACCACGCTGCTGAACAGCTGCAACAGGCCGCTGAGGCTGTCCATGGCCAGTTGCACGCCTGGTTGTGGCTGCGGGAAGGCCATCATCAGCAGACCGTCGAGCAGCCACACCGGCGCCAGCGAGGCGAACACGCAGACCAGGATGCGCATGAAGTGCCCGGTGGTCATCCGTGCGCTCTCGCGCATCGACTGCACCACGGGCAAGCCGCGCAGCACCAGCAGGTATTCGGCGAACACCAGGTTGATCATGATCCAGATGCCGGGAAACACGAACAGCGCCAGGCCCGCCATGATCAGCAGGGTACTGATCATGATCAACAAGGCCAGCTGCGGCCACAACTGCAGGGCACGGGCGAACAGGTTGCGCTTGAGGATGTCCTGGCCCTGGGTGCGGGTGTCGAGGTAGAGGATCAGCGCTGCGCTGTACAGCGGATACAGCAGCAGGCTGACCAGCATGCCGTAGGCCGGCGACGCCTGTTCGCCGAGCTGGCGGTACAGCAGCTGGGTGAGCAGGGCCTCGAGCACGATCAACGGCAGGCAGAGCTGGATGATGCTCGCCAGGTGACGGCGGAAAAAGTACAGGGAGTCGCGCAGAACGCTCAGCGGATTCATCAGTCAACATCGCTTGGCTGTAAAAGCAGGGGCGTAACTTTAGCCCACTCAAGGCCTGGCTGAAAAAAGTTTCACGCGTCCGCTGATTGAATCCCGCGCCTGCGCCCCCCATCTTTGATGCTGTCCGATGTCCCGCTTGCCCGCACGAGGTAGCCCATGAACACTGAAGAACAAACCCTGATCGACGGCCTGTTTGGCCGCATCAAGCAAGCCGAAGACCCCAGCCAGCCGCGCGATGCCCAGGCCCAGGCGTGCATCGAGGAACATGTGCGCCAGCAGCCGGCGGCGCCTTACTACATGGCCCAGGCGATTCTCGTCCAAGAGGCAGCGATCAAGCGCCTCGATGAGCAGAACAAGCAGCTGGAAAACGAACTCAAGCAGGCCCGCGCTCAGCTCGAGGCCAGCCGGGGTGGTAGCAATGGCGGCGGCTTCCTGTCGAGCATCTTCGGTGCCGGTAGCCGCGCACCTGCTCCGCAACCGCAACGCACTGTCGCACCAGGTGCCAGCGCTGGTGGCTGGCGCGAGCCGTCGGCACCGGGTTACGCACAAGCGCAGCCACAGCAGGCGTCGGCCTTCAACGCCGCGCCCGCACGCAGTGGTGCCAGCAGTTTTCTGGGCGGCGCCATGCAGACCGCTGCCGGGGTCGCGGGTGGGGTCTTGCTGGCACAGGGCATCAGCAGCCTGTTCAACCATCATTCGCAACCTGAGGAAGTAGTCGAAGTGATCAAGGAAGAGCCAGCCCCGGCCAGCGATTCGGGCGGCTGGAATGACCAGGCCGGCCAGCAGCAGGTGGCCGACAACGGCGGCTATGCTGGCGATCAGGGCTTCATGGACAGCGACTACGGCAACGACGACGGCGGCTTCTTCGCTGACGACGACACCTTCGTCTGAGGCCTCTGGCATACTGCTGAGCATGCGGGGTTGCACGCCAACCCCTTTCTCGCAGGATTACCCAAGGGTTGTGTGGTGAAAAAGATCGCGCTGTTCGCCGATGTGCAGAACCTCTACTACACCGTCCGCCAGGCCCATGGCTGCCATTTCAACTACACCGCACTGTGGGCCGAGGTCAGCCGCCAGGGGCAGATCGTCGAGGCGGTGGCCTATGCCATCGACCGCGGCGACAGCAAGCAGCAGCAATTCCAGCAGATCTTGCGCAACCTGGGCTTCGAGGTGCGCTTGAAACCCTACATCCAGCGCAGCGATGGCTCGGCCAAGGGCGACTGGGATGTGGGTATTACCCTGGATGTGATCGAGGCGGCGAGCCGGGTCGATCAGGTGGTGCTGGCCTCGGGTGATGGCGACTTCGACTTGCTGCTGGAGCGAGCGATCCAGCGGTATGGGGTCGAGGCCGTGGTGTATGGCGTGCCCGGGCTGACGGCGTTGTCGCTGATTCGCGCGGCCACTGAGTATGTGCCGATCGAAGGCTCGCTGCTGCTGCGTCATTGACTGAGCACGCTATCGCGGGGCAAGCCCGCTCCCACGCAGAGCCAACTTGGCGTGGGAGCGGGCTTGCCCCGCGATAGCGTCAGGCTAGACACCACAAAACTCAGCTCTTTTTGCCATTGCCAGCGAGTTGCTGCAATGGCACTCGCCGCTCCACCGCACTTGAAAGAACGATCGAGGTCTTGCTGAAGCCCAGCTGCGACACTCGATTGATCAGCGCCTCCAACTCACTCATCGACCCCACTGCCGCCTGCATGATCACGCACGGATCGCCCGTGACCCGATGACACTCAGTGAGCTCGGGAATTCGCGCCAGCTCATCGTAAGCCTGCTGGTTGCCATGGCTGGCCAGGCGCAGCTCGATCACGCACTGGATCGGCAGGCCGATCTTTTCCAGGTCCACCTTGGCCGTATAGCCGGTGATCACCCCGCAGGCCTCAAGCTTGGCCACCCGCTCGGCCACCGCAGGTGGTGAAAGGTTCACCTGTCGCGCCAGCTGCGCGTAAGTGGCCCGGCCGTTTTCCAACAGGGCGGCGAGGAGCATGCGGTCGTACTTGTCCATGACGGGTTTCGCTCGTTTCAGGCAATCAACGGCAAAGACGGCAAATAACCATTCATTGCAAAGTGTGTGGGTGATTTAAACGTGTTTTGTAACTTAAGTTTGCGCAAGGCCCTTTCTAAACTAAGTCACCCGTAAACGGATTTCGAGTGTTTTCCCCATGTCTGCCTCCCGTCGTGTTCCCTGGTTGCTCATCGGTGCCTTTCTTGCCCTGTATCTGGTCTGGGGCTCGACCTACCTGTTCATCCGCATTGGCGTCGAATCCTGGCCGCCGATGATGATGGCGGGGATTCGCTTCGTGATCGCCGGCAGCCTGTTGTATGGCTTTTTGCGCTGGCGCGGGGTGCCGGCCCCAACCTGGCCGCAATGGCGCGCGGCCGGGCCGATTGGCTTTTTGCTGCTCAGCTGTGGCAACGGCGGGGTGACCCTGGCCGAGCATGCGGGCGTCGCCTCCGGGGTGGCAGCGTTGGCGGTGGCCACGGTGCCGCTGTTTACCCTGGTGTTCGGTCTGTTGTTTGGCCATCGCAACTCGCGCCTGGAATGGGCGGGCATCTGCCTCGGATTGGCCGGCATCGCCATGCTCAACCTGGGCTCCAACCTGCAAGCCAGCCCGATGGGCGCGGCGCTGATCCTGTTTGCCGCCGCTGCCTGGGCGTTTGGCTCGGTATGGAGCAAGAACCTGCCGCTGCCCCAAGGGCCGATGGCCAGTGCAGCCGAGATGTTGGTTGGGGGCGCGGCGCTGCTGATTGGCAGTGCGGTCAGTGGCGAACGCTTGACCCAGATGCCAACCGCCGCTGGCTGGGGCGCATTGGCGTACCTGGTGTTGTTCGGCTCGATCCTGGCCTTTAGCGCCTATATGTACTTGCTCAAGAACGTACGCCCGGCGGCGGCCACCAGCTATGCCTACGTCAACCCGGCCGTGGCTGTGCTGCTCGGGATCGCCTTCGCCGGTGAAACCATTGGCGCCGAAGAATGCGTGGCGATGGCGGTGATCATCGGCGCGGTGGTGCTGATCGGCCTGCCGCAGTGGCGCAAGGCGCCCGAGCAGCCAGCGCCGCTGAAGGGCGAAATGTGCAAATAGGCGCGCGTCTGTGGGGCGGCGGGTGCGGCCCTATCGCGACACGAGGGTACTGGCGCAGGTAAACTGCCGCCTTCGCTGAACCCCCTGACGGTATTGCCATGAATTTCGCCAAACTCGGCCTGATCGAACCTTTGCTGCGCACCCTGCAGCAGCTGGACTACACCACCCCAACCCCGGTCCAGGCCCAGGCCATCCCCGCCGTACTGGCCGGCCGCGACCTGATGGCCGCGGCCCAGACCGGCACCGGCAAGACTGCAGGCTTTGCCTTGCCAGTCTTGCAGCGCCTGGCGTTGGAAGGTGAGAAGGTCGCCAGCAACTCGATCCGCGCGCTGGTGCTGGTGCCGACCCGCGAGCTGGCCGAGCAGGTGCATGCCAATATCCAGGAATACGCCGAGAACCTGCCGGTTTCCACCTATGCCGTCTACGGCGGGGTAAGCATCAACCCGCAGATGATGCGCCTGCGCCGGGGTGTCGATTTGCTGGTGGCGACCCCCGGTCGCTTGCTCGACTTGTTCCGCCAGAACGCGGTGAAGTTCGGCCAGGTGCAGACCCTGGTGCTCGACGAAGCCGACCGCATGCTCGACCTGGGCTTTGCCGAGGAGTTGCAGTCGGTGTACGCCGCGCTGCCGCGCAAGCGCCAGACCCTGTTGTTCTCCGCCACCTTCTCCGATCAGATCCGCATGCTCGCGGGCCTGGCCCTGAATGATCCGCTGAGCATCGAAGTCAGCCCCCGCAACGCCACCGCCAGCACGGTCAAGCAGTGGCTGGTGCCGGTCGACAAGAAGCGCAAGGCCGACCTGTTCTGCTACTTGCTGCGCAAGCAGCGCTGGAGCCAGGTGCTGGTGTTCGCCAAGACCCGTAACGGGGTCGATCAGTTGGTCGAGCGTCTGCTGGGCGAGGGGGTGAATGCCGATGGCATCCATGGTGATCGGCCGCAAGCGACTCGCCAACGCGCGCTGGACAGCTTCAAGGCACGCGAGATTCAGGTGCTGGTGGCCACCGATGTCGCTGCGCGCGGGCTGGATATCGACGATCTGCCGCTGGTGGTCAACCTCGACCTGCCGATCGTCGCCGAAGATTATGTGCACCGCATCGGCCGTACCGGCCGGGCGGGCAACAAGGGCGAAGCGATTTCGCTGGTGTGTGCCGATGAAGTGCAGATGCTCTCGGCGATCGAGACCCTGATTCGCCAGACCCTGCCGCGCCATGAAGAGCCAGACTTCATCCCTGATCACCGGGTGCCGATGACCGATGCCAGTGGGCAGGTGATCAAGAAGCCGAAAAAGCCCAAGAAGCCCAAGGAAAACAGCGCCAAACGCGGTTTGGGCAAGTGGATGGACAGTACCGAGTCGGGGACTTCGGCGCCGACCGTCAAGGCGGTGCGCAAGGTGCCGAGCTTCAATGGTGGGCCGCGTAAGCGCAAGCCTTGAGATCCGGCCCATCGCAGGCTCCCTCAGCGCCTACAGAGGGTGGTGAAGCAGCAGTGTGTCAGTGCAGGCCCCTTCGCGGGCAAGCCCGCTCCCACAGGGACTTGTGCTGGCAGGGCGGGTTTAGTTGTGTCAGTGCCAGCCAGCAAGGGCAGGTACTGACACCACAAAACAGTTGATACACCAGCAATCCCTGTGGGGGCTGGCTTGCCGACGGGTTTAGTTGTGTCAGTGCCAGCCAGCAAGGGCAGGTACTGACACCACAAAACAGTTGATACACCAACAACCCCTGTGGGGGCGGGCTTGCCGGCGGGTTTAGTTATGTCAGTGCCAGCCAGCAAGGGCAGGTACTGACACCACAAAACAGTTGATACACCAACAACCCCTGTGGGGGCGGGCTTGCCGGCGGGTTTAGTTGTGTCAGTGCCAGCCAGCAAGGGC